>JBCKXH010000026.1:0-23786 GCA_038921555.1 Paracoccaceae bacterium
GTCCCATGTGCTTGACCGGGTGCTTGACTGGGTGCTTGACCGGTGCTGCGACCACATGATCGCGGTTCGCCTCGGCGAAGGGCGCGAACCGCTGGGTGCCAAGCACGGCTGATGTTGGCGATGGTGGAGCCAAGCCCAAGCTGGTGCCGAACAGGTCCGCCATCAGCGCCGCCAAGCGCATCTGCGGCAGCATCTGGTAGTGCAGCAGATAGAGCAGGAAGCCGATGATCCGCGGGCCATATTGCACAGGCGCCGCAACCCCCTCGGGAAAGGCGGCACGGGTCGCAGCACCGCAGGATGCGCAACCACATTGATGAGCGCGGTGTTCGGTTGCGAACAGCGGACGCGGCTCGGGCTGCTCAAAACACCTGGCGACTGATGAAGTCCGCGGTCGTCGTCGCCTCTGGATCGGGATGATGTTTGATACCAAACATCATCCCGATCTCGTTTCCTGGTGGTCGCGTGATTGAAGAGGAAAACCGGTCGCCACTTTTCCTCATCACGCTCTGGCGCCCCGCCGCAGCCCGAGCAGGTCTGGGGAAAATGGTCGGTGGTGGCGTCGGGATGCTCGACGCGGCGCAACGTCTCCCCCTTGTGGCCCGCCTGCCCGCCGCTCTTCTTGCCCGAACTCTCGCGCAGGCTTTGCGCAGGCTGGCGCGCAGGCTTTCCCAGTCCGTCGCTCGACGGCGGCTTGCCACTGTTGCCGCTGTTGAGGCCAAGGCGGCGCTCAAGCTCCGCAATACGCGCCAGCGCCCTGGCGCTCACCCCTTGTTGTTCGGCCAACGCCGCTTGCAGCGCCGCGATGATCTCGTCCCGCACCGCAATCGCGGCGGTCAATGCGCCGTCATCTGGGTTGGATTGAGAGGCCGCAGACATGGGAAGCTTGACTCATGCCAAGAGTCCCGCGTCAAGCGCTCAATCGAAAACGCCTACCTGGGCTGTTACGAACATTCTTGATCACCCTTGGCATGACGTAGGGCCATTTGTGACCTGTCGTGCCCTGATAGGCCGGGCAAACCACCGGCTGTCATCGGCGGTTGACGTTGATCATAGCCAATTTGAGCGACGCCGCAGGAAGCGGCGTTGTCAGGTTCTGGCCTTGGGCCAAGTGGGTTGACCCCAGAGCTTTGCCATGCGCTTGCGAAGGTGGGATTCTGCCGCAGCTTGCACCATAAGAGGCACCCCGGCAAACGCGGGTTGCGATCAGGTCCTGTCGGGTGCGGGCTTGTTGGCCCCCGTCACTTCAGCCAAGCGTTTGCGGAACCGGGTTAGTCGCAGGCGGCGGAACACGTTTTCACACAAAGCGACAAGGCGGGCGCGGCTGCCGGTCGCCTCGACCGCATGAAGCAGGGTTTTCAGATAGGTGGCGTCGCCATGGCGCTTACGCCACAGATGGGCAAAGCTGGCCGGGGTCAGACGGGCTTCGGCGGCCTGAATGATCACCTCGTCCAGGATGCCGCAGCGGGCCAGCACGGCCTCAATATCCGGGCCGGCATAGCGGGTCGGCAGAAGCCTTGTATGGGGCGCGCGGAACAGGGCGGCGTGCATGGCGTCGGGCCGCATATAGGGATCGCAGACCAGCGACAGGGTGGCGCAGCCCTCGATCATGTCAGGGGCAAAGCCATAGCGCGAGGTGAAATCAAGGCTGCGGTCGCGTTTGAAGCGGTCGTCCCAGCCGGCCACGGCGGGGTTCAGCGTGGCCAGCGGGGCAAGGGCCAGCACCTGCGCGCCGGGGGAGGCCACCGAAAAGGCGCAGGCGGCATAGCCCATCGGACCCGCGCCGTAAAACAGGACGCGGTCGAAGTCCTCAAAAAACGCCTCATCGACCAGGCGGTCGAACCAGGCATAGACGGCGGGGTCGCGGAACCATGTTAGGTCCTCGGCGATCAGGCACAGGTGGGACCAGCCCTTTTCGGCGGCGATGTGATGGGCCAGCGGCATCTGGCCCTGACGCGCGCGGGCCGAGGCGATGGTCTCAAAACTGACGACCAATGTGGTGCCGTCATCGACGAACATCGCCCAATGCCGTGGGCCGACGGTCTGAAAATAACCCTCTTCCGCGCCGATCTGGTCGATCAGGGCGAGCCAACTGGCGCGGTCCGTCGCGGCGGAGGCATCCACCGGCACGTCGAGGTCTGTGTTCAAGATAGGGTCCCACCGGATAGAAGTTTCGCGCAGGCCAAGGCTTGGTGGCCCCAAGGCTGCGTGAGGTTGCATTATCGCCCGGATCGCGGCGCAATCAAGGAAATACCTTGTCCGATTGGGCTGCGGTTCGGGATAGTCGGTCGGGATTGTTTCTGCCCATGCGACGGCATCAGGCGGACTGACCGGGGTTCGCTGCGGTATGGGCATGGATCAGCGCCGCCTCGGCCGGGCTGAGGGCGCGGCTGGGGCGCGACATCAGCAGGTGGCCAAACAGGGCGCGCCAGGGTTCCTCGGTCATCAGGGTGGCAAAGCGGGTGCGGCGCCACTGGACGCCCTGTTGGTGCATTGGGCCAAGGATGGGGTCGGCGTGGCAGGTGGCGCGCAAGGCGCTGCTGTTCAGAGCGCCGATCGAGGTGTCGGGGACATCGCACAGGTTGCGCTCGACCCAATAGCCGATGTCGAAGGCTGACGCCGCGCGGTTGGCGCGGCCACGGTCGCATTTCACCAGATAGCCTTCCATCGAGCCAAGGGCATAGTGGTTCAGCTGGACCAGTTGGTAATTGTCCTGGCGGTAGTCGGAAAACAGCCGGTTGCCGGGTGGCATGGCGCGGCCCGAGCCGTCAAACCAGCGCGGATTGCGGGCGGGCCAACGCGGATTGTCGGCGGGGTTGCGCGGGCGGTGGACGCCCAGTTTGCGAAAGATGCCGTCATTGCGAAACAGGGTCTTGAACATCTGGGCGCGCCACGGCCAGCCCAAGGTCAAGGGTGCTGCGCGGGTGAAAATCTCGGTGACCGGGCGGTCCTGAAAGGCCACCACGCCGGCGTTGCCGAACATCCGCCAGGTCAGTGCCACGGCGTCGGCCTCGGGCAGGGCCTGCAGCAAGGCGGGCAGGGTGTGGTCGCCGACATGGATGTTCACGAATTCATCGACATCGGCAAACATGACCCAGTCGGCGGCCTTGGTCATCGGATGCTGGTCGGCAGCTTTCAGGGCGGCCCATTGCGGGCCCTCATCATGGCGGCCGCTGTTGCGGACATGGGTGACAAGCCCGATCTCTTGCAACCGGTCAAGCATCAGGTCGGTGCCATCGCTGCAATCATTGGAAAAGACCAGGACATCGGTAAAGCCGCAGGCCCGGTGATGGGCCAGCCATTCCAAGAGGAATGACGCCTCATTCTTGACCGTCAGGATGATCAGGGCACGCATGGCGCAAGGGGTAGCAGGCTGTGCTGCGGGGTGCAAACGGGTTGACGGGGGGCAAACGGGGCGGCAGGGTCGCGCCATGAACCTGACCCGACATCTGCGCGTGCTGGAGCCCCGACCGGGCATTCTGGCGTTTTATGACGGTCAGGTGCCCGGCCAGCGATTTGCGCCGCAGGACAACTGGGTCGATGACGGGGCGCTGTCGCTGGGCATCGCCTCTTATGCCGTGATCAGCGGGGATGAGGCGCTGGTCTATGATACTCAGGTATCAGTGGCCCATGCCGAGGTGGTCAGGCTGGCGCTGCAGGCGCGAGGGGTGCGGCGGATCAGGGTGGTGCTGTCGCATTGGCATCTGGATCATGTGGCGGGCACCGCAGCCTTTGCGGGCTGCGAGGTCATCGCCAACCGCCGCACGCTGGCGCATCTGGCTGCGCGGCGGGCGGTGATCGAGGCGGGGCGCGACCACGGGCCGCCGGCGATCTGCCCCTTGATGCTGCCCGACGTGGTCTATTCTGGCGAGATGCGGCTGCGGGTCGGCGCGCGCCATGTCACGCTGATCGAGGCCAACATCCGTTCCGATGACGCCACCGTGCTGTGGCTGCCCGATGATTGCATCCTGCTGGCGGGCGATACGGTCGAGGATTGCGCGACCTATGTCGGTGAGCCTGCCGATTTCGCCAGCCATCTGGCCGAACTGGACCGGCTGGCGGCGCTGGGGGCAAAGGTCGTGCTGCCGTGCCATGGTGACCCCGAGATCATTGCGGCGGGCGGCTATGGCCCCGGTCTGCTGGCGGCCACCGGGCGCTATATCCGCTGGTTGCAACGGCTGGAGCGGGAGCCTGCGTTGCGGGATACGCCGTTGCGCGAGGTAATAGCCGGCGATCTGGCAGCAGGGACCCTGCACTGGTTCGCGCCCTATGAAGGGGTCCACCAGCAGAACATCGCGCGCACGCTGGCGCTGTATCTATAGGTATATCCCGAGGTATATCCCGGGGCTTGGTCTGCGAGGCTGAATGAGGTCATTGCCTGGCCGGGCGATGCTATCGCATATCAGCAGGCAAACGCCTTAGGCAGTCATATTGGCATGGGCAAATGCGCTGGTTGATTCTGTTCAGCGCCAATGTCCTGAGCCGTTCCTTGAAAGGAATTCGAATGAACAGACTGATCAATTCGACCACGATCCTGTCGCTGGCTCTGTATATGGTGCCACCCTTTGCGGCCGCGCAGGAGTTTCCAACAGTCATGATCGACGGCACAGAGGTAATCTGTCTGCCGGACAAGGCGGCATTATGCCCGGAAGGGGCGTTCTGCGTCGTGGTGAAGAAGACAAAGAACTGCGAGGCCAAGGCGACAGAAGCCCTGGCCGCAGCGGCTGCGGACAAGGCCGCGACCGAACAGGCGGCGGCTGATAGCGATGCGGCGGCGGCAGCGGATGCGGCGGAACAGGCGGCAGCCGAAAAGGCGGCAGCGGATGCGGCGGCAGCGGATGCGGCGGCAGCGGATGCGGCGGAACAGGCGGCAGCCAACAAGGCGGCGGCGGATGCGGCGGCAGCGGCTTCCGACAAGGCAGACGAGGCCGTGATCGAAGCAATTACCACGGTTGATGCTACCGACGAGGTTTCCGGGCAAGCAACTGCCACGGTTGAGGCGAGTTTCAGGGTGGTCACGGTGGGGGGTAGGGACTTTGTCTGCCTGCCCGACAGGGCAGCGGTTTGCCCGGAAGGCGCGGAATGTATCCCCGCCAAAACGGTCAAGAAATGTGAAGCCAAGGCCGAGGCCAGGATGGCGGATATGACCACGACCCCGGAAACTCCGGTTGTGACCGAAGCGCCGGCCGAAGATGCGGCGGCAGTGGCTGCGGCACTGGCGGCAACCGCAGCGGCGGCAGCGGCAGCAGCGGCTGACCCCTCGGCAACGACGATCGAGGCGCCGGTGCCGACGGACCAAGCCGTCCAGACGCTGGAATCCGCGCTGGACACAACGACGGCGTCAGAAGATCCGGTCGCGGCCCCGGTAGTCGACGCGACGCCCGTGGTGGTGGACGGTGATGGTGGCCCGCTGCCTGCGGACTTGGCACCCTCGGACGCGGCGACGGTGACCACCGAGGTGGTGACGGAAGTCGACAGCCGCGCCTCGAGCGAAGAATTCGCGGCGGCCCCTGTTACCGTGGCACCGGGCAAAAAAACCGGACTGTCCGACTTTGAAAAGGTCGGGCTGATTGCGCTGGGGGCCTTGGTGATCGGTGCGATCATCAAGGGCAACCGGCAGGTGGTGTCGAACAGCGGTGACCGGGTGGTGGTGCGGCAGCCTGACGGCAGCTATGTGGTCTACAAGGACGACAACGCCCTCTTGCGCGAGCCGGGCTCAACCGTGCGGACCGAGACCTTTGCCGATGGCTCAACCCGCACCATCGGGCAGCGCACCGATGGCAGCCGGATCGTGACGATCCGCGATGCCACCGGGCGCGTGTTACAGCGCGTCGCCTATGACCGCACCGGCCATGGCACCGTGCTGATCGACGATCTGCAAGCCGAAGAGCATGTCGATGTGACGACCTTGCCGAGGGTCCGGTCCGACCGGAACCAGATCTCGCTGGAGGGTGACGACGCCGAGCTGCGGGCACAACTGGCGGCAGCCGGTGCCGCTGATCTGGGCCGCAAGTTCAGCCTGCGCCAGATCCGCCACATCCCCGAGGTGCGCTATCTGGCACCGACGATCGCTGTGAACACCATCACCTTCGAGACCGGCTCGTCGGCCATTCAGGCCACCGAGGCCAGAAAGCTGAACAAGCTGGGCAAGTTGATCAGCCGCCTGATCGAGGAGAGCCCCGGCGAAGTGTTCCTGATCGAGGGGCATACCGATGCCGTAGGCTCGGCGGCGTCGAACCTGGCGCTGTCGGACCGCCGCGCCGAATCGGTGGCCAAGGCGCTGACCGAGTATTTCGGCGTGCGGCCGGAAAACCTGGTGGTGCAGGGTTACGGCGAGGGCGAGCTGAAGATCGACACCCTGGGCGATGAGCGCGCCAACCGCCGGGTGGCCGTGCGGATCATCACCCCGTTGCTGCGCCAGAACGCGCCGTAGACTCTGAACCACGGATTGGTGCCGCCGGACCGCATCCGGCGGCGCTTTTCATTGCGCCGGTCTTCGCGCAATATGGCGCCGGAGGTGGCGCATGACTCAGGACAACATTCCCGAACTGGCCTTGGAATGGCACCGCGCCGGACGCGGGGCGGTGCTTGCGACCGTGCTGGAGACCTGGGGCTCGGCCCCACGCGCGGCGGGCAGTCAGATAGTGGTGGACGGGGCGGGGCTGATGATGGGCTCGGTCTCGGGCGGCTGTGTCGAGGCGGCGGTGGTGCTGGAGGCGGCCGGGGCGCTGAAGGAGGGCGGGCCAAGGGTGCTGAGTTATGGCGTCAGTGATGGTGATGCCTTTGCGGTCGGGCTGGCCTGTGGCGGCACGATCCGGGTGCTGGTCGAACCGGTGGCGCATCTGGGCGAGGATCTGCTGGAGCGGCTGGTGGCGGCGCGGGCCGGGGGGCGGGCGGTGGCGCTGGTGACCGGGCTTGACGGGTTCACCCGCAGGCTGGTGGCGCAGGGCCAGGATGCGGCGGTGGATGCGCGGTTGCGGGCGGATCGGTCGGGGGTCGAGGACGGGCGGTTCATCGCAGTCCACAACCCGGCCCTGAGGCTGATCGTGGTGGGGGCGGTGCATATCGCCCAGGCTCTGCTGGGCATGGCGCGGGCCTGTGGCCATGCGCCGGTGCTGATTGATCCGCGCCGGGCTTTTGGGGCCGCGGCACGGTTTCCGGGTGAGGCGATCATCGAGGACTGGCCCGACGAAGCCATGGCGCACCTTGCGCCCGACGGGCGGACCGCGGTGGTGACGCTGACCCATGACCCCAAGCTGGACGACCCGGCGCTGGCCGCAGCCCTGCGGTCGCAGGCCTATTATGTCGGCTGTCTGGGCAGCAAACGCACCCATGCCAAGCGGGTGGAGCGGCTGGCGGCGCAGGGATTCAGCGCCGGGGACATCGGGCGATTGCACGCGCCGGTCGGGCTGGACATCGCGGCGCGCAATCCGGCCGAGATAGCGCTGTCAATCATGGCCGAAATCATCCTGGTGCTGCGAAAGGGCCAGGCCGGGGGTAATTTTTTTAGCTAAAAAAATTGGCGCGCGGGGCCGGGCGGTTGGCTTTGGCGGGGCGGTGCCTCCGGCGGGAGTATTTGGCAAAGGGTAAGGAGGTCGGGTTGTCTGACAGTTTGCGGGGGGCGAATTGGGGTTTGGTCATGGAACTCGTGGCAATCCCCGCAGCCAAGGTGCCGTTGCGTCACGCCATGACCTTTGTTCTGATCACCGTGCTTCTGGACATGATCGGCTTTGGACTGATCGTGGCGTTGTTGCAGAACTGCCGGGTGAGGCGTGACTTGCGCTTTCCCCGCTGGCGCTAGGTCAGGCGAACGATCTCGGCGGTGCCGGGGGCAGAGAAGCGGTTGATCTATGCGATGCGGATGTGGATTTTGGCGGTCTGGCGGTCTGGGTCTCGCGCGGCGATGCGCTCGCCGAACGACTTGAGGCAGCGCATCCGATCGCCGGGAGAACGATCCCCGTTCGGGGGAAACCAGTCCCCCGGACTGTTTTCTGTTCCCCTTCGCCTTTTTCTGGCCCGGCTCATACCTCGATCCGGCTTCCGGCATGGTATCCGGTCCAGCGCTTCCCGAACGCCCGGCCAGAGTGGCGGGTGGCGCGCTGGGTTTCGTTTCGGGCCTGTCCCGCCGGGCAGCCTTCCTTCCACGGTCGGCCATTCTTGCGGATCGGTATGATCGCGACTGCCTCGCGCTCGACGATGGCGCATGACACCTGCGGGTGTCGTAGGCGCTGTCGGTGGTTACGGTGCCGATCTGTTCGCCCTCGGGGATCTGGGCGAGCAGCTCGGGCAGAACCCCTCGCCGGTTCGCTCGAACCGGTGGCGCTTGCCGGCTCGATGTCGCCGTCGCCGCTGGGGATGAACTCGACGGCGCGGATGTCCGATGTGGCGGTAACCATATGGCCAGATCGACCTTGCGCCCCCTCTCGGCGAATGCACGCATTCGCCGAGAGGGCAACGACTGCCGGGCAACGACTGGCGACCCTGAACACCCTGCTTGCGGCGATGACCGAGGCGGATCTGGCGGCGATGTGCCGCTTTCCGGACGGCGCGCTGATCCTGCAGGCTGAGGTGACGGCGACGCCTGGCAGGGCGGCAAAGGCTGATTGCCTTGACGCCGGGGGTGGGGCGTTGGAAAAGGGCGCATGGAAAAATTCACCGGCAGTTTCACCCAGCAAGAGCCGATCCCCGAAGAGGGCATTGCGGCGGCAGTGGCGGTGATGCGGCACGGGCGGTTGCACCGCTATAACACCGCGCCGGGCGAGGTTGCCGAGACGGTTTTGCTGGAACAGGAGTTCGCGGCACTGACCGGGGCGACATACTGTCTGGCTGTGGCGTCAGGGGGCTACGCGCTGGGCTGTGCGCTTAGGGCGGTGGGGGTGGGGCCGGGCGAGCCGGTATTGACCAATGCCTTCACGCTGGCCCCGGTGCCGGGGGCGATTGCTTCCGTGGGGGCTCGGCCGATCTTTGTCGAGGTGACCGGGGATCTGGTGCTGGATTTCAGCGATCTGGCCGCCAAGGCGCGGGCGAGTGGGGCGCGGGTGCTGATGCTGAGCCATATGCGGGGCCATGTCTGCGATATGGCTGCGCTGATGGACTTGTGCGCCGCGCTGGGGCTGCGGGTGATCGAGGATTGCGCCCATACGATGGGGGCGGATTGGGGCGGCGTGCCCTCGGGGCGGCATGGTTTGGTGGGGTGCTATTCGATGCAGACCTACAAGCATGTCAATTCGGGCGAGGGCGGCTTCATGGTTTCCGATGACGCGGCGGTGATAGCGCGGGCGGTTCTGCTGTCGGGGTCCTATATGCTTTACGGCTCGCACCAAGCGGCGCCGGGGCCGGAGGCGTTCGAGGCGGTGCGAATGGCGGTGCCGAATGTCTCGGGCCGGATGGATAATTTGCGCGCTTCTATCTTGCGGCCTCAGCTTAGGGTGCTGGCTGACCGGGTGGCGCGCTGGGAGGTGCTGTATCGGGTGCTGGAGGCCGGGTTGGCGGGCGTGCCGGGGTTGCAGCGGATCGCGCGGCCCGATCAGGAACGGTTTGTCGGCTCGTCGTTCCAGTTCCTGCTGCCGGGATGGTCGCAGGCGCGGACCCAGTTGTTTTTGCGCCGCTGTCTGGCGCGCGGGGTCGAGTTGAAGTGGTTCGGCGCCGATCAGCCGGTGGCATTCACCAGCCGCCATGATCATTGGCGCTATGCCGAGGCGCAAAGCCTGCCGCAGACTGACCGGATCCTGGCGGGGCTGCTGGATATGCGGGTGCCGTTGACGTTTTCGGTTGCGGATTGCGCGCTGATTGCGCGGATCATTCGCGCCGAGGCTTTGGCGGTGGGGCAGGGGCCGGAGCCGGAGGGGGCGGAACTGCCGGTTATTCAATGATTCTGTCCGCCAGTCTGGTGGTCTTTATCGGGTTGACCCTGCCGGGACTATGGGTGCTGGCCGAGCGGATCGCGCCCTTGCCGCAGTCCTGGCAGGCGCTGGCGGGAGGCGACATCATGGCGGTGATTGCAGGCCTGATCCATCTGGCGCTGACCCTGGGGCTGATCGGCTTTCAGAGCGCACTGGCCGCGGGTGCGCCCTGGGGGCATCTGGCGATGGGCGGCCGCTGGCCGGGACGGTTTCCGGCGGCACTGCGGGCGGGGGCGGTTGTGCAGGCGGGGCTTGCGGCGCTGATGTCGGCGGTGGTGGCGCAGCGGGCCGGGCTGATCGCGCCGGTGTTTCCGGTTGTGGCGATCTGGCCGGTGCTGGGGTTGTCGCTGCTGGGGGCGGTGCTGAACCTGATCACGCCGTCGCTGCCCGAACGGCGGCTCTGGGGGCCGGTTTCGGTTGCGATGCTGGCCTGCGTGATCGCCACCCTTCTGGCGTGACCGCGGCATTTGGTCGCGACCTCCCCATTCCGCCCTCCGGGCCAAGGCGGCCGCGGTGCCTTTCGGCATGCAAATGTATACAATTCGCGCAAATCCCGGCGCGGGCACCACAACCGGGCGTCCGCGCCGGTCTTTTGCCGCCGCCTTCGGTTGACCCGGCGCGGGGGGCGGAGTAAACTGGGCGCAGATGGCTGGGCGGTGGCACAACCGCCGCGCGCCCGATGCCAGCGATAGGAACAATCCCGTGGACACTCTTCTGCGTGAATATCTGCCCATTCTGGTCTTGCTGGCCGTGGCCACCGGCCTTGGAATCGTTCTGATCCTGGCTTCGGTGGTTCTGGCGGTTCGCAACCCCTATCCCGAAAAGGTTTCGGCCTATGAATGCGGCTTCAACGCCTTTGACGACGCGCGGATGAAGTTCGATGTGCGGTTCTATCTCGTCTCGATCCTGTTCATCATCTTTGACCTTGAGGTGGCGTTCCTGTTCCCCTGGGCGGTGGCCTTTGGTGCGATCTCCATGGTGGCTTTCTGGTCGATGATGGCGTTTCTGGTGGTTCTGACCGTGGGCTTTGCCTATGAGTGGAAGAAGGGGGCTTTGGAATGGGCGTGATGACAGGTGCCAATACGGCAGGTGTTGACCGCAGTGTCGCCACCGTTGAGATGAATGCCGAGTTGCAGGACAAGGGCTTCCTTTTGACCTCATCCGAGGATGTGATCAACTGGGCGCGCAACGGCTCGTTGCACTGGATGACCTTCGGGCTGGCGTGCTGCGCGATCGAGATGATGCATGTCGCGATGCCGCGCTATGACGTTGAACGCTTTGGCACGGCGCCGCGCGCCAGCCCGCGCCAGTCGGATCTGATGATCGTGGCGGGCACTTTGACCAACAAGATGGCCCCGGCGCTGCGCAAGGTCTACGACCAGATGCCCGAGCCGCGCTATGTCATCTCGATGGGGTCCTGCGCCAATGGCGGCGGCTATTACCATTACAGCTATTCGGTGGTGCGCGGCTGTGACCGGATCGTGCCGGTTGACATCTATGTCCCCGGCTGCCCGCCCACCGCCGAGGCGCTGCTGTATGGCATCCTGCAATTGCAGCGCAAAATCCGCCGCACCGGCACTTTGGTGCGCTGAGAGGTTGATATGTCTGATAGTTTGGTAGCGCTGGGTGCCATGATTGCCGCCAGACAGCCAGTGCTGTCGCAGGTTGTGACGCATGGCGAACTGACGCTGACCCTCGCGCATGGCGATGTGGTCGGCATGATAGGGTTCCTCAAGGCTGACCCGGACTACCGTTTCACCACGCTGGTCGACATCACGGCGGTTGATCACCCCGAGAATGCCGCACGGTTCGAAGTGGTCTATCATCTGCTGTCGATGTTCAAGAATCACCGTATCCGCCTCAAGACGGCGGTGACCGAGGCTGACATGGTGCCGTCAATCATCGACATCCACCCCTCGGCCAACTGGTTTGAGCGTGAGGTGTTCGACATGTTCGGCATCCTGTTCTCGGGCCACCCCGACCTGCGCCGCATCCTGACCGATTACGGCTTTCGCGGCCATCCTTTGCGCAAGGACTTCCCGACCACCGGCTATACCGAAGTGCGCTATGACGAGGTGCAAAAGCGTGTGGTCTATGAGCCGGTCAATCTGGTGCAGGAATACCGCCTGTTCGACTTCATGAGCCCGTGGGAGGGCGCGCAGTACATTCTGCCGGGCGACGAAAAAAAGGTCTGAGTGGTGAGCGGGCCCCCAACCCTGCTGTTTTGTGCCGGCGCGGTGAAGGCCGGGACCTCGTGGCTTTACGAATACCTGCGCGACCACCCCGAGACTTATTTCCGCACGATCAAGGAGATGCAGTATTTTGACCGCTTGGCCGAGCGCAGCCTTGGCGGCCGGATCAGGAAGCTGGATCAAGAGATCGCGGGCTTTGAGGCAGAGCTTGAGGATGGCCGCGCGAAATGGGTGCCCTGGGTCCTGCGCCAGATCGGTGACCGGGCGGAATATCGTCAGGTGCTGCAATCGGGGCCGGAACCGACGGCGGGTTATCTGCGCTATCTGACGGCAGGGGCGGGCGACAAGCGGCTGGCCGGCGAGATGACGCCGGAATACGGGCTGTTGCCAGTGGAAAAGATGCGGGCGATGAACGCGCTGGCCCCCGATGTGCGCTGGGTCTTTCTGATGCGCGACCCGGTGTCGCGCCTGTGGAGCCATGTGCGGATGCTGGTGCGGCGGAAGAAACCCCCGGCGGCAGGGTTTGCGGCAGCTTGCGAGGCCAAGTTCGATGAAGTGCTGGCGGGAAGGGCCGTGGATGTCAGCGAGCGGGGGGATTATGTGGCGATCCATGGCCGTCTGGTGCAGGCGGTTGCGCCGGAAAAGCGGCTGGTCACGTTTTATGAGCATCTGATGTCGCCCGAGGGGATTGACCGGGTCACCGGGTTTCTGGGGCTCTCAAACCACCCCGCCAGAGCGGACCGCCTGGTCCATCCCGGCATCGCGGCAGAAATGCCAGAGGCCCTGCGTCAGCGCGCCCGGGACTGGCTGCGCCCGCAATACGACTTTGTCGCCGCGACCTTCGGGCTGCCTGCGGAATGGCAATCCTTTGGCGATCTGCAAAGTTCCGATTTGAAAAGGGCGGTCGCGTGATGGTGCAACAGCGTGGCGACTATGCTATGGCCTGGCAGGCAAGCATGGCAGAGGTGGTGGCATGATGGCCGGCGATATTCGCAACAACAGCTATGACGATGGCGCGCAGGACATGCTGACGGGCGAGCAGCGCATCCGCAAATTCAACATCAACTTCGGACCGCAACACCCTGCGGCGCATGGCGTTTTGCGCCTGGTTCTGGAACTGGACGGCGAGATTGTTGAACGCTGCGACCCCCATATCGGCCTGTTGCACCGTGGCACCGAAAAGCTGATGGAAAGCCGGACCTACCTGCAGAACCTGCCCTATTTCGACCGGCTGGACTATGTCGCGCCGATGAACCAGGAGCATGCTTGGTGTCTGGCGATTGAACGGCTGACCAATACACCGGTGCCGCGGCGGGCCAGCCTGATCCGGGTGCTGTATTGCGAGATCGGCAGGGTTATGAACCATTTGCTGAACACCACGACCCAAGCCATGGATGTCGGCGCGCTGACCCCGCCGCTGTGGGGTTTTGAGGAGCGTGAAAAGCTGATGGGGTTCTATGAGCGCGCCTCGGGGGCACGTTTGCACGCCGCCTATTTCCGGCCCGGTGGCGTGCATCAGGACCTGACGCCGCAACTGATCGAGGATATCGACGTCTGGGCCGACGAGTTTCCGCGCGTGCTGGACGATCTGCACGGGTTGCTGACCGAAAACCGTATTTTCAAGCAGCGCAATGCGAATATCGGGATAATTTCACCCGAGGATGTGCAGACCTGGGGTTTTTCGGGGGTGATGGCGCGCGGGTCTGGCATGGCCTGGGACCTGCGGCGCAGCCAACCCTATGAATGCTATGACGAATTCGAGTTCAAGATTCCGATCGGCAAGAACGGCGACTGTTATGACCGCTATCTGTGCCGGATGGCCGAGATGGTGGAATCGACCAGCATCATCAAGCAATGCGTCGCCAAGCTGCGGGTGGAAAAGGGCGATATTCTGGCGCGCGGCAAGATCACGCCGCCGAAACGGGCTGACATGAAAACCTCGATGGAGGCGCTGATCCATCATTTCAAGCTTTATACCGAGGGTTTCCACGTTCCGGCAGGCGAGATTTACGCGGCGGTCGAGGCCCCCAAGGGTGAATTCGGCGTCTATCTGGTGGCGGACGGGTCAAACAAACCCTACCGCGCCAAAATCCGCGCGCCGGGTTTTTCGCATTTGCAGGCGATTGATTACATCTGCAAGGGGCATCAGTTGGCCGACGTAGCCGCGATCATCGGGACGATGGATATCGTGTTCGGTGAGGTGGACCGGTAAGCCATGCCCGTCCTCGTCCGGTTGCAGTATTGCGTGATCTCCATGTATGCCAATGATCACAATCCGCCGCATTTCCATGTGGTGGGGCTTGATGGGCGGGATGCACTGGTGCGCTTGGGCGCTTTGACGGTTCTGAACGGCGAGGTGGATCGCCGGGCGCTGAAAGAGGCGATAGAATGGGCTCGAAAGAACCCGGATTTTCTGGAGGAGGCGTGGGATGACTTCCAAAACAGTTGAAATCTATGATCCGTTGACGGCTGAGGTTCAGACCCGGATCGTTCGGGTCGATGTTCTGTCAACGCCGGTTCTGCGAGTCCTCTTCGATGACGGTGTGGTGCGCGACATAAACTTCTCAGATGTCGTCGCCAAGTCGAAATGGTTCCGGATGCTGTCGGTCCCGACAACATTCGAGACGGTTGAGGTCATCAACAACGGTCGCGCCTTGCAATGGATCACCGGGGCCGACTATTGCGCCGACGCCTTGCGGATCTTGGCCGACGAACAATATGCTGCCAAAGGGAATGCCTGATGCTCCGCCGCCTTCATGCTCACCAACCCGCTTCCTTCGCCTTCACTCCGGCCAATCTGGAATGGGCTGTGGGGCAGATATCGAAATACCCTGAGGGGCGGCAGGCTTCGGCGGTGATTCCGCTGTTGTGGCGCGCGCAGGAGCAGGAGGGGTGGTTGAGCCGTCCTGCGATCGAGCATGTCGCAGGACTGCTGGGGATGGCCTATATCAGGGGGCTGGAAGTGGCGACGTTCTACTTCATGTTTCAGCTGCAACCCGTGGGTTCCGTGGCCCATATCCAGATTTGCGGCACCACGTCCTGCATGATTTGCGGCGCTGAGGAACTGGTTGCGGTCTGCAAGGAACTGATTGCGCCCTCGGCCCATGCGGTTTCGGCGGATGGCAAGTTCAGTTGGGAAGAGGTCGAATGTCTGGGGGCCTGCACCAATGCGCCGATGGCGCAGATCGGCAAGGACTACTACGAGGATCTGACGCCGGACCGTCTGCGCGATCTGATTGCGCGGTTTTCCAAGGGCGAGGTTCCGGTGGCGGGGCCGCAGAACGGGCGCTATTCGTGTGAGCCTGTGGGCGGGCTGTCCAGCCTCAAGGACTTTGAATCGGGGCGGGCGCAATACAATGCCTCGGCGCAAAGGGCGGTGGATATGGGCGACACGGTCAAGCGGATCGACGGCAGCGAAGTGCCGATCCTGACGCCTTGGCTGAGGGGCAAGGTGAAAGCGTGACGCAGGGGTATGGGGGGCGTGAAGATGTCGGCTGAGGGCAATTCGGACGGCGGCTGGCCGGGCGGCTGGCTGGCTGCGGTGGTGGCCGGCGTCATCGCGGCCATTTTGGCGCGTTGGCTGGGCGATACCGGTATGGCGGCGGCGGTGCTGGCCGGGATATTCGTGTTTCTGGTGTTCGGCGTGCTGCTGGGCATGTTCTGGGCGGCACCAGCGACAGCGAATCACGATACGCCGGGGCATGATATACACGGGCATGATGATCATGGGTATGATGATCATGGGCATGAACCTGCGGCGATGGCGGTGATCGCTGCGGCGGCTGTCGCCGAGGCTTCATCGGTTGCAATGCCTGCGCCGATAGAAGCGCCGGTTCAGACCCCCGCTGCTGCGGCACCAGTTATGGCGGCTGTAGTGTCGCAGGCAGGCGGGACCAAGCCCTTGGCCTTGTCCGGGCCGCGTGGCCTGGCCGACCAATTGCAGACCATCGCGGGCATTGGCCCTGGGATGGAAAAGCAGTGCCACGACCTCGGCATCTATCATTTCGACCAGATCGCTGGTTGGGGTGCGGGCGAGGTGGCGTGGATGGATGGCAACCTCAAAGGCATCAAGGGCCAGGTGACGCGCGACAAATGGGTGCAACAGGCCAGGTTGATCGGCGAGGTGGGGAGCGATGAATTCCTGCGCCGCGCCAAGACGAATGGCTGAGGCGGCCATGGTGATGCCCCGCAATGATCAGGCCGACAATGATCAGGCCGACTTGGCGCAGGGGCGGTTGATCGCCCTAGTCGTTGCGGGGGCGATGATCCTGTGGATGGGGTTTCAGTGGCTGGGGGGCCAGATGGGCTGGCCTGCGAAATTCTTGTTGCTGGCGGACCTGAGTGCCGCCGCTGCCTTCATCTGGGCGATGGTTGCGGCAGTTCGGATCTGGCGGCGGCGTCGGTTGTAATGGCCCGCCAAGGTTGAGGGAACAGGCCCGTGAGGGTGTAGAAAGAGGACAGAGCGTATGCTCAAGGATCAGGACCGCATCTTTACCAATCTTTACGGCATGCACGACCGTTCGCTGGCGGGTGCCAAGAAGCGCGGTCATTGGGATGGCACGGCTGGGTTATTGGCGCTGGGCCGGGACAAGATCGTCGAACTGGTCAAGGCGAGCGGGTTGCGCGGGCGCGGTGGGGCCGGGTTTCCGACCGGGTTGAAGTGGAGCTTCATGCCCAAGGCCAGCGACGGGCGGCCCTGCTATCTGGTGGTGAACGCCGACGAATCCGAACCCGGCACTTGCAAGGACCGCGAGATCATGCGGCACGACCCCCACACGCTGATCGAGGGTTGCCTGATCGCCGCTTTCGCGATGGGGGCCAATGCCTGTTACATCTATATCCGCGGCGAGTATATCCGCGAGCGCGAGGCGTTGCAGGCGGCGATTGACGAATGCTATGACCACGGCCTGCTGGGCCAGAACGCGGCCAAGTCGGGCTGGGATTTCGACTGCTATCTGCATCACGGCGCGGGGTCCTATATCTGCGGCGAGGAAACCGCGCTGCTGGAAAGCCTTGAGGGCAAGAAGGGGATGCCGCGCATGAAGCCGCCGTTCCCGGCAGGATCGGGGCTGTATGGCTGTCCGACCACGGTGAACAACGTCGAATCGATCGCCATGGTGCCGACGATCCTGCGCCGGGGGTCGGAATGGTTCGCAGGCTTCGGGCGGCCCAACAACACTGGAACCAAGGTTTTCTGCATCTCGGGCCATGTGAACCAGCCCTGTGTGGTGGAAGAGGCGATGTCGATCCCGCTACGCCAACTGCTGGAGGAACATTGCGGTGGCGTGCGCGGAGGTTGGGGCAACCTGAAGGCCGTCATTCCGGGCGGCTCGTCGGTGCCCTTGCTGAGTGCCAAACAATGCGACGACGCGATCATGGATTTCGACTGGCTGCGCGACCAGAAGTCGGGTCTGGGCACGGCGGCGGTGATCGTGATGGACCAATCGACCGATGTGATCAAGGCGATCTGGCGGCTGTCGAAGTTCTACAAGCAGGAAAGCTGCGGCCAGTGCACGCCGTGCCGCGAAGGTGCCGGCTGGGTGATGCGCATCATGGACCGGCTGGTGCGTGGCGAGGCCGAGATCGAAGAGATCGACATGCTGCTCGGCGTCGCCAAACAGATCGAGGGTCACACGATCTGCGCGTTCGGCGATGCGGTGGCCTGGCCGATCCAGGGCCTGATCCGCCACTTCCGCGACGAGATCGAGGACCGCATCAAGGCCAAGCGCAGCGGGCGGATGGGGGCGATGGCGGCGGAATAGACAAGGGCTGAGGGGATGGTCGTGCGACTGAGTTTTCAGCGCCCTTCTGTGCGGCAGTTGGGCAGCTTGGGCCGTCTGGGCTTGGTGCTGGCGCTGGCTGCGTGCAGCGAACCTGCGCCGCTTAGGCCGCTGACCCTGCCTGCGGCCGATGGGCGGGCGGCAGAGATCATCATCGGGGACGGGTTCCGTTATGTCGTCAATCAGCAGGCGCTGGCGCAGTCACTGGACCAGGTCTATTTGCGGGTAACGCGGGCGAGTGCGCCAGAGTTGGGCTATGCGGACGGGTTGACGGCCAAAACGGTGGCCGAGGCCTATTGCGCCGGGTTCAATCGCGCGCTTGATCCGGCGGCTTATGGCAAGTTCTCGCTGCCCGCCTCGTGGCTGTTCGAAGGGGGCTGCGGGTGAGCGGTCTTTGGCCCTTGTATCGCACGGCGGCGCGCTGTTATGGCATGTCAGGGCCAATAGGCTCAGGTTCGGATCTGCCGCAACTGCACTGCGCCCGAAACCTTACGGGCCGGAACCTTGCGGCCCGGAACAGCGCCAAGGATCAGGTCAACATGTCGAAGTATCGCTTCCCTATCATCTTGGCGGCCACGCTTTTCGCAGCTAACCTGCCCGCCATGGCCGAGGGCAAGGTGCCTTTGGCTGAGGAAGGCCATATCAATGAACAACTGGTCGCCGGGGCGGCGGGCGACATCCTGCGCCAGACCTGCCCGACGCTGTCGGCCCGGATTCTGGTGGTCTTTCGCAAGCTGCGCGCGCTGGAAAGCTATGCCCGCGCTGAGGGTTACACGGAAGCCGAGGTCAAGGTGTTCCTGAAGGACAAGGCGCAGAAGGCCCGCGTCAAGGCCCGCGCCAATGACTATCTTGCCGCTGCCGGAGCGGTGGCGGGCGACGTCGAAAGCTATTGCCGCGTCGGGCGGGACGAAATTGCCAAGGGCTCGCTGGTGGGCTTGCTGTTGCGGTCATCGCAATGAGACAGCCCGCAGGTCATCATCTGGCCGAGTTGAATGTCGGGCGTCTGCTGGCCCCGACGGATGACCCGCGGGTTGCCGATTTCATGGCGGCGCTGGACCGGATCAACGGGCTCGGCAAGCGGATGCCGGGCTTTGTCTGGATGATGGAGGGCTCTGGCGAGCCGGACACCGGCAACACCGAGGCCAAGATTGGCGGCGATCCGCAATATGTCTCGAACCTGACGGTTTGGCAAAGCGTCGAGACGATGGAGGCCTTTGTCTGGAACACCGTTCACCGCCAGTTCTATGAGCGGCGGGCCGAGTGGTTCGAGGTGCTGGGGCGCATGCATTTCGTGATGTGGTGGGTGCCGGAAGGTCACCGCCCGACACTGGACGAGGCTCTGGCGCGCCTGGCCGTGAGGCAGGCGCAGGGTGACAGCGACGAGGCCTTTGGCTGGGCCTATCTGACAGAGGCGAAGCTGTGGCAAACTAGGGCCTGCGGGCAGGGGCCTGCCATGGCTGCTGCGCGCCCGGATATATGATGCGGGACAGCGGGGAGCGCGTGGAAGGCGTCGCTTTTGTGTGCGATAAATCGGAAGAACCGCGCGAAAATCCTCTGGCTGGACAAACGGTCCGGCTGTAGGCCTGTTCCGGCGGGCGCAAGTGGCAAGGACATCGTGAATGGCTGACCTGAAAAAACTGCTGATCGACGACATCGAAGTGAGTGTCGATCCGGCGATGACCATCATTCAGGCCTGCGAAGTGGCCGGGGTGGAAATTCCGCGGTTCTGCTATCATGAGCGTCTGACGATTGCCGGGAACTGCCGGATGTGTCTGGTCGAAGTGGTGGGCGGGCCGCCGAAGCCGGTTGCCAGCTGTGCCATGCAGGTGCGTGACCTGCGCCCCGGCCCGAACGGCGAGCTGCCATTGGTCAAGACCAATTCGCCCATGGTCAGGCGCGCCCGCGAAGGGGTGATGGAGTTCCTGCTGATCAACCATCCGCTGGACTGCCCGATCTGCGATCAGGGCGGCGAATGCGACTTGCAGGATCAGGCGGTGGCTTATGGCGTCGATTTCAGCCGCTACCGCGAACCCAAGCGGGCGACTGAGGAGTTGAACCTCGGCCCGCTGGTTGCAACCTACATGACGCGCTGCATTTCCTGCACCCGCTGTGTGCGGTTCACCTCGGAAGTTGCGGGCATTCTGCAAATGGGCCAGACCGGGCGCGGTGAGGATGCCGAGATCACCACCTATCTGAACGCGACTTTGGACAGCAACCTGCAGGGCAATATCATCGACCTGTGCCCGGTCGGCGCGCTGACCTCCAAGCCCTATGCCTTCACGGCGCGGCCGTGGGAATTGTCCAAGACCGAGTCGATCGACGTGATGGACGCCCTCGGCTCGAACATCCGCATCGACACCAAGGGCCGCGAAGTGATGCGGATCCTGCCGCGCAACCATGACGGCGTGAACGAGGAATGGATTTCCGACAAGACGCGCTTTGTCTGGGACGGCTTGCGCCGCCAGCGGCTGGACACGCCCTATATCCGCGAGAATGGTCGCCTGCGCAAGGCTGGTTGGGGCGAGGCGCTGGCCGCTGCCGCCGCAGCGTTGAAGGGCCGCAAGGTTGCCGGTCTGGTCGGCGATCTGGTGCCGGTTGAGGCGGCCTATTCGCTGAAGGCGCTGATTGAGGGGCTTGGTGGTCATGTCGAATGTCGCACCGATGGCGCGCATCTGCCTGCGGGAAATCGCTCGGCCTATGTGGGCACGGCGCGGATCGAGGAGATCGACAGCGCCAAACGCATCCTGCTAGTCGGCGCCAACCCAAGGCTGGAATCACCGGTTCTGAACGCGCGTATCCGCAAGGCCTGGACGCATGGCGCTAAGGTTTCCCTGGTGGGTGAGGCGGTTGATCTGACCTATGACTATGCCCATCTGGGCCGCGACCGGGCCGCTTTGGCGCGACTTTTGCCAATGGCCGAGAATGGCAAGCCCGGCGTGTTGATCGTCGGGCAGGGCGCTTTGAACGAGGCCGATGGTGCTGCGGTTCTGGCCCATGTGATGCGCCTCGCCGAGGCCGGGGCGTTCAAGCTGTTGGTTCTGCACACTGCGGCCGCCCGCGTCGGCGCAATGGATGTGGGGGCGGTGACGGAAGGTGGTTTGGCTGTGGCGACCGCAGGGGCCGAGGTGATCTATAACCTTGGCGCGGATGAGGTTGATATCGCGAGTGGTCCCTTTGTGATCTATCAGGGCAGCCATGGTGACCGGGGTGCCAACCGCGCCGACATCATCCTGCCGGGGGCGGCCTATACCGAGGAAAGTGGCCTGTTCGTGAACACCGAGGGGCGGCCTCAACTGGCCCAACGCGCCGGGTTCGCGCCGGGCGAGGCCAAGGAAAACTGGGCAATCCTGCGCGCCTTGTCCGCCGAGTTGGGGGCGACTTTGCCGTGGGACACGCAGGCCGCGTTGCGCGCCCGGATCGTGGCCGAGGTGCCGCATCTGGGGCAGATCGACGAAGTGGCCGAGAATGCCTGGTCCGCCTTGCCGCTGCGCGACATGGGTAAGGCCGATTTCCGCAATGCGATCAAAGGCTACTATCTGACCAACCCGATAGCCCGCGCCTCCAAGGTCATGGCCGAGTTGGCCGCGTTGGAGGCTGAGCGTGCCAAGGCGAAGCTTGCCGCCGAATGATGCGGCGGGGGGTGATCATCGCGGGTTTGACCGTCGCGCTGTCGGCCTGTGCGGCCCAAGGCCCGCAAGAGCCGGACCTGCTGGCCATGGTGGCAGACCCCAATTTCAAGCCGGTCTATCACGGCATTGAAACCACTTTGCTGGACAGCGACCTGGTGCAGCTTCACGTCGCCATGCAGGGGGCGCGCAATCGGCAGGATGTGTCGAATTATGCCGAATGTGCTGCGGCGCAATATGCACTGATCCGCGGCTTTGGTTTTGCGCGGCACTTGCGCACGAATATCGCGGAAAGCGGTGGAACTTGGCGCGGAGATGCGGTTTACACCATCTCGGCAGCCTTGCCGAACGGGCTGCGGATAATTGACGCGGAAGTCACGGTGCGCAACTGCGGTTCTTTGGGAATACCGACGGTTTAAGCCGGACAGGATGAGGGCGAAGAATGACGGAATTCTTGCAGACCGGGCTGGGGACGGCGATACTGTTGGCCGTGCAAAGCCTGTTGATCGTCGGCTTCGTGATGATCAGCCTGTTGTTCCTTGTTTACGGCGACCGCAAGATCTGGGCGGCGGTGCAGATGCGGCGCGGGCCCAATGTGGTGGGGCCATGGGGCCTGCTGCAATCGGTGGCCGACGCGCTGAAATTCATCCTGAAGGAAATCATCGTGCCGGCCGGGGCGGATCGTCCGGTGTTTTTCCTCGCCCCTATGGTCAGCTTCGTGCTGGCAATTCTGGTCTGGGCCGTGGTGCCGTTCAATCAGGGTTGGGTGCTGGCCGATATCAACGTGGCGATCCTGTTCGTCTTTGCCGCCTCTTCGCTGGGGGTTTATGGCGTGATCATGGGCGGCTGGGCGTCAAACTCGAAATACGCGTTTCTGGGCTCGTTGCGCTCGGCCGCACAGATGATTTCCTATGAAGTCTCGCTCGGGCTGATCATCATCGGCGTCATTCTATCGACCGGATCGATGAACCTTTCGGCGATTGTCGAGGCGCAGAGGGGCTCGATGGGCCTTCTCAACTGGTATTGGCTGCCGCATTTCCCGATGGTGGTTTTGTTCTTCATCAGCGCCCTAGCCGAAACCAACCGCCCGCCGTTCGACCTGCCCGAGGCTGAAAGCGAGTTGGTGGCGGGGTTCATGGTGGAATATTCCTCAACCCCCTACCTGTTGTTCATGGCGGGCGAATATATCGCCATCTTCCTGATGTGCGCGCTGATCAGCCTGTTGTTCTTTGGCGGCTGGCTGTCGCCGATTCCCGGCCTACCGGACGGCGTGCTGTGGATGGTCGGCAAGATGTGGTTCTTTTTCTTCCTGATCGCCATGGTGAAGGCCATCGTGCCGCGCTACCGCTATGACCAGTTGATGCGGATTGGCTGGAAGGTGTTCCTGCCGATGTCGCTGGCCTGGGTGGTGATCGTGGCGTTTCTGGCGAAGTTCGAAGTGTTTGGCGGCTTTTGGGCGCGCTGGACGATAGGGGGCTGACGATGCGCACGCAAGAAGACTTAGCAACGCTTTACCTCGCTCTCTCCGACAAGGACAAAACCGACGTAGCTAGCGACTTGTGCGACCATCTTGAGGGGAGGTATTTCGCGCACGTCGCTTCAAATGAAGATATGACAGAAACACATGTGCTTAATGCCCTGAATAACTGGGCAAAGAGCCTTGCGCGGATGGGGGGCTGACAATGGGACCGGTGCAGACAACCGACTACCGGCGGGCGGTCAAATATTTCCTGCTGTGGGATTTCATCAAGGGCTTTGGCCTCGGGATGAAGTATTTCTTCGCCCCCAAGGTCACGCTGAACTATCCGCATGAAAAGGGGCCGCTGAGCCCACGTTTCAGAGGTGAACTTGCGCTGCGCCGCTATGCCAATGGCGAGGAACGCTGCATTGCCTGCAAGCTGTGCGAGGCGATCTGCCCGGCGCAGGCCATCACCATCGACGCCGAAGCGCGCGACGACGGCAGCCGCCGCACCACCCGCTATGACATCGACATGACCAAATGCATCTATTGCGGCTTTTGCCAAGAGGCCTGCCCGGTTGATGCCATTGTCCTTGGCCCGAACTTCGAGTTTTCCACCGAAACCCACGAGGAGTTGCTCTACGACAAGGCCAAGCTTTTGGAAAACGGCGACCGCTGGGAAGCCGAGATTGCCCGCAATCTGGAAATGGACGCGCCCTACAAATGACCGGTGATTTCGCGCCACGCATAAAACTTTGGCAATCGCCCAGGGCGTCTTTGCGCAAATTGAGGAGAGATCGGCATGACGGTCGCTGACCTGGCCTTTTACG
>JBCKXH010000027.1:0-23721 GCA_038921555.1 Paracoccaceae bacterium
GTGCCGTCCGGGCTGTCGTCATCGACAAAGACCGCTTCCCAAGCCACACCGATCAGGGCTTTGCTCAGCAAATCCACCATTGGCGCCACGTTGTCCCGTTCGTTGAAGGTCGGGATGACAATAGTCAGAAGGTGCATGGCGGGCCTTTCGAGGCAAGTCCGCTGGGCTTATCTTGGCCGCCGACCTCGTGTAATGCCAATTTCAATGCAATGGGTGGGGCATGTGATGGCCAGGCTGTGGGCGGTGACGCTGGGCTTTCTGGGGCTGCACCTGGTCTTTGCCGCCCTGGTGCCGCTGATCAGCGATGAAAGCTATTATGCGCTGTGGGCCTCGGGGCTGGATTGGAGTTATTACGACCATCCGCCGATGATTGCGGGCTTTATCGCGGCGGGCGGGCTGGTGGCGGGCGGGCTGGTGGCGGGCCATGGTCTGGGGGTGCGGCTGGTCAGCCTGCTGGCCATGGCTGCGGCAAGCCTGCTGGTGGCCGACATGACGCGCGATCTGGGTGGTGCGCCCCGGGCGCAATGGCGGGCGGCGCTGTATTTCAACCTCAACGCGCTGGTCATGGCGGTCGGCAGTTTTGCCACGCCGGATGCGCCATCGACGTTCTTTTGGCTGTTGTCGTCATGGGCTGCGCTCAAGGCGGCGCAGGGTCGTGGGGCGGCGCAGGGTCGTGGGTTGGTCTGGTGGCTGGTGGCGGGCTTGGCTGCGGGCTTTGGGGTGATGTCGAAATTCAGCAATCTGTTTCTGGGTCTGGGCTATGTCGGTTGGCTGGTCAGCACTCGGCAGGGTCGCCACGCCCTGCGAACCCCCGCCCCCTATCTGGCAGTGCTGGCCGCGGTCCTGCCGGTGATTCCGCTGATCATATGGAATATCGAGCATCACGGCCTGGGGTTTGAACGCCAGTTCGGCCGGATCGTCTTCGGCCGTCTGTCGGTTCTGGGCCCGCTGGAATATCTGGTGCTGCTGGTGGTGCTGCCCAGCCCGATCATCGCCGCCTTTGCCATCAAGGCAGTGCGGTTGCGGGTGCCGAACCCCATGCTGCTGTGGTCTGTGGCCCCGCTGCTGGCCTATTTTGCGCTGCATTCGCTGCATGCAAGTATTCCCGGCAATTGGCTCATGCCGGCATCCGGGGCCATCGCCGTGCTTGCCGCATTGGGGGCCGAGGGGGCCAGCCACGCCCTGCGCCGCGTCGCAGTGGGGCTGGCGGCCCTGGTGGCCTTTGGCGGCATGGCCCTGATGTTCAACCCATGGCGGTCGATCGTCGGCGGGGAAATGCCGTCCCAAACCCGTGGCTGGCCCGATTTTCTGGCATCCTTGCCGCCTGAGGGTTGGATCGCCACCAGTGATTACGCGCTGACCGGCCAGCTTTGGGTCGGCCAGCTTGGGGTCGGCTTACCCAGCCGTCAGGTCTGGTCGGTGGCCGAGTTGCACCGCTATGGCTTTCGCGGACCCTTTCCCGCCGACCTATGCGACGCAACTGCCCTGCTGGTGGTGAAATCGGGGTCCGACCCCGAGCTTGTCGCGCGGCTGTTCGATCAGGTCGGCCCGCAAACGACGCTTGACCGCCGTTTTGGCGGGACTGTGCTACGGCAATACAATGTCCGCCAGGTCAGCGGGGTCAAGGATGCGGCCCTGTGCCCCTGACCTTCCCCCTCCCCCCTCCCCCTCCCCCACCATACAGCGCCTTGGCCCGCGCCTCGAACGCGCGCACGACGCGGCTCATTGCTTCGTGGAATACCAGACCGATCACAGCGGCGAGGATGGCATTGCGAAACTCGAACTCGACATCGAAGCTGACCTCGCAGCCACCCTCAGCACAATCGGCAAAGCTCCAGGTCGATTTCAGCTGCCTGAACGGCCCGTCAAGATATTCGGTCAGGATGCGGCCCTGATCCGGCAACAGCGTCACCCGGCTGGCGAAGCTTTCGCGGAACAGCTTGAACGAGATCACCAGATCCGCCTCCATCACCTCGCCACCCTCAATCGGGCGGCGCGACCGGATGCGGGCGGCGGCGGTCCATGGCAGAAACTCGGGGTAGCGCGCCACGTCGGCCACAAGGTCATAGATCTGGCGCGCGCTATAGGGCAGTTGGCGGGTTTCGTGGTGGCGCGGCATATGTTCTCTCGGGCGTGACTTGTCTTGCGGTATTGGTTAGACCTTGGACAGAAATCAAGAGGTCCTCATGCCGCAACGTCCTTATGTGATCGACCAGATGATCAGCGCCAAGGCCATCGCCGCAAGGGTCGAGGCGCTGGCCCGCGAGATCACCGCGCATTTTCAGGGCTGTGACAAGCTGGTGGTGGTCGGGCTGTTGCGCGGCTCCTTCGTGTTTGTCGCCGATCTGGTGCGCGAGATCGACCTGCCGGTCGAGGTCGATTTCCTTGAGGCGTCGTCCTACGGCGATGCCATGCATTCCAGCCGCGAAGTGCGTATCCTGAAAGACCTGCGCGGCGAAATAGCCGGGCGTGACGTGCTGGTGGTCGAGGATATCGTCGACACCGGGTTCACCCTGCATCATGTGGTGAACCTCTTGCGGTCGCGCGAACCGGCGCGGCTGGAGGTCTGCGCGCTCTTGGACAAGCCATCGCGCCGCGAGGTGCCGATCAAGGCGACCTGGACCGGCTTCGAGATACCCGACGAATTCGTGGTCGGTTACGGCATCGACTTTGCCGAGCGCAACCGCAACCTGCCCTATATCGGCAAGGTGCGCTTCACGGAGTGACCGATGCTGCCCGATCGTCTTGCCCCCGATCTCATGATCCTGTTTTGCGGCACCGCGGCCAGTCACCGCTCGGCTGAGCGCGGGGCTTACTACGCGGGGCCGGGCAACCGATTCTGGTCGCTGCTCGCGGAGACCGGGTTGACGACGCGCCAGTTGCTGCCCGAAGACGATGTGACATTGCCTATCCTCGGTTTCGGTCTGACCGATCTGGCCAAGGGCGTCAGCGGGATGGACCGCGACATTGCGCGAGGGAATTATCTGCCCGAGCGGCTGGCCGGGCTGGTGGCCATCTGGAAGCCGAGGGCGCTGGCCTTCACCAGCCTAACGGCGGCGCGTCTGGCGCTGAGGGACCCACGACTTGCGGCGGGTCGGCTCAAAGCATCGCCGTTTGCGGGCACCGAGGTCTGGATCCTGCCCTCGCCATCGGGGGCGGCGCGTGGCACATTCCGAATCGGACCCTGGCAGGACCTTGCGGACTGGGCGTCCTGGATGAAAGGCGGGCAGCGATGAACCCCATCTGGTTTTTGCGGATGGCGCGCTGGCTGCGCCACCCGCCTTCGCCAAGGGTGGCGGCGATCTGGGGCGTGGTGATCGTGGTCTGTCTGTTGGTGGCCGGGGCCGAATGGCTGTGGGGTTGGCCCGAGTGGTTGACGGTGAACGGTCGGGCGCGGCTTGGCAAGCCGTGAAGCGGCTGACATCTTGCCAGGCTCATTCGGCATCACGCCGGTCTGAAGCCGCCGTTCATCAAGCCCGAAGCGGGCTTTCTTCACGGCTTCGGCTTGAGGAAAGCCCGCTTCGGGCTTGATGAAAGCCGGCTTGGCAGTGACAGGCGAAAATGCGAAGCGCGCGGCCTTGCAGGGCGCCCGACCAAAGCCTGCTTCCCATTGGGCGGGAATCGGTTAGCATGGCTCAGATTGCAACGGGCGAGGGTTTCATGCGGCGCATATTGGTTGGGTTGATCGGGCTGGCGATCGTCGGGCTTGCTACGTTCTGGCTGGTCACCGCGCCAAATCCGCGCGACATGGTGCCCTATGCCGGGCTGACCGGCGACAAGGTTCATGGCGAACAGGTCTTTTGGGCGAGTGGCTGCGCCTCGTGCCATGCCGCGGTCGGGGCCAAGGGCGACGCGGTTCTGCTGCTGGCGGGCGGGCAGAGGTTCGCCTCGGCTTTCGGCACTTTCCTTGCCTCCAACATTTCAAGCGACCCGGTGACCGGCATTGGTGGTTGGTCGCTGGAGGCTTTCGTGCATTCCGTGCAGGACGGTATTTCGCCGGAAGGTCTGCATTATTTCCCCGCCATGCCCTATGTCGCCTATGCTAGGATGGCAGCGCAGGATGTGGTCGATCTGAAGGCCTATATGGACGGCCTGCCCGCCTCGGCCACGCCAAGCCTGCCGCATGAGGTGGGGTTCCCCTTCAACATCCGCCGTTCTCTGGGCGGCTGGAAGTTTCTGTTCGCCAGCGACGCCTATGTGGTGCAGGGCGATCTGTCGCCGCAGGTGCAGCGCGGGCGCTATATCGCCGAGGCCATGGCACATTGCGGCGAATGTCACACGAAGCGCAATCCGCTGGGTGGGTTGCGGCACTCGCAATGGTTGGGCGGGGCGGCCTTGCCGGATGGCAAGGGTCGCGTGCCCAACATCACGCCGGGTAAGCTTACGTGGTCGGGCGATGACATATTCGCCTATCTGACCACCGGCTTCACCCCCGATTTCGACGTGGTCGGCGGTGTCATGGCCCATGTGGTCGATAACATGGCGCGGTTGCCCGAGGCGGATGTGCGGGCGGTGGTGGCCTATCTGCAAGCCGTCCCGGCTGTTCAATGAATGTGGTCGGGGAATGTGGTCGGGCTATGATTGGGGGCGGGCAATGATTCTGGTCGGACAATACGACAGCCCCTTCGTGCGGCGGGTCGGCATTGCGCTGGTGCTGTATGGGATGGCGTTTGAACACCGTGCGTGGTCGGTGTTTGGCGATGGCGAAAGGCTGCAGGCGCTGAACCCCCTGATGCGGGTGCCGGTCTTGGTGCTGGACGACGGCTTTGTGCTGAGCGACAGCCATATGATGCTGGACTACCTTGACAGCACGGTGCCCGCCGATGTGGCGCTGTTTCCGCGTGCCGAGCCGTTGCGGCGGGTCGCCTTGAGGCGCGCCGCTTTGGCCTGCGGGCTGGCCGAAAAGGCGGTCAGTCTGTTTTACGAACGCCGCCTGCATGACGCGGTGTCCAAGGTCTGGGAGGCGCGCTGCCTGTCGCAGATCGGCGCCGTGGTGAGCGCATTGGAGGCCGAACGCGCCGCCTGCCCCGGGCCATATTTTGGCGAGCGCCTCGGCCACGCCGACATCGCCCTGGCCTGCGCTATCCGCTTTGCAACCGAGACGCTGGCCCTGCCCGACCTTGCCGCCTGCCCCGCCCTTGCCGCCCATTGCGCCGGGCTGGAGGTGTCAGAGCCCTTTTTGCGGGTCTTTCAGCCGTTCGCTTTCCCGGCCTGAGGCGGGTTCGCAAAACGGCAAGGCGGGCGACAGCTTTGCCAAGGCCGGGATCTGGACCTGCGCGCCGGAAGACCAGGGGATTTCACATCCCCCGGACCCCCTGTGGAGTATTTGCAAAAGGGTAAATGGCTCAGGCGCGGCTCAGTTTTTCCAGCCGGGCGGCGCGCAGGCGGGCGAAGTTGGCACCAGCGTGATAGCTTGACCTGGTTAGCGGCGTGGCAGAGACCATGAGGAAACCCTTGGCATAGGCGGCAGCCTCATAGCTTTTGAATTCGTCGGGCGTAACAAAGCGGTCAACGCGGTGGTGTTTCGGGGAGGGTTGCAGATATTGGCCCATGGTCAGGAAATCGACATCGGCGGCGCGCAGGTCGTCCATGACTTGCAAGACGGCCTGACGATCCTCACCCAAGCCCACCATGATGCCCGATTTGGTGAACCGCGTGGCGTCCAGCTCTTTCACCCGCTGCAACAGACGCAGGCTGGCGAAATAGCGCGCACCGGGCCGCACCTCGGGGTATAGGCCGGGAACGGTTTCCAGGTTGTGGTTGAACACGTCCGGGCGGGCGGTGACCACCGATTCCAGCGCCGTAGCCGGGCATTTCAGGAAATCGGGCGTCAGAACCTCGATGGTCGTCTCGGGGCTTTGCCTGCGGATCGCGCGGATCGTCATGGCAAAATGCCCGGCCCCGCCGTCGGGCAGATCATCGCGGTCAACCGAGGTGACCACCACATGCTTCAGCCCCAGTTTGGCCACCGCCTGCGCCACCCGCCCCGGTTCAAACCCATCCACCTCGCGCGGCTTGCCGGTGGCGATGTTGCAAAAGGTGCAGCCGCGCGTGCAGATGTCGCCCAGGATCATGAAGGTGGCGTGGCCCTGGCTCCAGCATTCGCCGATATTGGGGCAGCCGGCCTCTTCACAGACGGTGACCAGCTTGTTGTCGCGCAGGATGTCGCGGGTTCTCTTGTAGCCTTCCGACGTCGGCACCTTGACCCTGATCCAGTCCGGCTTTTTCGGCTGTGGATTGTCGGCGCGGTGCGCCTTTTCGGGGTGGCGTTCTTCTGGCAGCTTGAGGTCACGCAACGGATTCATCCTTGGCCAAGGCATCGCCAATCTATACGCCCCCGCACGGGGCGCTTGCAACCACCTTGCCCGCTGGCCCGTCATGCAAGTCTTGCAAGTCATGCAAGTCTTGCAAGCACAAGGGGTGCCGGTTGGGGCGCCCCGTTCATCAGCCGATCAGCGGCCCCGACCGGCCATAGGTTGCGTCATAATGCCTGCGCAGCCGTTGCAGGGCGATGCGCAGCACGATCTTGCCTGAGCGCGCCGCCCAGCCCATGCGACGCTCGGCGGCCTCGATGCCCTCCAGAAAACAGCAGACCCGCAGCGCCACATCGCCAAGCCCCGGCCCCAGATCGCGCAAAGCCAGCGCCACCCGGTCGCGCGCCACCCGTGGCCCCTCGGCCCCGCCGCTGTCAGACTGGAAACCGCCACGGTCGCCGGCAGTCAGAAAGCGGTCCCAGTTCTGCGCGACGCGCGGCCCCATCTGCGCCAGTTCGAAATCCTCGCGCAGGCGCTCAGCCGCCTCGACCAGATCGGGTTCCAGAAAGACCCGGCCGCCCTTGTCGTGCCGCCGACCCAGCACGGCAACCGGGCTTTCGGCCAGGTTATAGCGGACCCGGCGGTTGCCCTCGGTCCCCGGCACCTCACGGGTTGCCCATTCGCCATGCTGGGCGGCAAAGGGCTGGGCGACGAAGGATTGACCAGAGAAAGATTGACCCGCCTCGGCCATGCCGACGCGCCCGGCCTCTTCCTCCTCCAGCATCCGTTTCAACGCCGAGCGTCCGGTGGCCGACAACTCGTAACTGGCGACCCGCCCCGATTTGCGGCAGGTGATCCAGTCTTTCAACGCAAAAGCCTGCGCCACTACGCGTTCGACCACGGCAGTGCGCGCCGTTCGCCCATCGGGAAATTCGCGCATCACCACGGCCTTTTCCATGTCGGGGGCAATCGCCAGAACCGAGCCAGGCTCAGCCAGGCGGCGCAGGACGCGGCGGCCTTCGCGCAGGATGGTGGCTTCGTCGATGGCCAGAGTTGGGATCGGAGTCGGGGTTTTGGGCTGGTGGCGAAAGGGTGCCGACATGGGCGTTGCGTCCTTTTGGTCCGAGGCGTGGGAAGGTGGCCCCTGCTCTGCTGGCTGCGGGCTGCGCGACAAGGATTGCAGCGCCGCATCCAAGAGAGGGTCGTCGCGGCGGCCCTCATAGCGGCGCACCTGTCGCATGACGGTCGAGGCGTGGCTTCCGTCGCGCCGGGCAATCGCACGCAGCGACATTCCGTCCTCGGTGTGGTCAAGATACAGGCGCACCGCCTGGGGCAGCCAGGCCGGCAGGGTGAAATCAGGGCTCAGTTCGGGTCGCATCGGTTCATCACCTGGAGGTCTCGCTGGGTGAATGTTCGGTTTTTGAACATTTGCAACCCTGAGTGGCATTGGTTACTCTTTCGTTAACATTTAAGGTAATGTCGATAATTGTTTCCATTTGCTAAACAATGTAGAAACCAGCGCGCGACCGAAGTAGCACTTATGCAACACCCGGTTGTGATGGTGCATAGTGCCAGGGTCACTTGATAGGAGTCTGCCATGACCGATTTCCGTGCCCTGCTTGCCGATCTGCGCCGCCCGCAGCTTTTGATCCGCGCCGCGCGCTGCGGCCTTGCCGATTATCGCCGCGACCGTGACCTCAACCGCCTGCTGGACTGCAAACCCTCACCAGACCGCGCCGTTCAGCGGCTTTTGGGCGAGGAGGAGCATCTGGAACAGATCCGCAAAGCCGGCGAGGCCAGCTATTCCGTCACCCGCCATGTCGAGGTTCTGATCGCTTTGATGAGCGAGGTCCGCCTGCTACCGCGCATCGTGGCGGTCTGATCTTCAGCAATGAAAACCGCGCCGATCCGGGGGATGGCGCAGGCTTTCATTGTTTCCAGAATCGGCCCAATCAGACAAAGGCATCCGCCATGCTGGCCTTGCGCTGCGCCACATAATCGTTCAGCGCCTCGTTCACCGCCTCGTCCAGCGCGGGCTGCTGATAATCGCCCAGCAACTTGGCGACCCGCTCGCTCGCCAGCGCCTGGGTGTCGCGCGCGCCCTCTTCGGCCCAGGTCTCGAATGGTTTGTAGTCGAACAGATCCGAGCGCCAGAACGCCGTCTTGAAATTGGCCTGGGTGTGTTCGCAGCCCAGATAATGCGAACCCGGCCCCACTTCGCGGATGGCATCCATCGCCAGACCGTTCTCGTCCATGATGATGCCCTGCGCCAGATGATGCAAAGTGCCAAGCTGATCGGCATCCATCACGAACTTTTCATAGGACGACACCAACCCGCCCTCCAGCCAGCCGCAAGCGTGCAGCATGAAGTTCACCCCGGCCAGCAAGGCCATGTTCAAACTGTTGGCCGATTCGTAAGCCGCCTGCGCGTCCGGCAGTTTCGATCCGCAGAACGCCCCGCCCGACCGGTATGGCAGCCCCAGTCGGCGCACCAACTGCCCGGCGCCATAGGTGATATGGGCGGCCTCCGGCGTGCCGAAGGTCGGCGCACCCGAGTTCATGTCGATCGAGGTCACGAAGGCCCCGGCGATCACCGGCGCTCCGGGGCGCACCAACTGGGTGTAGGCAACGCCTGTCAGCACTTCGGCCAGCACCTGGGTCAGGGTGCCCGCCGCCGTCACCGGCGACATGGCACCACCGACGATGAAGGGCGACACGATCACCGCCTGATTGGCCTTGGCATAGACCTCCAGCGCCCCCATCATGACGCCGTCAAACGACATCGGCGAGTTGATGTTGATCAGGCTGGTGATCACCGTGTTCTGATCGACAAAATCCGCGCCAAACAGGATCCTGGCCATCTCGACCGAATCCGCCGCGCGTGACGGCTCGGTCACCGAGCCCATGAATGGCTTGTCCGACAGCACCATATGGGCCAGCACCATATCAAGATGGCGCTTGTTGACCGGCACATCGGTCGGCTCGCAGACCGTGCCGCCGGAATGGTGCAGCCATTTCGACATATAGCCCAGCTTCACGAAATTGCGGAAGTCGGCAATCGTCGCATAGCGCCGCCCGCCCGCCGCATCGCGCACGAAGGGCGGGCCATAGACCGGCGCCAACACCAGACCCCGCCCGCCGATCTCGACGTTGCGCTCGGGGTTGCGGGCATGTTGGGTAAAGGTGCGGGGCGCAGTCGAACACAGCTTGCGCGCCAATCCGCGCGGAATACGCACCCTTTCGCCCTTCACATCGGCCCCGGCGTCGCGCCAGCGTTGCAAAGCTGCGGGATTTTCCAGAAAGTTCACCCCGATCTCTTCCAGAACGGTTTCGGCGTTCCATTCGATGATCTGCAACGCTTCTTCGTTCAGGATCTCGAAATTCGGGATATTGCGCTGGATGAACTTTGCCGTCTCAAATGAAACCGCCGTCCTCTCGGCCCGCCGTGTCGCCCCACCGCCCCCGCGAACCCTGCGCCCTGCACCCGCATCGCTCATCTTGTCTCTCCGAAAACTTTGCCCACTTATGCCGCCAAGACCCAAGCCACCGCTCCCCGTTTGCGCCGCTTGCGCTCCAAAACCGACATGGGTCCGGTCAGGATGCGCCCCTTACCCTTTCTCAAATACTCTCCGGGGGTGATGAGCGATCAGAAAACCCCCAGTGGGGGTTTTCCGCGAAGAACGCCGCGCGCGTCGCGCGGCTGGCCGGGTGGAAAACCCCCAGCCTTACCACTTGAACTGCCCTGAACAATTGGCTACCCGAACGCATGACCCAGCCCACCTTACCCCAACATGACCGCCTTCTCATCGTGGACTTCGGCTCTCAGGTGACGCAACTGATTGCGCGCCGCCTGCGCGAGTTGCAGGTCTATTGCGAAATTCACCCCTACAACAAAGTCAGCGCTGCGTTTCTGGCGGATTTCGCGCCGAAAGCGGTGATCCTGTCGGGCGGCCCGGCCTCGGTCTATGCGCCCGGCGCGCCGATGCCGCCGGCCGGGCTGTTCGATCTGGGGGTGCCAACCTTAGGCATCTGTTATGGCCAGCAGGTGATGATGCAGATGCTGGGCGGCCATGTCGAAGGCGGCCATGGCACGGCTGAGTTCGGCCGCGCCTATGTCACCGCCACCGCCGACCACCTTTCCCTGCTGGACGGCTGGTTCAGTGCGGGCGCGGAGCAAGTCTGGATGAGCCATGGCGACCATGTCAGCCGCCTCGCCCCCGGCTTTCAGGTCTATGGCACCTCGCCCAACGCGCCCTTTGCCATCACCGCCGACCCTGACCGCCAGCTTTACGCCGTGCAGTTCCACCCCGAGGTGCACCACACCCCGAAAGGTGCGCAACTCTACCAGAATTTCGTCCGGCTGGCCGGGTTCAAGGGCGACTGGACCATGCAGGCCTACCGGCAAGAAGCCATTGCGAAAATCCGCGCCCAGGTCGGTGGCGCAAAGGTGATCTGCGGCCTGTCGGGCGGGGTTGACAGCTCGGTCGCCGCCGTGCTGATCCATGAGGCGATCGGTAGCCAGTTGACCTGCGTTTTCGTCGATCACGGGCTGCTCAGGTTGGGTGAGGCCGAGCAGGTCCTGACGATGTTCCGCGACGCCTTTAACATCCCGCTGATCCATGCCGATGAAAGTGCTTTGTTCCTTGGTGCCCTGACCGGCATCAGCGACCCCGAGGTCAAGCGCAAGACCATTGGCCGCCTGTTCATCGAGGTCTTTCAGAAGCATGCCCACGCCGTAGGTGGTGCGAGTTTTCTGGCGCAGGGCACGCTCTATCCCGATGTCATCGAATCGGTCAGCGCCAGCGGCGGCCCTTCGGTCACCATCAAAAGCCACCACAATGTCGGCGGCCTGCCGGATCAGATGGGCCTGAAACTGGTTGAGCCTTTGCGCGAACTCTTCAAGGACGAAGTGCGCGCTTTGGGTCGCGAGTTGGGCCTGCCCGAAGCCTTTATCCGCCGCCACCCTTTTCCCGGCCCCGGTCTGGCCATCCGCTGCCCCGGTGAGATCACGCCGGAAAAGCTGGACATCCTGCGCCGGGCCGATGCGGTCTATATCGACCAGATCCGCAAACACGGGCTCTATGACCAGATCTGGCAGGCCTTCGCCGCCATTCTGCCGATGAAAACCGTGGGGGTGATGGGCGACCGGCGGACCTATGACTACGCGCTGGCGCTGCGGGCGGTGACCTCGGTCGATGGCATGACCGCCGACTACTACCCTTTCACCCACGACTTCCTTGGTGAAACCGCGACGCGGATCATCAATGAGGTCAAGGGCGTGAACCGGGTGTTCTATGACTGCACCTCGAAACCCCCCGGCACCATCGAGATGGAATGATACGCCTGCGCGGCCAGATGATCTGCATGAACGACGACGAAACCGCCGCCGTTCGCGCCCATCTGCCCGACCATCTGTGCCTGACGCAGGCCGAGCCGGGTTGCCTGACCTTTGAAATCAGTCCGACCGATGATCCGATGGTCTGGGAGGTGATGGAAAGTTTTCGCAGTCGCGCCGATTTCGACGCCCATCAAGCCCGCACTCGCGCCAGTGCGTGGTTTGCCGCGACAAGGGGCATCCTGCGCGATTTCCGCATGGAAGAAGTCGGCGACTGACCTGCCAGGCAGCGTCAAACCGGCACTCATCAAGCCATGAAAAATGGCTTTCCTCGTGCCATGCGCCGTGAAGAAAGCCCTTCAGGGCTCGATGAACGGCTGTTTGAAAGCAGCGCCAGACCCTCGGAACCGCCCATGCCGCGCCATATCGGACAAAGGCACGCGGTGGCCGTGCCTGCGACCTGATCGCGCACGGCGCGGCGCGCATCGACCCGCTGATCAGCCGTGTGATTCCGCTCTCGCAGGCCGCCGAAGCGGTGGCCAACCCGCCCCGCCCCGCCCCGGTGAGGTGAGGTGAGGTGAAAGTTCCGATTCAGCCGAGACACCCGCTCTGGCACTGCGGACAGGATCGCGCTAGTTCAGGCCATGACCGACCCATCCCCATCCCGCATCACCGCGGTGTTCCCCGACCTGCGCCGCGCTGACCGGCTGGACCGCGCAGACTCGCCTGAAAAGTCAGACTCGCCCGATAGACAAGATGGCTGAGACGCCGCCGGTTTTGCCTGTGGTTGGGACGCCTGCGTTCCGTGCGGCTGCTTACCGGGCGGCTGCGCTCTGGATGCTGGGCGCGGTCGTGGCCTTTACCGCCATGGCGGTGGCGGCACGCAATGTGTCCGCCGTGCATGACAGTTTCGAAGTGCTGATGGTCCGCTCGGCGGTAGGCTTTGCTCTGGTGCTGGCTTACGGGCTGGCGCGCGGTCAGTTGGCTCAGATCACGGCGCAGAACCTGCCCGGCCATTTCATCCGCAACCTCGTGCATTTCGCCGGTCAGAACCTGTGGTTCGTGGCCCTGACGCTGATCCCGCTGGCGCAGGTTTTCGCGCTGGAGTTCACCTCGCCGATCTGGGTGATCCTGCTGGCGCCGATATTCCTGAATGAACCCTTGAGCAAACCGCGCCTGATCGCCGCCGCTCTGGGCTTTGCCGGTATCCTGCTGGCGACAAGGCCCGATGTGACCGAACTTTCCCCCGGCGTGCTGGCCGGGCTGGGGGCGGCGATCTGCTTTGCCGCTGTCGCGATCCTGACCAAGCGGCTGACCCGCGGCACCCCGGTCATCGGCATCCTGTTCTGGCTGACGCTGATGCAGTTGTTCTTTGGCCTGATCGCCGCAGGCTTTGACGGTGCCATCACTTGGCCCACCGCGCAAACCTGGCCCTGGCTGGCGCTGATCGGCCTGTGCGGTGTGGCAGCACACCTAAGCCTGACCAAGGCCCTGGCACTGGCCCCGGCCTCTTATGTCATGCCGGTCGATTTCATCCGCCTGCCGCTGATCGCCGCCATTGGGGCGCTGGCCTATAACGAGCCGCTTGACCCATGGGTCCTGGCCGGGGGTGCTGTGATCTTCGTCGGAATCTGGGTGAATTTTGTCGAAATCTGGTTAAACATCCGCAGCCAACCGCTGTAAGCTGTGCCGATGTCGCAAGCCCCCAGCCAAACCCGCATCAACCGCCTGTCATGGCTGAACATGGCGCTTCTGGCGCTGATCTGGGGCGGCTCTTTCCTGGCGATCCGCGTATTGCTGGAGGAGGTCGGCGTGCTGACCATTGTGGCCTTGCGCGTCGGGTTGGCGGCACTGGCGCTGTGGGCCTATGTCTTGGCCCGCGGCCTGCCGGTGCCACGCGGCGCGCGCTGGATTGGCACTTGCGTCTTTCTGGGGGTTTTCAACAATATCGTGCCGTTCATCCTGACCGTCTGGGGCCAGACCCATATTCCGTCCGGGCTGGCCGGCATTCTGACCGCCAGCAACGTGATCTTCACGTTCGGCCTTGCCGCGCTGGTCTTTCACGATGAGGCGTTGAGCGCGCGCAAGGCGCTGGGTGTGGCTTTGGGTCTGGCCGGGGTGGCGCTGACCATCGGACCGGGCTTGCTGTTCCATCTTGACCTGACCTCGCTGGGGCAGTTGGCCGTGTTGGGTGCGGCGCTGTCCTATGCCATCTCGGCCATCTTCAGCCGCCACGCCACCCGCGACCTGCGCCCCGAAGTGGTGGCTGCGGGCATGTTGACGGCATCGTCACTGGCGATGATCCCGGCGGCGCTGTGGGTCGAGGGGCTGCCGAGCCTGAATTATCTGGCGCAGACTTGGGCGGCGCTTGGCTATGTCTCGCTGCTGTCCACAGGCTTTGCCTATCTCCTGTATTACCGGGTGTTGCAGACGGCGGGGGCGGGCAATGCCAGCCTGGTCACTTTGATGATCGCCCCGGTGGCCGTGGTGCTGGGCGCGCTGGCTTACGGCGAGGCGCTGCCGCCGATGGCCTATCTGGGGCTGGGGGTGCTGGTGGTCGGCATGTTGGTGATCCAAGGCCGGATGGTCGCAATTTTTCGCGTGAAATAGGGCGCGACCTGCGGTAAGCCCGCTGGCAAGCAACCGGGGCTGACCGATGATCTACCACACCGCCGCAGAGTATTTGGCCGCAGCGCACAAGCGCGTGCTGCTGTTTGGCATGTCAGGGCTGGGCAAGACCACGCTGGCCAATATGCTGCGGCAGGCGGGCGAATGGTTCCACTACTCGGTCGATTACCGCATCGGCACCCGCTATATGGATGAATTCATCGCGGACAACTTCAAGCGCGAGGCGATGAAGGTTGCCCTGCTGCGCGACCTGTTGATGACCGACAGCGTATATATCGCCGCAAATATCACCTTCGACAATCTGGCGCCGCTGTCAACCTATCTCGGCAAACCCGGCGATCCGGCCAAGGGCGGCCTGGCTTTTTCGGAATATCAGCGCAGGCAGGCCCAACATGCCAAGGCCGAGGTGGCAGCACTGCTGGACACCACCCGTTTCATTAGCCGGGCGCATGAAATCTACGGTTACCCAAACTTCGTCTGCGACACCTCTGGCTCGATCTGCGAGGTGGTGAGTGCTGATGATCCGAACGACCCGGTGATGGCGGAACTGGCGCAGCATCATCTGCTGGTCTGGATCAAAGGCGCGGACGCTCACAAGGCGGAACTGGCCCGCCGCTTTGACCGTTCACCAAAACCGATGTATTACCGCCCCGATTTTCTGGCCGACCTCTGGGCCGAATTCACCGCCGGACGGGCGGCAGCCACCACCGACCCTGACGAATTTCTGCGTTTCGGCTATGCCCGCCTGTTGGACCAACGCCAGCCGCGCTATGCCGCCATGGCCAGTTGGGGCGTCACCGTCACAGCGCAAGATGTCGCCCGCGTCCAGTCCCCCGCCGATTTCGACGCGCTGATCGCCGCCGCCATTACCCGCCAAACCGCCTGAGGTTCCGATGCCCATCACCCTGCCCGCCACCCTGCCCGCCTATGACGTTCTGCGCCGCGAAGGCGTCATGGTGATGACCCCGGAACGCGCCGCCACCCAGGAAATTCGCCCCTTGCGGATTGCGCTGCTGAACCTGATGCCCAAGAAAATCCAGACCGAGAACCAGTTCGCCCGGCTGATCGGTGCCACGCCGCTACAGATCGACCTGTCGCTGATCCGGATGACCGAACACCAGACCAAAAACACCGCCGCCGAGCATATGGCGACCTTCTATCACTCATTCGCCGAGGTGGCCGCCAGCGGGGACAAGTTCGACGGGCTGATCATCACCGGGGCGCCGATCGAACATCTGCCGTTTGAGGAGGTGAGCTATTGGGAGGAACTGGTGCAGGTGATGGACTGGACGCAAGCCCATGTCCATGCCACCTTCGGGGTGTGTTGGGGTGGAATGGCGATGGCCTACCACTTCCACGGCGTGCCCAAACATCTGTTGCAGGCCAAGGCCTTCGGCTGCTTTGCTCAGGTAAATCTTGCCAAGACCCACCCGGTCCTGCGCGGCTTTTCCGATGAACTGCTGATCCCGGTCAGCCGCTGGACCGAGACCCGGCAGGACGATCTGGACCGTGCCGGACTGCAAACCCTGCTGACCTCGCCCGACAGTGGCCCTTGCCTGATCGACGACCCCTCCCACCGCGCGCTTTATATCATCAACCATCTTGAATATGACGATGAGACGCTGAAACAGGAATACGACCGCGACGTGGCCGCCGGCACCGCCATCAACGTGCCGGCCAATTATTATCCCGACGACGACCCGTCGCGCCCGCCGGTGAACCGCTGGCGCGGCCATGCCCATCTCTTGTATGGCAACTGGATCAACGAGATTTACCAGTCCACCCCCTATGACCTTGCCGATATAGGCCGCTAGAACCCTTTGCCTTGCCCGCCCCTTGGCACCATAGTGACTGCAATGAGGGAGCGAGCCATGGACCTGCCATTCGACGGCGCGATCAGCAGATACTTCAAGAATGATGCCCCCAAAGAGCTCCGCCAAGCGATTGAAAGGCGTGACCAAGACCAGATCATGTCGCCGCACTACCCTTACCGCGCCGCGATGAAGCGCAAGGATTATGAGGCCCGGATGGCGGTGCTGCAACTGCAACTGGTCCGCCTGCAGGCCGATGTCAAAGCCACCGGCAAGCGCATCATCTGCCTCTTTGAAGGCCGCGATGCGGCGGGCAAGGGCGGCACCATCGCGGCTCTGCGCCAAAACCTCAACCCGCGCGGCGCCAATGTCGTGGCGCTGGCCAAACCGAACGAGCGCGAACGGGCTGAGTGGTATTTTCAACGCTATATCGACTGGCTGCCGCTCTTAGGTGAGATCAACATCTTTGACCGCTCATGGTATAACCGCGCCATTGTTGAGCAGGTCTTCGGCTTTTGCACCGCTGAGCAGCGCGCGCGGTTTTTCCGCCAATTGCCGGAATTCGAACGGATGATCGTCGATGAAGGCACCACGCTGATCAAATTCTGGCTGGAAGTGGACCGGGCCGAACAGTTGAAACGCTTTCTGGACCGCGAAAAAGACCCGCTGAAACAGTGGAAGCTCAGCCAGATCGACATCGACGGCTTGCGCAAGTGGCAAGAATACTCTGCCGCCATTGATCAAACCATGGCGCAGAGCGACTTTCCCCATGCGCCGTGGACGATGATCCTGTCCGCCGACAAGCTGCGCGCCCGATTGGCCGCGATCCAGACCGTCTTGCATGCCGTCGATTTCAAGGGCAAGGACGCGCAGGCGATCGGTCCGGTCGACCGGCTGATCTGTGGCGACCCCGGCTTGCGGACCGGGGCGTGAGGGTAAGTTGAAACAGGGCTACCACCATGGCAATCTGCGGCAGGCGCTGGTCGAGGCGGCCCTGGCCCTGATCGCCCGCAATGGTCCGGCCGGCTTTACCCTGTCCGAGGCCGCGAAATCCGCCGATGTGACCCCCGCCGCCGTCTATCGCCACTTTGCCGGGCGCGATGAACTCTTGGCCGAGGTGGCGCAGCAAGGCTATGACATCTTCGCCGCCCTGATGGAGTTCGCCTATAACAACGGCCAACCCACCGCCCTTGCGGCGTTTGAGGCGACCGGCCGCGCCTATCTGGCCTTTGCCCGCAAATATCCCGGCCATTACATGGCGATGTTCGAAAGCGGCCTGAACCTGAATGCCCATCCCGACCTTGCCATGGTCGCGCAAAAGGCCCGTTCGGTGCTGGAGGCCGCCGCCGAAAAGCTGTCCCAACACATGCAGCCCGGCAAACGCCCGCCCTCGTCGATGTTTTCCGCCCATATCTGGGCGATGTCGCATGGCGTGGTCGAACTTTTCATGCGTGGCGCGCCAGGCACCAGATCACCCTTTACGCCGGAAGACCTGCTGGAGGCCGGCATCGGCATCTATCTGCGCGGCTTAGGACTATTGCCGCCCGACCAGTAAAGCGGCGTTCATCAAGCCCAAGCGGGCTTTCTTCACGCCTTGAACCGCGATGAAAGCCCGCTTGGGCTTGAAGAGCGGCTCTTGGCGTAGCACTCAGCGGAACATCACCAAAGCCCCCGGCGACCACGCCACCCTTGTCCTTGTGCCGATGTCCAGCACCGGGCGGCCAAAGACGTTGCGCATCGACAGCCGCGCCACCGCATTGGTGCCATCCAGCCTGACGTCGTAATAGGTCATGTCGCCGTAATAGACCACCTCTTCCACCGTCGCCATGCACTCGCGGTCGGCGGGCTGCTGGCCGTCAAACAGCAGGGTCAGCGTTTCAGGCCGGAAACCAATGGTGGCCCCGGTCGGCGAGGCGCTGCCGGTCACCTGGCGCTCGGCGTCCAGGGTCAGGCGGCCAAAGCCCGGACATTCCACCTCGAGCAGGCCACCGCCTTCCGACAGTATCTTGGCCGGCAGAAAGCTCATCGTGCCGATGAAATTCGCCACCGCGCGGGTTTTCGGCAGGCGGTACAGGGTTTCTGGATCATCCAACTGGGCTATTTCGCCATCGAACATCACGGCGATGCGGTCCGACATGACCAGCGCCTCTTCCTGATCATGGGTGACCAGAATGAAGGTGATGCCGACCTGACGTTGCAGCTTGATCAGTTCGATCTGCATGTTTTCGCGCAGCTTCTTGTCCAATGCGCTCAAAGGCTCATCCAGCAACAGCACCTTGGGCTTCAGGATCAGCGCCCGCGCCAGAGCAACCCGCTGGCGCTGCCCGCCCGACAAAGCATGCGCCGCCCGCTTGCCAAATCCCACAAGACCGACCATCGCCAAAGCCTCATCGACCGCGCGGGCCTTTTCCCCGGCAGTCCGCCGGTCCTTGCGCAACCCGAAACCGACATTCTCGGCCACGCTCAGATGGGGAAAGATGGCATAGCTTTGGAACACCATATTGGTCGGCCGCCGGTTGGCCGGCACCTCCGCCACATCCTTGCCGTCGATCAGCACGACGCCTTTCGAGATGCCCTCGAACCCCGCAATGACCCGCAAAAGCGTGGTCTTGCCACAGCCCGACGGACCAAGCAGCGAAAAGAACTCGCCCGCCCTGATCGTCGCGGTGATGCCGCGCAGGGCGTGAAAATCGCCAAAATACTTATGGACCTCCTTGAATTCGATCATCGTGGGTTTGGGCATTGTTTGGTCGGGCGTCACAGAAAGCCTCCGCTATCCTTGCCGCCGCTGCGGGCCACGCCGCGCCTGCGGAAAAACTCTGCTAGGGTCAGCAGCGCAATCGAAACGCAGACAAGAATGGTTCCCAAAGCCATGATGTTCGGCACATATTTCGGAAAACGCAACTTGCTGTAGATATAGGTCGACAACAGCTCTTCGCCCGATTTCAAAAAATTCGACAGGATGAATTCGTCGATCGAAATGGTAAAGCAGATCAGCATGGACGCCATGATCCCAGGTGCCACCAGCGGCAAAGTGACCAGCCGAAAGGTTGAGAACGGCCCCTCGCCCAGATCATAGGCGGCCTCCTCCAGTGATCTGTCCAGCGACTGGAAGGCCGAGGTCAGGATCGCCACCGCAAAAGGCGTGCAGAGCAGCACATGGCCGAGTATCACCGTGAACAGCGACAGCTTGACCCCCAGCGCCAACAGCACCACCAAGAGCGCCATCGCCATGATCATCTCGGGCAGCACCATGGGCAGCATGATCAGCCCCATCAGCCACCCCTTTCCCGGAAAGTCATAGCGCGTGCTGGCCCGCGCCGCGAACACCCCGAAGGCCGTCGCCAGCACCGAGGTCGCGGCGGCGACAATCAGGCTGTTGCCCAGTGCGCCGCGCAATTCGGCATCGGCCCAGACCGCGCCGAACCACTGCGTCGTGAAGCCGCGCAGCGGAAAGGCCACCGCGGTCGAATTGTTGAAGGCAAAGATCGGCAATATCATGATCGGCAGATACAGAAAGATCAGATAGGCGATGGTGTAAAGCCGCAGCACAGGCATTTTCATTGGTTCGCCCTCAGATAGCGGCGGTTCATGAACAGAAAGATCAGCGAAACCATCCCCACGATCAGCATGGCCGAGGCCGCGATAGCCGAGCCGAGCGGCCGGTTGTCCGCCTTCAGCATCAGCTTTTCGATCACATTGGCGATCATCGGGAACTTGCCACCGCCGACCAGGTTAGGCGTCACATAATCGCCGATCACCGGGATGAAGACGATCAGCACCGCCGCCACCACCCCACTCATCGACAGGGGCAGCGTCACCCGCAAAAAGGTGGTAAAGCGCGTCTCGCCCAAATCCTGCCCGGCCTCCAGCAGCGAGCGGTCGATCTTTTCCAGCGCCACATAGATCGGCAGGATGGCAAAGGGCGCATAGGCATGAGCCAGCGTCACCACCATGGCCTGCACGCTGAAATTCAGATCGAACGGGTCGTTGAACAGTTCAACCCCAAAGACCGCAATAAACGCCCCGTCCACCCCGGCAACCGCCGAATTCACCACGCCGGTCCGCCCCAGCATCACGTTCCACATGAAAACCCGGATCACGTAAGAGGTCCAGAACGGGATGGTGATCAGAAACAGCCACAAGGCCTTTTTATCGGGCGAGACGTTGAAACTGACGAAATAGGCCACCGGATAGGCCAGCACAACGGTACTCGTCGTCACCAGCATCGCCACCATGATCGAGCGCGCCATGACCGATTGCACCACCGGATTGCTCCAGGCGTCGGAATAATTCTTCAGCGTGAAGGTCGGCTCGACCGTCAGATAGCCATCGGTAAACACCGAATACAGCAGCGTCGCGGCCAGGGGTGCTGCCAGCAGCAGGATCGCATAGATCGCGGTCGGACTGATCAGCGCCAGCCCGCTCGCAGCCTCTGATCGCCAGAAGCGGCGCCTTTCAGTCATGTCTCACCCGGTCGGCGGATTTGTTTCCAACGTTTGATCAAATGAAGCGGATTGCTGGAGATAAAGCAAGCGCCATGATCAGGCCGATGGACCAAGCGCGGCTCAGATCGGCAGCCGCTCAACCCCGATCGCCCGTTTTTTCAGCTCTGCAATCAGCGCCGGCACAACACGTTTGGCCTTGACCGCCACTTCCAGCGCCTCGGACAGCGCCGCGTCGTCTGCCCCTGATGAGACGCGCCACACCATCCGCCGCGCCGCACCATCCTCATAGACAATCTCGGTCAACCCGGCGCGACTGACCCGCCAGCCCAGAAAATCCGCCTCTTTGCCCGGCGCGTGAAAGCTCGATTGTGTGCCCATTCTGGTCATCCTTATGCTCAACAGGACGAGTTTGCATCAACTCAGCCAGTTCAATCAATCACGACAACAGGTTAGGAATTCATTACCCGGCGCCATGAGTCCCCCCGGCCACAGGTCAGAGCCTCACCCGCCCGACCCCATGATCCCGACAATTTGACTAAAATTTCGCTTCATCTCGGCTCAAATACTCACCTTGGGGCGCGACATTGCCCCCTCACACCGCCAGCCGCACCTGTCGCGGATGCTCTTGCGGTGCCTGCTGGCCGTGATCTGGGAAATACGCCGCGGCAACCGAGGCGTCCAAGCCGTTCTGGCGCGCCTGACACGATATATCGTAAATCGGGCAGGAAAACAGATCGCAGTCGGTCCGTTGACATCTTCGCAGGATTGGCCAATTGTCGGGACAGGGTGGCGATACCGCAGAACAGGAAAAGATCACGCTATGCATCTGGGGGAGCGGGCGCGCGGGCGGGACAATAATTTCAACCTGATCCGGGCTGTGGCGGCCACGGCGGTTCTGGTGTCGCATGCCTATCCGCTGGCGCTTGGCGGCGGCACGCTCGAGCCGCTGTCTGCCCTGACCGGCTATAGCCTGGGCACGCTGTCGGTCTATGTGTTCTTTGCGATCTCGGGTTTTCTGATCGCGGCCAGTTTTGCCCGCAGGCCAAGCCCGCTGGCCTTTCTGGCGGCGCGCGGGCTTAGGTTGTTTCCGGGGCTGCTGGTCTCGCTGCTGCTGGTGGCCTTGGTGATGGGGCCGCTGGTGAGCGATCTGCGGCTTGGCGACTATCTGACAGACCGCAGGCTCTGGTACTTTGTGCCGCGCAATCTGACACTGATTTCACCGGCCTATGGGCTGCCGGGCGTGTTCGACGGCAACCCTTATCCGGCGGTGGAGGGCCCGATCTGGACGCTGTTCTATGAGGTGGTCTGCTATGCGGGGGTCTTGCTGGCCGGGGTTTTGGGGGCCTTTGGTCAGCGCTGGAGGATGGGGCTGTTTGTTCTGGTCTATTTTGCCGCCTGGATCGGCTATTCGGTGACCGGGGCCGATCTGGATTATAAGATCACCAAGCTGCACGAGTTGTCGCTGCCCTTTGTTCTGGGGGCGGTGTTTTACGTCCTGCAGGACCGGCTGCCCTTGTCGCTGTGGGGCGTGGTCGGGCTGGGGGCGCTGGCGATCGGGCTGAGAGCCTCGGCCGTGGCCTATCCGGCGATGATCCTGGCGCTAAGCTATGGGGTGCTCTGGCTGGCCTATGGGCCGCGGTTGGGCTGGCTGCTGGCCTACAACCGGCTGGGGGATTATTCCTATGGGATCTACATCTATGCCTTTCCGCTGCAGGGACTGGTGGTCTGGCTTTGGGGACCGATGAGCCCGCTTGAGAATATAGCGCTGGCCCTGCCGTTGACGCTGGTCTGCGCGGTCCTGTCCTGGCATCTTGTCGAGGCACCAGCCTTGGCGTTGCGCCACCGGCTGGGGGCGAGCCGCCCCGTGGCCCCGGGGCGGGTCAGCGCTGCCCGCTGAAATGATCGTCCCGCATGGGCAACCACTTTTGCGCATCAGGGTTCAGCGCTTGGAGAACTGGAAGCTCTTGCGCGCCTTGGCCTTGCCGTATTTCTTGCGTTCCACCACGCGGCTGTCGCGGGTCAGAAAGCCTGCCGCTTTCAGCGCGCCGCGCAGGGCGGGTTCATAAAGCTGCAACGCCTTGCTCACCCCGTGCTTGACCGCACCGGCCTGACCCGACAGCCCGCCGCCCTTGACGGTGGCCATCACGTCGAACTGGCCTTCGACATTGGCGACCGTGAAGGCCTGCGCCAAGATCATCTGCAGAACCGGACGGGCGAAGTATTCCTTCATCGTCTTGCCGTTCACCGTGACCTTGCCGGAACCCGGCTTGATCCAGACCCGGGCAATCGCGTTCTTGCGCTTGCCGGTCGCATAGGCGCGACCCAGCTTGTCACGCACCGCAACCCGCACCGGTGCCGCCTTCACGACCGGAGCCGCAGCCCCCACGGCCGATTTCAGATCGTCAAGAGATTTGAGGTCGGACATATTCATGCGCTCCGGGTGTTCTTCGGGTTCATTGCAGCGACGTCCAGGACGGTCGGCTGTTGGGCTTCATGGGGATGCACGCCACCGGCATAGACCCGCAGGTTGGTCATCTGCACCGCCCCCAGACGGTTGCGGCTGATCATGCGCTCAACGGCCTTTTCCACGATACGCTCGGGATGGCCGCCGTCCAGCACCTGGGCCGCCGTGCGAACCTTGATGCCGCCGGGGTGGCCGGTGTGCCAGAAGTATTTCTTGTCGCGCCGCTTGTTGCCGGTCATCTGCACCTTTTCGGCGTTGATGACGATGACATTGTCGCCCATGTCCATATGCGGCGTGAAGCTCGGCTTGTTCTTGCCGCGCAGGATGGTGGCGACGATGCTCGCAAGGCGACCCAGAACGATGCCCTCGGCATCAATCAGGATCCACTTCTTGACGATATCCGCAGGCGTTGCGGTGAAGGTTTTCATTTGTAACCCTATAGGTGGAAGGCAAAAGCGCTGCCCATGGTCTCGGATGGCGGCTTATCCTTGAAAGTGTCGCTTTCGTCAAGTCTCTCCGCAAACATTTAACCGTTTAAATACAATGGCTTGCATTATGGGGTATGATGATACCCCAGTTTCAACGCGAAATCGGCGGCCTTGCCGGGTCCATGCTAGGACCAACAGGCCCAGCAACTTCAGGCCCAGCAACTTCAGGCCCAGCAACTTCAGGCACCGCAATTTCAGGCACCGCAATTTCAGACACAGCCGCCAACTGCCCCTCGAACGCCAGCGCCAGCCCCACCATCCGCGTCAGCGCCGGGTCGTCGGCCGCCAGGAAG
>JBCKXH010000028.1:0-23274 GCA_038921555.1 Paracoccaceae bacterium
GGCCTTCGGCTGGTGGCCATGCACTTCGATCGGTGCGCTGTCGACATCGAGCGTGACACAAGGCAGCCGTTTGCCGCGCTGCTCCGCCCGCAGGCCCCGTCCGGCAAGCTCCAGCACCGCCTCGCGCAGCACCTTGAGGTTCGAGGGCTCTGCCATCAGCGCGGCAAAGCGCGACAGCGTCGGCTGGGATGCCAGCCCCGGACCCCTGACTTGCCAGATGGGGCGGCGTCAGCCCCGCCGCCGAACTGGCCGCCAGCGCGGCGCGCCGGATTGAACCTATACCGCCATGAGGCCGGTGCCAATTGTACATGTGGGTCCATTCTGGCAGATGTCGTTTGCGTTGGTCTGAGGTTTGGTAGGCTCGGGCGTGGGCCCATTCCCTGAGAGCGGTTTGAATGAACCTTTCGGCCTTGCCGTTGGTTCTGGGCGTATAGGGCTTCGTGCGGATATGCTTGAGGTTCAGGGCTTTGCAGGCAGCGGCGAAGGTTTTGGCTTGTAGCACGACCCATTGTCCGTCATCACCCGGCTGACGGTGATGCCGAGGCTGAGGTAATAGGCTATCGCCGCGTGCAGGCCAGCAATGGCGCTGACGGCCTTCTCGTCAGGGAAGATGCCGGTGAACGTAATCCGCGAGCAATCGTCGATGCAGACATGGACATATTCCCAGCCCACGCCGCGGTTGTTGCTCTGTCCGGTCCGGTCGCCGGTAATGCGGTGCCCGATACGGTCAAACCGGCCCAAGCGTTTGATATCAAGGTGAATAAGGCCGCCTGGCTCGGCTTATTCATAGCGGACAATTGGGGCTGCGGGTTCGATATCCCTGAGCCGCGACAGGCCAGCCCGCTTCAGAATACGGCTGACGGTGGCGGGCGAAACCCCGGTCTGGAGCGCGATATTCTGGCCCGTCAGGCGCTGGCGGCGCAGCTCGGTGACGCACAAGGCCAGCGCCTGATCGGTCTGCCGGGGGATGAGCCGGGGCCGCGAAGACCGGTCGCACATCGCATCACGCCCGCCAGCCTTGTAGCGATCCACCCACCGCGCAACAATCTTCGCGCAAACCCCAAAGGCCCGCCCGGCCTGAGCCATGCTCAAACGGCCTGAGATCACAGCGACGGCCATCTCCTCTCGACGACACGGCGTCAGTCGGGCATTCTTGTGGATGTTCATTCGAGGCGTTCCTGAAGCCTTGAAGTGTGGTAACTCCAGTCTTCCCGATCCGCCCCGAATGGACAACCTCCTGAAAGCTCACATCTAGGGGATCGTGACGCCCTTGCTGTTCTTCATGTCGACCATTCTCATAACCTACGAGGATATGCTGCCGTTTGCCCAAACCATCCTGTGGTACAACTCGCTGGTTCACATTAGGGCACCTCTAAAAATTGACCTGCGGAGTGATTATGTTCAATAAATACAATGACTTACAGATCATTTAAAGGCAAAATCCCCCATTTTTAGAGGTGCCCATTATCGGCGTGATGCGGCGCGGCTTTTGTCCGGGCTATCAGGAGGCCTATGTTTCGCCCGCTTATGTCTTTGGCTTTGCCCTGATCACGATGACCCTAGGGCTGCTGCTGCTGGGACGCTATCACCGCGACATCCTGAACCGCTGAAGGGTTTGGCCGATGCTGATCCGCCACGCCATCCGGCAGTGCGGTTTTATTCCTTGCCGGGGCCACATTCTGCGCGGACCCGCATCACAGGTGGTTGACAGCGAGGGCAATTCCACCCCAAAAACCCCACAGGACGAGTGAGCGTCATGCCCGGCCCGATGTCAGACAGCAAAAGTGAGTGCCCATGAGTGATATGACAAGCGATAACATCCCCTCTGGTGCTCCCATCCCTTCTGGTCCCGAAGCTCAGGTCAACCAGTCGCTTGCAGAACTGCATCAGCTGACGCGGCAGGGGCTGGTGGTGTCAGACGATCCTATCGTGCCGGGGATATGGCTCTCGCTGGATCCTGAAAGTGCGACGCAGGGCAGCTACACCACCGCGCCCGGCATGCTTTTGTCGGTCAGCTTCCACACCGAGACCCCCGGGCGCTGGCAGGCGCTGCATCTGGGGCTGGGCGGCATTGATCTGCGCGACAGACATGTGCTGGGCTTTGTGCTGCGCTCGGATGCGCCGCAGACCGTCACCTTCCGGGCCTGTTTGCGCTCGGGCGAAGAGGGCGGGTTCACGGATCATTTCTTCCCCAGACACATCGTGTCCTTTGAGGAAACCAGCGTGCATGTCGATCTGCTGCAGATCGGGCGCAGCCCCGATCTGGCGCGCGAGGCCCCGTGGCGCCACCTGATCCTGTTTTTCAAACCGCAAAGTCTTGACGTCACGCTGCGGGACATGCGCGTCTTTGTTCTATGACCGAGCGGTTGGCCTCCCCGCTGGCCTCGCCGCGGGCCTCCATGACCCTCTCGCTGGTCATCCCGGTCTGGAACTACCCCGAGGGCTTGCGCCGCCTGCTGCTGCAGGCGGTGGATCTGGGGATATTTTCGCAGATCATCATCTCGGACGATGGCTCTGATCCGCCCTGCTCTCCAGACGTGCTTGGGCTGGATGGGCTGGGGCTGGATGGGCCGGGGCTGGACATAGTCTATCTGCGCTGCGATCGGCAGCGCGGGGCGGGCCATGCCCGCAACTTCGGGCTGGAACATGTGACCGGCACCCATGTGATCTTTTTCGATTCCGATGATCTGTTCACTCCCGAAATCCGCGATCTGGTGCCGATGATCGCGGCGCAGGCGTTCGATTTCTGCATCTTTGGCCATGCCGACAGCCGGGTGCGCACCCAGGGCGGCTATGGCCCGCTGGCCTCGGATGAGCGGCTCTGGGCTGCGGCGGGCGTAGCACAGCGCGGCGCAGCGGGTATTGGGCCGGCTCCGGCCGTGCTGAGCGCTGCGGGCACAAGGATATTGTGCAAGATCGAAGCCTACCCTTGGAACAAGATCTACCGGACCGATTTTCTGCGGCTCGAGAACATCCGCTGCACCGAGATCCCGGTCCACAATGACATCGAACTGCACTGGATGAGCTTTCTGAAGGCGCAGCGCATTCTTGCCACCACGATGGTCTGCTGCGAACACTTCGTGCACAAGGCAGGCTCCCGTCTGACCAACCGCACCGGCCGCGAACGCCTGCAGGTGTTTGCGGCCTTGCACAACCTGCGGGACGCGCTGGCACAAAGCCGGCATCGGCTGGATTTTCTCGATCCCTTTACCGAAGTCTGTGTCCGCCTGTTCGGCTGGATCGGCGACAGGATCGAGCCGGACCTGCGGGGTGAGTTTCATGCGCGTGCCCGCGATTTCCTGCTGCTGCATGTGTCAGAGCCGCTTTATGTCCTGATCGCACTTCGCAACCCGGGCATTGCAGCGCAGATCAACCGGCTGCTGCAGGAGAGGCCCGCGTGAATTTCAGCTTCATCATCACGACCTATGACATCGCCCCCTATATTGATCGCTGCCTTGAAAGTCTGCGCGGCTGCGTGCAGCCCGGCGACGAGGTGATCATCATTGATGACGGCTCCGGCGACGCAACCGCGGACCGGATTCTGGCACTGCAGGCAGGGGGGGGGCTACGGGCCGCAGGTGGCGCTGCGCCCGTTCCTGCTGGGCACCAATACCTTTGGCGGGGTCGGCATCCCGGCCAATATAGGGCTGAACGAGGCGCAGGGCGATGCGGTGTTTTTTGTCGATGGCGACGACTGGCTGATCCCGGAAGGCTTTGTTGCCTGCCGCGCCGCCTTCGAGGCGCAGCGCCCCGATATCCTGATCGGCAATTATTCCGAATATGACGAAAAGGCCGAAGCCCGGCGCAAGCCCGCCGATGCCCTGCGCTGGCCCGGCCTAGCAGCGGCCCAAACCCCCAAGGCCCGCCGTCAGCTGGCGCTGTCTCTGATCGCGGTGCCGTGGCGCAAGTTTTACCGGCGCGCCTTTCTGGAACAGCACCACATCCGCTTTCCCGAAGGCGATCATTTCTTCGAGGACAATCCGTTTCACTGGGATATCTGCCTGCAGGCCGGGACCATCGCTTTCTTGGACCGGGTGCTGTGCATGCACCGCATCAACCGGCCCGGTCAGACCATGGCCTCGACCGGGCAGGAGCTGATGGCGTTTTTCACCCATTTCGAGACGATCCGCGCCAAGCTGGCCGCCGATGCCACCGAAGAACAGGTGGCCGCCCTGGCCTGGCTGATCAACAACATGACATGGCATATCGACCGGCTTGATCCGGCAGTACACGGCCCCTATGCCCTGCGCGCCGCCGAGGTTCTGGGCCGTTGTGACGCGGCTTTGTGGGCCAGCCATATTGCACCGCTGTTTCAGGGCACGGCGATCCTTGCCCAAGCCGATCTGCTGCGCCGGGGCGATACCGGGGCTGTGCTGACGCTGTGGTCGCTGGACCGTCTGCGCAACAGTCTGGCGGGTTTTGGCAGCAGGCTTCAGGCTCTGGAAGACCGCGTGACCCTGCTGGCGGCCGAAGACGGGCCGCGCGGGCAGGTGATCAGGCAGGTGGCCGAAGGGGTGCTTTCGCTGCGCCGGATCGCTGAATTCCGGGCGTTGCGCGCGCTTCTGGAGCCGGGTGCGACAGACTACCCGCCGCAGGGCTGAGCCCCGGACCGGCCGAACATAAGATCGGCTGAATATCAGACACGGCGCTCAGCCCTCGATCAGCCGCAACCCGGGCTGTGAGCGCAGCCGCGCCAGATCGGCGGCATAAAGTGCGTCAAGGCTGGCCCGCTCGGCCAGTGTCCAGGGCATGTACCCCGCCACGCCCGGTCCGCGCGGATGGCGGCGGTTCATCTCGGGCACATCGGCGCGCAGCACCGGGCGTGTTGCCTGCAGCGTCTCCAGCGCCGTGATGGCCGCCTGCGAAAAGCCCTGCCGCTCGACCCCGCCCAGCAGGGTGAAGGCCGCAGGCGCAAGGCCGGTCATTTCTGACAGCAGCTGCGCCTCCTGGCCGCGCAGACCCTCGGCGGTATAGACCAGCAGATCTGATCCGGGAAAGGCCACCGCCAGCCGCGCCAGCAGGTCAGACCAGCTCAAGCCCGCCAGCGGGGTGCGGCAGAACGCTTCGAAACGCTGGAACGGGGTCGCTTTCAGGGTCTCGCAATAAAGCGAGGGCAGAAAGCTGGCAAAGCTGCGCACCCCCAGAACAAGGCGCGGGCGGCGCAGGTTCAGATGCCGGGCCAGCCGCAGCGCGCGCTCTGCCGCGTGTGGGTAAAGCCTCTTTGGCCCAAGCGCGTGCTGGGCCAGCGCGGGGATATTCTCGTCAAAGATCAGCCGTTGCACCACGCCGGGGCCATCATAGACACTGGCCGCCACCGGCTCGGGGTGGTTGTCATGCAGCAGCGGCCGGGTGTAGAGTCGGCGAAATTCCGACAGTTCGACATAGCGGATGCCCTGGGCCTGCAACTGTGGCTGAGACAGATCGAGCGATTTTTGCAAAAACGTTGTCCCGGTCTTATGCGCACCCAGCCAGAGCGTATCACCAGAGGGCGGGCCAAAGAGCGGACCGGAGAGAGAGGGGGAAACGGCTGGGGGCAAGTCAGATGGGGGCAAGGCAGCGGTCCCAATGGGGTGCAGGCCCTAGTGGCCCGGTTAGAAATCGCCCGTAAGCCTCCGGGAACTGCCCCATTAGCACATGCTACCAGACTTGGCCACCAGACCTGTCCCCAAAAAAAGGTGGCATCTGCTGTTTGCGGCAATATAATCGTGCAATATGATAAGGTCGTCCCCCTCTGGGGCCGGTCGTAGCTTGAGTTGCCCGGGAGAAACCTTTTGACGAAAGCCAATACAGGCCACACGGCCCCTAGGGGGGCGCAGGGCTGGAAACCTGCGTCTGATCTGAGGCTTTTCTGCCTTTCGGGAGTGAACCTTGCGGCCATAGCTGCCCGGCTGGCCGCTATTCTGCCGCCCACAGCCCTGCCAGCCATACAGCCCTTCATGCCCGGGGCACTGGTTGCGGCCCTGGACAGCGGCGCGCCCACGATCCTGTTCTGCGGCACGCCAGCGGATCATCTGGTGGACGCGATACAGGCCGGAGTTGCCCCGTCGGCAGCCCTTGCCGCCTGGCAGGATGAGGTGACACGGTTGCTGGATATCCACCGCCGCAACCGCCGCCGCCTGTTTCTGGTCCAGGACCGGCTGATCCTGCTGGGGCAGGTCGACCAGATGCAGCCGTTGCTGGACCGGCTGGGGTCGGGGATTGGGGCGGGGCCGGGGATTGGGGCTTGGATCAAGCCCGCCACCCTGCCTGCGCACGATATGATTCTCACCATATTGGCGCTGCAGGCCCTGACCACCGTGCCCGCCGCGCGCCGGCTTGCCGACGAGCTTGAGGTCAGCAGCCTGTCGCTGGCCGCCGAATTCCCCACGCTTGCCGATCTGGATGCCGCTTGGCACGGCCATGCCGGGGCTGCTGCTGCTTTGTCGCGCGTCGATGCGGTCGAAACGCTCGCCCGGCAGAAAGCCCTAGGGCAGATGGCTCTGGGGCAGGAACGTGACCTGCTGCGCGACCAGCTGGGCCAGCTTCAGCAGGAAGTCGAAGCACAGGTACAAGGCGCGGCAACGCGGCAAAAGGACAGCGCCGCCCAGATCGCGGCCCTGCTCAATGATCTTGGCATAACTCAGAAAGCCGCCGCCGCTGAGCGCGCCCGGCAGGAAAAGGATCTGGCCAGCCTCACCGCGAAACTGGCCCGCGAAATGCAAAAGGGCCATGATGTGGAACAGGCGCGCCGGATCATTGCCCGGCTGACTGAAGAAACTGAGACATCGCTGGATCAGCTCGGATTTCTGCAGCGCGGCCATGACGATCTGGCCGGTCGGCTTGACGCCGGCGAGGCAGCCGCACGGGCCCGGTCTTTGGAACAGTCTTTGGCCCATGACCTGTCCCTCACGGCAGCGCAGGCGCAAACACAGGCCCGCGAAGCAGAGCTTGCGGCCCGCAACGCACAGCTGGCAGAACTTGAACAGGAACGGCAGCGAATTTTCGACTCGCGCTCCTGGAAAGTGACCAAACCGCTACGCGCCACCAGCCGGTTGCTTCGCCCCTCCCGAACAGAAAAGACCTGAAATGCCCAAGACGCTCGAGACGCTCGAGACTTTGCCAGCTGCCCAAGCCGCCCCCGGCCTGATCCTGCATATCGGCGCAGGCGACGGTGATGCGATCACCGCCCATCTGGCGTCGTCTGCGGCGCGGATCGTGCTGGTCGAACCCAATCCCGACCGGGTGGCCGATCTGGAACGGCGCAGCCAAACCGAGCCTCGGCTTGAGGTTCTGCCGGTGGCGCTCGCCGCCCAGGATGGCCAGGCCGAGCTTTTGGTGTTCAACTTCACCGGGCTGAGCAGCCTGCATGCGCCCACCGGCCTTTCGGATCTGCTGCCCGGGCTGCGCATCGTGGCGCGCCCGGTGGTGCGCACCCTGTCGGTGTCAGGTCTGCTGGACCGGCTGGGGCCAAAGACCGGCAAGCTGCAGCTTGTGCTGGAAGCGCCCGGGGCTGAGCAGGACATCCTTTTGGCCTGGAAGGCTGCCGGGGCGCTGGGGCAGATCGACCTGCTTGACCTGCGCTGCGGTGCTGAGCCGTTGTTTGCCGGCGCGGCCCCCATGGCCGTGCTGCAGAGCTGGCTTGAAGCCGAAGGCTTCGACGCCGCGACCGCCGACCTGACCGACCCGGACTGGCCAATGCTGCGCTTTCGTCTGAACCCCGCCGTGCAAGAGGCAACCGCCCTGCGCAAGACCCAAGTCACCCTGCAAGCGCAGGTCAGCGGGCAGGCGGCGGCGCTGAAAGACGCCGCTGGCACGCTCGCCGCCCGCGACGGCCGGATCAAGGATCAGGATGCCGCCCTGAGCGCCGAGCGCGCCAAAGCTCAGGCAGCCGAAGCGCAGGCCAGCGGGCAGGCGGCGGCGCTGAAAGACGCCGCTGACACGCTCGCCGCCCGCGACGGCCGGATCAAGGATCAGGATGCCGCCCTGAACGCCGAGCGCGCCAAAGCTCAGGCAGCCGAAGCGCAGGCCACCGCCACCGCCACCGAGAAAGACACCCGGACCAGACTGGTCTCACAGCAGAAATCGCAGATCGATACGCTTGAACAGCGGGTGAAAGAGTTGGAGCACAAGCAGACCCTTGCCCGGAACGAACTGCGCCGCGCCGAGGGGCAGATTGATCTGATCAAGGACCTGCTGCTGCGGGAGGGCGGGCTTTGAGCAGGAAAAGAGTTGGCAAGAAGGCCCGCAAGCCCAAGAACCCCAAAAACCTCCAGAAACCCGGTCTTGCGGCACCTGCGAACCCGGCTGCCCGGCCCGACCCGGTCGCAGCCCTGCCGCTTTGCCGAGTGGACGATCCGGCTGATCACCGTGGAGCATAATTTCACGCCGATGCGCGAGGATATTCGCCGCCTTCTCGAAGCCTAGGGCTATCAGCGCACCGAGGCGCAATGGGACGATTGGTACGAATTGGCCAAGTGACCGGGGACAGCCTTCCCCGATTGCCCCCCAAGTCCGGCCCCCTTCCGCCCGAGGCAAAAGGATCCCTCATGCCGCATCTTTCCCGTTTCAGAGACCTGCACCGCGGCCAGCGGTGCGTGCTGGTCTGCAACGGACCCTCGCTGAACCGGATGGATCTGGGCTTTTTGCGTGACGAGGTGGTGTTCGGGCTGAACAAGATCCATCTTGGTCTGGACCGCTTCGGGTTCTACCCGCGCTATCTGGTGGCGGCGAATGCAAAAGTCGTGCAGCAGGCCCGGGCCGAGCTGGCCGCGATGACGGCGATCAAGTTCATCGGCGCGCGGGCGGCGATGCATCTGCCGCAGGATGCCTTTACCTATCATGTGCCGGTGCTGAGTGCCCCTGTGGTGTTTTCGCGCGACATTGTCACCGGGGTCCGCGAGGGCGGCACCGTCACCCATGCCGCGTTGCAGATCATCCATTACATGGGGTTTGACACGGTGGTGATCATCGGCATGGATCACCGCTATACCTTCACGGGTGCCCCGCATAGGGCGCACTTTCTCGAAGGGCCGGATCCCAACCATTTCAGCCCCGGCTATTTTGCCAACCAGACCTGGGACAACCCCGACCTAGCCAGTTCGGAAGCCTCCTATGCCGAGGCGCGGCGGGTGTTCGAGACTGACGGGCGGCGAATCATCGATGCCACGCTGGACGGGGCCTGCCTCAGCTTTGTGAAATCGGACTACCGCCGCATTCCCGGCTGGTCCTGAGGATCAGGCCGTGACCGCGCCCAATTAATCCGCATCCACCGGATTTCTGCTGGGTCACAGACGATTTTCCTCGTATCGTCGGGCCGGCCCGGAACAGTTTCTATCGACAGCCCAGCCGGGTGCGGCTAAAAAATAGCTGTTATTCTGCGTGTTTATCGGTCAATCCTTACGCAGACATGACAGGCAGCGGTATGGGTTCTTGAATTTGTCCTGGGATATGGTTGATATGGGCGGGGGTATCTCATGCGTGTCAGCATAGTGCTTCGCACCTTGAACGAGGCCAAGCATCTCGACGATCTTCTCGTCATGATTGCACGCCAGCAAGGTGCGGCATTGCAGGTCGAGACCATCCTGATCGATTCAGGGTCAACCGATGGTACGCTCGAAATTGCCCGGCGGCATGGCTGCCAGATCAGCCATATCACGAAATCCGAGTTCTCGTTTGGCCGCTCGCTCAACCGGGGATGCGCCTGCAGCACGGGCGACATTCTGGTTTTCATTTCCGGCCATTGCGTGCCGGTCGGCGATGACTGGCTGCGCAGGCTGTGCCAGCCGCTGCTGGCGGGTACGGTCGCTTATGCCTATGGCCGCCAGATCGGCGATGATGACAGCAACTACAGCGAGCGCCGGATTTTCGCGCATTATTTCCCCGATACCTCCAGCCTGCCGCAAGACGGATTCTTCTGCAACAATGCGAATTCCGCCCTGCTGCGGAGCGTTTGGGAAAATCATCGCTTTGACGAAAGCCTGACCGGTCTGGAAGACATGGATCTGGCCAAGCGTCTGGTTGCCGCCGGGATGAAGATCGGCTATGTAGCACGGGCCCCGGTGTTCCACCACCACCGCGAAACCTGGCCCGCCGTGCGCCGCCGTTTCGAGCGCGAGGCGCTGGCGCTGCGATCGATCATGCCAGAGGTGCAGCTCTCGCGCAGCGATGTGGTGCGCTATGTCGTGACCAGCGTGCTGGGCGATTGGCGCGCTGCGGCGCAGAACGGGGTGCGTTCGACATCGCGCGCCGACATGCTGCGCTACCGCTGGAACCAGTTCGCCGGGTCCTACAAGGGCAATCACGAACACCGGCGCCTGTCGCAAACCGCGAAAGAGCGGTTCTTTTATCCGCAAGTTGACGAAAAGGCTGCAAAAGATGACTGGCTCAAGCCGTTGCGTCGCCCTGCTCCCGATGAAAGCCAACAGTCAGAGGGTTAAGGGCAAGAATTTCCGCCTGCTCTATGGCAAGCCGCTGTTTGCTTGGATTCTGGATGAGCTTCTGTCGATCCCCGAGATCGACGAGGTCGTGATCAACACCGACGCGCGCGCCATCCTGGCCGAAAACGGGCTGGTCGAGGGCGACCGCGTCCGCATCCGCGACCGCCGGGCCGAGCTGTGCGGCGATACCGTCTCGATGAACCTGATCCTGGCAGATGACATCGCGGCGGTTCCGGCCGAGACCTATCTGATGACCCATACCACCAACCCGATGCTCAGCGCCGCGACGATCCGCGATGCCATGGCGCGCTATGCCCAGGGGCTGGCGGCGGGCACAGCCGATTCGCTTTTCACGGTCAACACCTTTCAGGCCCGGCTCTACCGCGCCGATGGCAGCCCGGTGAACCATGACCCGGACAACCTGATCCAGACCCAGGATCTGGAACCCTGGTATGAGGAAAACTCCAACCTTTACATCTTCTCTCCTAGCAGCTTTCGCGCTGGCAATGCCCGGATCGGGCGCAAGCCGCTGCTGCATCCGATGAGCAAGCTGGAGGCGGTGGATATCGACACGCCCGAGGATTGGGCGGTGGCCGAAGCCTTCGCGCATCTGCGCAGCACACAAGCCGAGGCCGCAACATGAGGGATGTTCTTGTCACCTGCCCGCCGATGCTGGGCCAGATCACCAGGTTTACCGATTTTGCCGCCGAACGCGGCCTGCGGCTGCACCCGGCCAAGGTGACGCAGATATTGTCAGAGGCTGAACTCAAGGCGCTGCTGCCCGGTTATGACGGCTGGATCATCGGCGATGACCCGGCGACGCGGGCGGTATTTGCGGCGGGGCAGGCCGGGCGGCTGCGCGCGGCGGTGAAATGGGGCATCGGGGTCGATAATGTCGATTTCGCCGCCTGCAGGGAAATGGGCATCCCGATCATCAACACGCCCAACATGTTCGGCACCGAAGTCGCCGATGTGGCCACCGCCTATGTGATCGCGCTGGCGCGCCAGTTGTTCGTGATCGACCGCGGTGTGCGGGCCGGCAACTGGCCGAAACCGGCGGGCATCAGCCTGACCGGGCGGCGGGTCGGCGTGGTGGGTCTGGGCGACATCGGGCGCAACACCTGCGCCCGGATGCAGGCGCTGGGGATGCAGGTTCTGGCCTATGACCCCGGCGTGACCGGCGATGCCGGCCTGCCCGGGCTGGAGCGTGCCGCCTGGCCCGAAGGCATCGAGGAGCTGGATTTCCTGATTTTCACCTGTGCGCTGAACGCGCATAATTACCACATGCTGGACGCCGCCGTTCTGGCCCGGACAAAACCCGGCATCCGCATCGTCAACGTGGCGCGCGGCCCGCTGATCGACGAAGCCGCCCTGGTGGCGGGCTTGCACAGCGGTCAGGTCCATTCGGCGGCGCTGGAGGTGTTCGAGATCGAACCCTTTCTGGCCGACCACCCGCTGCGCCAGTTCGAACGCTGCATCTTCGGCACCCATAACGGCTCAAACTCGGTCGATGCGGTGATCCGCGCCAGCCACACCGCAATCGGCCATATGGCGAGTTTTCTGGCCTGAGACCGGGCAAACCGGGCAAACCTAAATCTGTGACGGGAACCAAGCATGACAGATCTTTGCATCGTAATGGGCAACGGGCCATCCTTGAAAGGCTTTGACTTTACCCGGCTGAACGGTGTGACCACGCTGGGCATGAATGCGGCATATCGCTACTGGGATCAGATCGGCTGGTATCCGACACCTATTGAACAAGGGCCGCGATTTTACAAGGTGGAATCATGCGGTTTTCTGTAATTACACCATCCTTCAATCAAGCGCAGTTCCTGCCCGACAACTTGCGCAGTGTAGCAGGCCAGACAGGTGCGCGAATTACTGTTGAGCATATCTTGGTTGATCCCGGCTCGACCGATGGATCGACAGAGTTGGCCCGCGCGGCCAAGCATGCCATCCTGATCCATGAACCTGATCGCGGTCAGTCGCATGGTATTACCAAAGGCTTTGAGCGTTGCACCGGCGAAATAATGACGTGGTTGAATTCTGATGATTTTTATCCAACGCCGAGGACTCTGGAGATTGTTGCATCAGTTTTTGCATCTAACCCCGGTGCCGACATAGTTTATGGTAACGTAAACTATGTAGGGGAAGCCGGAGAGTTCTTGCGCAAGGGCTTCGTACATTCAAAGTCAGAAACGCTGTTGAACAGCTTCCATCAGCAGGTTGGAATTATTCAGCCCGGGGTATTTATGCGCCGCCGTGTATTCGAGAAACTTGGCGGTCCATCCGAAGATTATAACTACTGCATGGACTATGAATATTGGGTGCGAATGGCAAGTGCTGGGTTCAAATGGGTTTTCACTCCCGATGTTCTTGCTCATCATCGCTGGTGGGACGGGATGAAAACCTCAAGCGGACGCGGAGATAGCCTGATAGAGCATTTCAAGGTCTGCGCGCACCATTTTGGATATATTCACTGGAAATGGCTTGATCGCTATGGCGAATATATTGCCACAGGTAAAGACGGTGTTGTTAATCACGCGAATGTCGTCGATCAAGTTAAAAGAGACAGCTTCACCCGTGCGGCGATTCATCGTTTCGTGACGCAAGACATGCTGGAATTGCTTGAGCAATCCGATAGAGCCGAGCATTTTGAAACGCTTGCATATATTCGCCGTATAGCGCCCGACCTGAAACGAATATACTGGAAGCATCGAGACCTTACAAATGCTGGCGCAAAAACGACGCATCCCGACTTGGATGCAGAAAAGCGCATCGCATGGCATATCTTTGATACTGTGACAAAGAAAGGTGGGAAGTTCAAAACCTACCGAGTCCCGCAGAATTTTGAGCGCAGCTTTGATGCGCGTTGGTATGAACAGCAGGCCGACAACGCGAGTCGCCGCTTTGCGGAGTTTTCCGCACACCGCAAGGATCGCTGCGTGATCGTTGGCAATGGGCCAAGCCTGAACAAATCCAATCTCGCGCTTCTGGATCAAGCAGACGTCATCATCTCAAACTTTGCCGTCATCAGCAAGGAACTGCGCCTTTATGCCAGTTACCTGACGGTCGTGAATGATCTTGTCGCAACACAGGGCACTGTGGATTTCAACCGCCTTGATATTCCCAAGATCATGCCATTCTGGCTCGCAAATACGATCACCGAAGGAGAGAATGCGGTTTTTCTGCCTGCGACGGTGATACCGGAGTTTTGCACTGCTGTGGGCGGCGTGTTTTCTTGGCGGTCAACGGTTAGTTTCTTCAACATGCAGGTGGCTTTCGCGCTTGGCTATCAGCAAGTGGCGCTGATCGGTTTTGATCACTCGTATCAGCAGGCTGCGTCCTTGAAAGAGGGTGACAGCATAGACCAGAAGGAAGAAGATCCGAACCATTTCGACCCCCGTTACTTCCATGGAAAGACATGGCAGGCTGCCGATACCGACAATATGGAAAAAATGTATCAGGTGGCGCGGACAGCATATGAGAAGGCGGGCCGGAGGATTGTGAACTGCACTGTGGGTGGAAAGCTGGAGGTGTTTCCAAGGGAGCCTCTGGAAACCTTCCTCGGGCGTTCTACCATACGTGATGTTCGTTTGCCGGTTGCCCGACCCCTCTCCGATCTTGCCGCCCGGCGCGAGCCGCCGCTCCCCCGCCTTCTGGTGCTGGACATGACCATGACCGGCAATGCCACCGCCACCGGCGAGATCAAGGCCAACCTGCTGGCCGACTGGCCCGCGCCTGATTTCCTGCAGGTCGCCGCCCCCGGCAAGGATCGTCTGGATCTGGTGCGCCGCGGGGCGGATGGCAGCTATCACAGTACCGGTGCGACCGAGGCCGAGGCCCGGGCCGCCATCACCGCCTTTCGCCCCGAACTGATCCTGTACCGTCCGCTGGCCGACCAGCCGCATCTGCACCGCTTGGCGATGTCGGTGATCGGGCCAGAGGGCGGAACTGGCACGGTGCCGCTGGTGACGTGGATCATGGACGACTGGCCCGCCCGGTTGCAAGCCGAGAACCCGGCCTATTTTGCCGAAATGGATGCCGACCTGCGGCTGCTGCTGGTGCGCTCCGCGGTGCGGCTGTCGATTTCCGAGGCGATGTCGGCGGCGTTTGTCACCCGGTACGGGCTGGCGTTCCGCGCCTTTGCCAATGGCGTCACCCCGGCGCAGTGGCCGACCGTAGCCCGAACGCATGCGCCGGGGCCGCTGCGGGTGCGCTATGCCGGCGGGCTCGCCCCCGACATGAATGCCGCTTCCGTGCTGCGCGTCGCCCAGGCGGTTGAGCGGCTGAACACCGTGGGCCAGCCGGTCAGCTTCGAAATCAGCACCCGACCTTGGTGGCAGCAAGCCAGCGGCGCGCTGTTCAAGGATCTGACCGCGACCCATATCGACACGCAAGACCGGTCGTTTGCCGATTATGTCAGCTGGCTTTGTGACGCCGATGTTGTGGTGATCGCCTATAACTTTGATGCGGCCTCGCTGCGCTATGTGCAATACAGCATGGCCAACAAGATGCCGGAATTGCTGGCCTCGGGTGCCGTGCTGCTGGCGCATGGGCCGCGCGGCATCGCAACCATCGATTATCTGGCCGGCACCGATGCCGCTGTCATTGTCGACGAGGAAAGCGACAGCGCCGTCGAGGCCGCCCTGCGCGCGCTGCAGGCCGATCCGGCGCGGCGCAACGCCTTGGTACAGCGCGCCCGGACACTGGCATTTTCGCGCCACAACCTGCTCGACCTGCGCCATGATCTGCGCCAGATCATGGCCGATGCGGCCCGCAGCGGGGGTCAGAATGCGGGCGCCGCCCCACCCGCCGCCCCGCCGGACACTGCGACCCAGAACGGGGGCCGGAACGGGGCTCAAAACGCGCTGCGGGTCGAGCTTGAGCAATTGAAGCACAATTTCGAGGCGCTGCACCGCCATGCCGCCCAACTCGAAGCGGGCCAACTCGAAGCGGGCCAACCCGCAGCGCGGCAGCAGCCCAAAGAACACATTCCGGCCAGTGCCGCGGCGCCCGAGCCGCAGAGCAGCGCCGACTTCCTGTCCCAGATGGCCAGGGCGGCAGAACCGGCTGGAGAACCAGATTCGGGATCGCTTCTGTTGCGGTCCTGTGCGTCGGCACTGCTGCTTGACGGCCCGCGCATGATCGGGCGGCTTGCCGCCGATCCCAGCCTGTCAGACGACGTGCAGCGGGCTCTGGCCGCCCGTCCGGATGACGATGTGCTGAAAATCCACTTTCTGAAGGTGAGACAGCATGCCGAGGCCAGATCGGCCACTGGCACTGCCGGGCCAAATCTGCAATGAAACGTAAATCCGCAGCGTCGCCAGGCCGTCACGCCCCAACCCAAATACCGTCCGGACGCATTATCCGGGCCGAAGGACCATAAGACCCATGACCAAAACTGCCCTGATCACCGGTATCACTGGCCAAGATGGGTCTTATCTGGCCGAACTGCTGCTGGAAAAGGGCTATGAGGTGCATGGCATCAAGCGCCGCGCCTCAATGTTCAACACCCAGCGGATTGATCACATCTATGAAGACCCGCATACCAATAACAGCCGGTTCCGTCTGCATTACGGCGATCTGACCGACAGCTCGAACCTGACCCGCATCCTGTCCGAATTGCAGCCCGACGAGGTCTACAACCTCGGCGCGCAAAGCCATGTCGCGGTCAGCTTCGAAGCCCCCGAATACACCGCCGATGTCGATGCGATGGGGGCGCTGCGGCTGCTGGAGGCGATCCGGTTCCTGAAGCTTGAAAGCAAAACCCGGTTCTATCAGGCATCGACCTCGGAGCTGTACGGCTTGGTGCAGGAAACCCCGCAGACCGAGACCACGCCGTTTCACCCGCGCTCGCCCTATGCGGTGGCCAAGATGTATGCCTATTGGATCACCGTAAACTACCGCGAGGCTTACGGGATCTATGCCTGTAACGGCATTCTGTTCAACCACGAAAGCCCGCGTCGCGGCGAGACCTTTGTGACCCGCAAGATCACCCGCGGCCTGGCCAATATAGCAATGGGGCTGGAAAAGTGCCTCTATATGGGCAATATTGATAGCTTGCGCGACTGGGGCCATGCGAAAGACTATGTGCGGATGCAGTGGCTGATGCTGCAACAGGACGCGCCCGATGATTTCGTGATCGCCACCGGCCTGCAGTATTCGGTGCGCGACTTCATCACCTGGTCGGCGGCGGAACTGGGCCTGACGCTGCGCTTTGAGGGTGAGGGCATCCATGAGACCGCCAGCGTCGCCCACGTCGATGGTGCGCTGGCCCCGATGGTGCGTGAAGGTCAGGTGCTGATGCGGATCGACCCGCGCTATTTCCGCCCCGCCGAGGTCGAAACCCTGCTGGGCAACCCGGCCAAGGCCAAGGCCAAGCTGGGTTGGGAACCGGTGATCACGGCACAGGAAATCTGCGCCGAAATGGTGGCGGCGGACTTGCAAAGCGCCCGGCGCCATGCCTTGCTGAAGGCGCATGGGCTGGAGCTGCCGGTGAGTTTGGAGTAGGCATGGACAAGTAAAAATGCTAAATGAAACTGAGCGATCTGGGGTTCTATCTCCCAAGAGCATCTCCCAATCGAATATCGTGATGGTAGGCTTTCCCAAGTGCGGCACAACCGCTCTCATCAGGGAATTGGCTGCACGTCCCGAAGTGGATCTTCTTCTTGGTCCCGGCGGCACACCCGAAGTCGCGTGGCCAATTATTCAATCTCACGAAGAGAAAGAGGGATATTTTTCGTCCGGCCGCGTTCGCGCACATAAATTTACTGCCTACGTCTATAATGAGAATGCATTGCATTATCTTGCCGAGTTGCGAGAACGTCGGTTCGTTCTCTGCATACGAGACCCACGGAGTGCATTGATTTCTTGGCATAACATGCATCGAACAATTGCAAGAAATGGCAAGACACCAACCCATTTTGCATGGAAAGAGCGTGACTTTTATGCAGATTGCAGCATCTCAGACTATTATGAACGGTTCGCGAAAAAACGTCTCCGCTATAATATCTACTTCGAGAACTTGACTCGTGTCGTAACAGGTTCCCGACTACTTGTAGTGTCACAGGAAAGAATGTCTCTCAATGTAGGTGCGATCGCAAAAGTGTGCTCAGAGTTCGCGCTGGGGATGCCTCCAACGGTAGACACGGTCGAGGTCAGCTCCACTGCCGCGGAACGGTATGTTTCTTACGCAGAAAGGTCCGATGAGGTGCTTGCTCCATGGCTGGGCGCTGAATTGGTCGAGACTTACGCAGCACTGATGCGCGCAACAAAGCAATCAAATGCTCACACTCTATTGTAGCTGCTCGGGCTTACTGCATTTTATGGCGCGGGAAACTGTTCCTATGATGATTGCAACAGAATGGAAGGTTACCAACACGCGCAAGGCCACTGTCCGCGAGTGCCTGCAACAACTGCGCAAATCGGTGTCAGAGGTCAGAGCTATAAATGAAATGGCAAAAAGATGAAGATGAACCACAACGCGGCACACGATCTTGCGATCCTGTCGCACCACAAATGTGCAACCAACTGGCTGCGTGGAATTTGCAGGGAGTTGACCAAACGTAAACTCGCGTCAGTGGATATCTTGTCAGAGCCCCCCATTGGAACGCCTGGAGCGATTCACGGCATTCATATCGTTCTCGACGTGAATGCTGTCTATTCACCAAAATCTCGGATTGATACAGCCGCACAGCCCACTGTGCATTTTGTCCGCGATCCGCGTGACGCCTTCGTATCAAACTATTGGTCATGGTTGATATCGCATCAGAACAACAACAAGATGATCCTCGATTTCCGCGAAAAGGCTGCCGATCTTACGGTGGACGAGGGGCTGTTGCTGCTGGTCGAGACTTTCCCGATGGCCAAACAACTGCGCACATGGCCCAACGAGATGTGGGCGCAAGTCAAGACAGTGAAATACGAGGATATGCTAAGCGATTTCGAGGCCACGCTGAAAGACATGATGGCCTCAGGCGGGCTGAGCTTGTCGGACAAGGACGCCGCCGAGATTCGCAAAATCACTGATTTCAAGAGGATCACCGGGCGCACTGCGGGCCAAGAGGATGTCGAGCATCATTTCCGCAAGGGTGTGGCCGGCGATTGGGAAAACTACTTTACCGCGCCGGTCAAGAAGGTTTTCTTCGAAAAGCACGGCTGGCTTGGCGAAAAGCTTGGATACTGGTAAGGACGATTTGCGTGGCGCGCTTTGAGCAGAAGATTGACCTTGACAATTATCGGATGGACCTGCTCCGGCGCGACTCCGGGGTGATGGTTGTCACCTTCGAGCCGATGACGGCCTGCCTCAGCAATCCCTCGCGTGATCGCGCGGGATGGGGCGCTAAGTTCCTGATGCCGCGCTCGGAGGATCTGCTTCTGGTCAAACCTACCACTCCCAATTGGTATCGCCGCCCGGATTTGCACCGCTGGCTGGACGAAAACGGCAAGATCTTTGCGCAGTATGACCGAGTTATCTTGATGGGCGGCAGCATGGGCGGCTATGGTGCGCTGGCCTTTGCGCAGGCAATGCGCGCCACTGAGGTGCTATCGCTGAACCCGCAATCCACTCTTGCCCCTGACTTAGTGCCGTGGGAAAATCGGTTTCAGACCGGCAAGACCGAAGATTGGACCAGCGCCTATCGCGACGCAGCTGAGACGCTGGCCGGTAAGGTCTATGTCGTAGCGGATCGCTATGAGAGGCTGGACCGAAAGCACGTCGAACGACTGGGCCCCGGAATAAATTTCTTCAACTTCCCGATGGTAGGCCACCGGGTACCGGAGTGGCTTCGGCAAATGGGCGTACTGATACCGCTGTCCACCACAGTGATCGACGGAGACGATCCGAGCAGGATGCTGAACGCCGCCATACGCCGCCGCAGGGAGCTTGAACGCTGGTGGGCCGGTATGGTCGTGCTTGCAGAGAGGCGCGGAAGGCTGGCGCGGCTGGCACCCTTCCTAGGCGACAGCGACTGGGCGCCACGACTAAAGATGGATGAGAATGCAGCTGACCTCAGAGCATTGCGTGCGGCGCTCTACCGCGCAGTCTCGGATAGCCAGCAGGATTCTAGTGCGCGGGCCAGCTGGGCCGAGAAGGCCAGGCAGGTCATTGCCGGTGAAACTAGAACTCAGTAGGACAAGAATAAAACGGAGGGGCAGTCCATGAAAATATACATCGCAGGCCATCGGGGCATGGTGGGCGGCGCGATCCTGCGCCGGTTGCAGGCCCGCGGCACCGATACGCTGATCACCCGCAGCAGCGCCGAGCTGAACCTGACCGATCAGGCCGCGGTGCGCGATTTCATGCAAGCCGAGCGGCCCGATGTGGTGATCCTGGCCGCCGCCAAGGTTGGCGGCATCATGGCCAACAACAGCTATCCGGCCGATTTCATCTATGAAAACCTGATGATCGAATGCAACGTGATCCATCAGGCCTTTGCCGCCGGCGTCGCGCGGCTGCTGCAGCTTGGCTCGTCCTGCATCTATCCGCGCGCGGCGGCCCAGCCGATGGCGGAAGCGGCGCTGCTGACCGGCGTGCTGGAACCGACCAACGAGCCCTACGCCATTGCCAAGATCGCCGGCATCAAGCTGTGCGAAAGCTACAACCGGCAGCACGGCGTCGATTACCGTTCGGTGATGCCGACCAATCTTTACGGACCGGGCGACAATTTCCACCCCGAGAACAGCCATGTCATGCCCGCGCTGATGCGCCGGTTCCATGAGGCCGCAAGGGATGGCCTGCCCGAGGTGGTGATCTGGGGCAGCGGCACCCCGCGCCGCGAATTCCTGCATGTCGATGACATGGCGGCGGCCTGCCTGTTCGTGCTCGACCTGCCCCGGGCCGACTATGCCGCCAATACCGCCCCGATGCTGAGCCATATCAATGTCGGGACCGGCAGCGATGTGACGATCGCAGCCCTGGCGCGGCTGGTGGCGCAAGTGACCGGCTTTACCGGGCGGATCGGGTTTGACACCAGCAAACCCGATGGCACGATGCGCAAGCTGATGGATGTCGGGCGGCTGTCCGGCATGGGCTGGCAGGCGCGGATCGGGCTGGAACAGGGTCTGGCCGAAACCTATCAGTGGTTCCTGGCGCACAAAGACAGGCTGCGCGCCTGATCGCCGCAGCCTGATCGCAGCCGTCAGGGCAGCAGCGCCCGCAGCGTGGCCGTCAGGGCGCCGGCCAGCCGGTCCATCTCGCGCGGGACGGCATCGGGGCTGGCGAACAGATCGTGCAACGCAGCCTGGGTCGCCGCATAGGCGGTCAGAAACGGCGCGGAAAATTCCTGTTCCGCGTCGAAACCCGCTTCTGCCGCCTGGCCATAGATATTGACCCATGCGTCCGGCCCGGCGACGCGCTCCACTCCCTGCCCCGGCCCGGCGCAATAGATCGGCACGCCGCCGACCGCATAGGCGTCAAAGATCTTCTCGGAAACATAGTTGCGCTGGTGGGTGTTCTCCAGCGCCGAGACGAAGCGGCAGCGCAGATCAAGCCGGGTCAGCTTGTCGTCGTGCCAGTCGGCCAGCGCCTGGCGCGCCGGGCCGACTTCCCAGCCGCGCCCGGCCCGCAGCACGCTGCGGCCCCGGCAGGCCTGGGTGAAGACCGTGCGGAAATGGCTGAGGCCAAACACATCCCGGCCCGGAAAACGGATGTCGGATCGCGGGTTGCCCCGCTTTTCCGCCATGAAGGCCGCATCGATTGTCGCCCGGCGGAAATGCGCGCCCCAGTCCTGCGGCGACAGGCGGGCATTGCGGGCAAACCGCGGTCGGTAATGCGCGATATAGCGCGGATCGGTCAGCAGAAAGCTCGGGATGCGCTCAAAGTCATAGATCGCCGAGGTGTGATGGTTCAAAAACACATAGGGCAACGGCCCCGGTGGGGTGGCAAAGGTCTGATAGGTCTCAAACGGGTTTTTGGCCGCCAGCGTATCCCAATAGGGTTCCTCCGACAGCAGCACGAGCTGCAGATGCGGCTGCGCTGCCATCAGGTAGAACAGCGCTGCCCCGTCGCGTCGCAGATCATTGCTATGGCCGATCATCAGGATATCAGCCCGGGCCGGATCCTCGACAACCACAATCTGTCGGCACTGATCGCGGATAGGCGGATAGGCCAAAGGCTGGCGGCTGCGGGCGGTACCCACCAGACAGACCCGGATCATGCCAGCGCAACTGCCGCGGTCGGGCCTGACGCGAAAGCCGGACAAGCGCCGTTGCGCCCGTTTTGCCCCGCAAGCCGGCCCTGAAGGCGATCCCGTGCCAAAATCCTGTGCATGCCCGCCGATACCCTTTGCGCCCGCTTCGTGCCCCGGGGGGGCTGTGCGCCGCCGCCTGTCGCGCCGAACCTGCCCGGATCAGGCCGCGCTGTCCAGCCCGCTGGCCAAACGGGTCAAACGGCAGCCGGTCGGCCGCAGATCGGGCATTGCATCGCAGGCCCAACCGGGCCAATTTAGTGGCCGGACGGCCCCCGCACCCTGTGACACAGAGATCTCATGAAGCTTGCGCTCCACATCGGCACCACCAAGACCGGCACCACCACGCTGCAACGCTGGGTCTTGCGCAACCGCGACGGGCTACGGGCGCAGGGCATCCATTATCCAGACTCGCTGCTCAAGGCCGAAAGCCACAAGAAACTGATGTTCTATGCCCGCGACAGCGACAAGCCCGATGCCAGCTTTGCCGCTGCCGGCATCCGCTCGCCCGAGGATCACGCCGCCTTCCGGGCCAGCCTGCGGCTCGATTTCCTGCGCGAGTTCACCGACAACCGCAACGACCGGGCCTGGCTGGTCTCGAGCGAGCATCTGCATACCAAACTGTCCAGCCTGGCGATGGTCGAACGGGTGCGGGATCTGTTCACCCCCTGCTTCAGCGACATCACGGTTTATGTGCATCTGCGGCCGCAGGTCGATCTGCTGGTCTCCAATGCCTCGCAGCGGGCCCGGATGGGGCGCGAGGTCACGCGGGCCGAGCTGGCGCGCAGCGCGGTCGGGCCGGGCAGTTCCTATTTCAATTACAACAAGATTGTGGAACTGTGGGAAAAGGTGTTCGGGGCCGGGAACCTCCGCGTTGTGCCGTTCCGCCGCATTCCCGACATCACCGGCCAGCTGATCACCGAACTGGGGATCGATCCGGCCCCGCTCGGTCCGGTCACGCACGAGAATGAGGCGCTGGACTGGCGCGCCATCGCGCTGGCCAATGTGCTGAACCGCCAAATGCAGGTCGAAAGCCTGCCGGTGCCGCCGGAGTTTTACCTCAACAGCATGCCAGGGGTGGAGCGGTTGCGGATCGGCCGGGCGCTGGCCGAAGAGATTCAGGGCCGCTTCAGCAAAAGCAACGCCGCCCTCGTCGCGCGGCGCTCTGATATCACTGCGGATGATCTGGTGCCGGACTGGACCGACCATGACGGCGCGGCGAACCTGCATCTGCTGGAGGCGCCCTGCGTCTTTGGCGATCAGATCGGCCATTTGGTGCGCCGCTTCACGCAGGAACTGGCCTTGGAACGCTACCGCCGCCATCTGGCCGAAGTGCGTCTGGCGATACAGCAGGGCCGCCCCGACGCGGTCCGCAGCACCCGCGCCGAGGTCAGCCGCCTTGCAGCCGAGCTTGCCAGCTGGGGCACCGCGCCGCCCGAAACGCTTCAGGACGCACCCACATCTGCATGACTATACCGGGCAGGTTTGCCAAAAATGCCGTAAGAGGCTAATCGCGCTCCGACGGAGATGTTTGGTGTCGTGGCCCTCGTCACATATCGTGACACGGCGACTTTCTGGATGGCGGCACCCCAAGGATTTGCAAGGGCTAACTGTCGCGTCCCGGATCATTTTCTGGACCCTCGGACCCCCGAATGACCCCCGGCTTTCCG
>JBCKXH010000029.1:0-22880 GCA_038921555.1 Paracoccaceae bacterium
GAGAAGATTGTTAAGGCAGTGAAAGGATAAATCATGGCCACTATGGCACAAGCAAGTCCACCAATCGAGGCAACGGCATCTGCCTCGTTTTGGGATTATTGGAACCCGAATTGGGTTAGCGCATCGGCGAACGTGGCTCTACTGATTGTTGCCATAGTTGCGCTTGTCATTACTTACCGGGCGCTCAAAGCTTCGAGTGAGCAGAGCAAAATCGCCCGCGTCGCAAACGAGGTTGCGGCTTTTCAATATGCGATGGGAGAAATCGGGAAGGATCCCGTCCGCGACAACAGAAATCTCTTAATGAACGGAACCAGATACGACGCGCTCATTGAAACTGTCAAAACCGACGCAAGCAAAATCGACCCAGTTTCCGACGAATACAAGGAACTATGGAAAATACTCACGGCACATGATCGCTTCGCGGCGGTAGCCAATCGCTCAAACGAAATTGAAACCTTGCTAAAAGAGTTCCAACGCGATGAAATAATTCAGATTTTCGACAAAGCAGAACCCTTCATTAAATATATTGCGTCGAGTCTCAAACGCCCAAATTGGTGCATAGACCTCAAAAAACTCCGAGAAAAATATTGACCCTCGGCCCCCTCCGCACCGCCTCCCCCCGACACCTCAAGGACCAAAATGCCCCACCCCGCCCCGCCCCTTCCCCCTTAAGCCGCCTTGTTGACCCCGTCCGGGTCAGCGATATGCTCGGCCTCAAGATCGGGGCGCGGCAGGGGCGTGATCGCGTCAAGCTCTTTACTCAACGCGACATCGGCATAAATGCAATCAACCTCAAAATGCTTCTGCAACCCAATCCAGAATCCCTCGGACATCTTGAAATAGCGCGCCAGACGCACTGCCGTATCCACCGACAGCCCGGTTTGCTCGCGCACCAGCCGCTCGATCCGGGTGCGCGGCACACCGATGGCGCGGGCGACCTTGCCCGAGGTCAGGCCCAAAGGCTCCATGAATTCAGTCCGCAGCATTTCGCCGGGGTGAATCGGCGGGTTGGCGTGAAAGGTAATCATATCGCCTCCTCAGTGATAGTCCACGATTTCAACATCTTCGGCCCCCTGATCAGTCCAGCGAAAGCAAACGCGCCATTGCAGATTGATGCGGATCGACCATTGGCCCAGCCGATCCCCCCGCAGGGCCTCCAGCCGGTTGGACGGGGGAAACCGCAAATCTTCAATCATTTCAGCCTCCATCAGCGCCCGCACCGCCTTTTGGGTCGGTCGCATCAAATCGGCGGGAAAGCGCCTTGGCACCTCGCCCGCCATGACCAATGCAATCCGCTTGTCCCGAACCGAAACAATCATCCCACCCTTGTATCATCCCATGATACATCCGTCAACCCATCCCGTATCACCGCCCGATACATCGAAAGGCAGCCATGGCCATTCTCGTCAACGAAAACACCCGCCTTATCTGCCAGGGTTTCACCGGCTCGCAGGGCACCTTCCATTCCGAACAGGCCATCGCTTACGGCACCAGGATGGTCGGCGGGGTGACGCCGGGCAAGGGTGGCACCAGCCACCTCAACCTGCCGGTGTTCAATTCGGTGCATGAGGCGCGGGCGGCAACGCAGGCCAATGCCACCGTGATCTATGTGCCGCCGCCCTTTGCCGCCGATTCGATTCTGGAGGCAATCGACGCCGGGATGGAGCTGATCGTCTGCATCACCGAAGGCATTCCCGTGCTGGACATGATGCGGGTCAAGCGGGTGCTGCAAGGCTCCAAATCCCGCCTGATCGGCCCGAACTGCCCCGGTGTGATGACCCCGAACGCCTGCAAGATCGGCATCATGCCCGGCTCGATCTTCAAACGCGGCTCGGTCGGGGTGGTGTCGCGTTCCGGCACCCTGACCTATGAGGCCGTCAAGCAAACCACTGACGCAGGCCTTGGCCAATCCACCGCCGTCGGCATCGGCGGCGACCCGATCAAGGGCTCCGAACACCTTGAAATAATCGAGATGTTCTTGGCCGACCCCGAAACCCAATCGATCATCATGATCGGCGAAATCGGCGGTGCCGCCGAAGAGGAAGCAGCCCAATTCCTGAAGGACGAGGCAAGCGCCGGTCGTGGCAAACCCTGCGCCGGTTTCATCGCTGGCCGCACCGCACCAAAGGGCCGCCGCATGGGCCACGCCGGGGCCATCGTGGCGGGCGGCAAAGGCGACGCCGAGAGCAAGATCGACGCCATGCGCTCGGCCGGGATCGTGGTGGCCGACAGCCCGGCGACTTTGGGCGAGGCCGTGCTGAAATCGCTGGGAAAGTAGGGTGGGTTCTTAACCCACCACCCGCAACGCTGGGGTTAGCCCCACCCTCATAGGTAAAGCCGAAATGACCGAACAATCCGCCAACATCCAATTCCACGCCTCCTCCTTCCTGCAAGGCGCGAACGCCGGCTACATCGACCAGTTGGCCGCCCGCTTTGCCGCTGATCCGGGCTCGGTCGATGCGCAATGGGCCGCCTTCTTCGCCGCCACCGGCGACAGCGCGGCCGACGCCCGCCACGCCGCCGCCGGGCCAAGCTGGGCGCGCGCCGATTGGCCGCTAGCCCCCAGCGATGAGCTGACCGCCGCCATGACCGGCGAATGGCCCGTGGCACCTGATGCCAAAGGGGCCGGTCGCCGGATCTCTGAAAAGGCCGCCGCAAAGGGCATCTCGCTGACCGATGCCCAAGTGCAGCGCGCCGTTCTGGACTCGGTCCGCGCCATCATGATCATCCGCGCCCACCGGATTCGCGGCCACCTCGCCGCCGATCTTGACCCGCTTGGCATCACCGACCGAGGCCACCACCCCGAGCTTGACCCGGCCTCTTACGGCTTTGCCGAAGCCGACATGGACCGACCCGTGTTCATCGACATGGTGCTGGGTCTTGCGGTCGCCACGATGCGCCAGATCATCGAGATCGTCCGCCGCACCTATTGCGGCACCTTCGCCCTGCAATACATGCACATCTCCGACCCCGAACAATCGGCCTGGCTGAAAGAGCGGATCGAAGGCTATGGCAAAGAGATTCAGTTCACCCGCGAAGGCCGCAAAGCCATCCTGAACAAACTGGTCGAGGCGGAGGGCTATGAGAAGTTCCTCCAGGTCAAATACATGGGCACCAAGCGTTTCGGCCTTGATGGTGCCGAAAGCCTGATCCCGGCGATGGAGCAGATCATCAAGCGCGGCGGCGCTTTGGGCGTGAAAGAGGTCGCCATCGGCATGCCGCACCGCGGCCGCCTGTCGGTGCTGGCCAATGTGCTGATGAAGCCCTACCGCGCCATTTTCCACGAATTTCAGGGCGGCAGTTCCAAACCCGAGGATGTCGATGGCTCGGGCGATGTCAAATACCACCTTGGCGCCTCGTCCGACCGCAGCTTTGACGGCAACACCGTTCATCTGTCCCTCACCGCCAACCCCAGCCACCTGGAGGCGGTCAATCCGGTCGTTCTGGGCAAGGTTCGCGCCAAACAGGACCAGATTGGCGACACCGACCGCCATCAGGTGCTGCCGATCCTCTTGCATGGCGACGCCGCCTTTGCCGGCCAAGGTGTGGTGGCCGAATGCTTTGGCCTGTCGGGCCTGAAAGGTCACCGCACCGGCGGGACCATTCATATCATCGTCAACAACCAGATCGGCTTTACCACCGCCCCATCCTACGGTCGCTCGTCGCCCTATCCCACCGACATCGCCCTGATGGTCGAGGCGCCGATTTTCCACGTCAACGGCGACGACCCTGAAGCGGTGGTTCACGCCGCCCGCGTCGCCACCGAATACCGCCAGAAGTTCCACAAGGACGTGGTCATCGACATCTTCTGCTACCGCCGCTTTGGTCACAACGAAGGCGACGAGCCGATGTTCACCAACCCCGCGATGTACAACCGCATCCGCAAGCACAAAACCACCCTGCGGCTTTATACCGAACGCCTGGTGAAAGACGGCCTGATCCCCGAGGGTGAGATCGAAGATATGAAAGCCGCCTTCCAGGCCAAGCTGAACGAGGAATACGAGGCCGGCCGCGACTACAAACCCAACCGCGCCGACTGGCTCGATGGCCGCTGGAAATCGCTGACCACCAAGGACCTGAACAACTATCAGCGCGGCGAAACCTGGATCAAGCCCGCGACGATGGCCGAGATCGGTGCCGCCCTGACCCGCGTCCCCGCCGGCTTTGACTTGCACAAGACCGTCGCCCGCCAGCTTGAGGTGAAAGCCCAGATGTTCGCCACCGGCAAGGGTTTCGACTGGGCCACCGCCGAGGCCCTCGCCTTCGGCTCCCTGGTCACCGAAGGCTTCCCGGTCCGCCTGTCCGGTCAGGATTGCACCCGTGGCACCTTCTCGCAACGCCATTCCGCCTTCATCGATCAGACCACCGAAGAACGGCACTACCCGCTGAACCACATCCGCCCCGGCCAGTCGCGCTATGACGCGATCGACAGCATGCTGTCGGAATACGCCGTCCTTGGCTTTGAATACGGCTATTCCCTCTCCGAACCCAACGCGCTGACCCTGTGGGAGGCGCAGTTTGGCGACTTTGCCAATGGCGCGCAGATCATGTTCGATCAGTTCATCTGCTCGGGGGAAAGCAAATGGCTGCGCATGTCGGGCCTGGTCTGCCTCTTGCCGCACGGCTTTGAAGGCCAGGGGCCGGAACACTCGTCAGGCCGTGTCGAACGCTTCCTGCAAAACTCGGCGCATGACAACTGGATCGTCGCCAATTGCACCACTCCGGCCAATTACTTCCACATCTTGCGCCGCCAGTTGCACCGCGATTACCGCAAACCGCTGATCCTGATGACGCCGAAAAGCCTGCTGCGCCACCCTTTGTGCATCTCCGAAGCCCGCGACTTCACCGATGGCTCGACCTTTCACCGCGTCCTGTGGGATGATGCCCAGCAGGGCCACTCGACCCAGGTGCTGAGGTCCGACGACCAGATCAAGCGCGTTGTCCTGTGCGCGGGCAAAGTCTATTTCGACCTTCTGGCTGAACGCGACAGCCGTGGCCTTGACGACACCTACCTTTTGCGCGTCGAACAGCTTTACCCGATCCCGACCACACCCCTGACCGCCGAGTTTAGCCGCTTCAAAAATGCCGACTTCGTCTGGTGTCAGGAAGAGCCGCGCAATCAAGGTGCCTGGTCCTTCATCGAGCCCGAGATCGAGACGCTGCTCATCAAGATCGGTGCCAAGAACAGCCGCCCGCGCTATGTCGGGCGCGTCGCATCGGCCTCACCGGCCACCGGTCTGGCCAGCAGACACAAATTTGAACAACAAATGCTCGTCAACGACGCGCTCGCCTGAGAGGAGAAAGTGATGACTGACGTGATGGTGCCCTCCCTGGGCGAAAGCGTGTCCGAGGCGACGGTGTCCACCTGGTTCAAAAAGGTCGGTGATGCCGTCAAACAGGACGAAATGCTGTGCGAGTTGGAAACCGACAAAGTCTCGCTTGAGGTGCCCAGCCCGGTCAGCGGCGTGTTGCTGGAAATCATCGCCCCCGAAGGCACCACCGTCGCGGCCTCAGCCCGTCTGGCCGTGGTCGGCGCAGGGGCCACAGCCGCCCCGGCGGCCAAAGACGTTGAGAACGCCCCCGCCGCCAGAAAGGCGCTGGCGGAGGCGGGCCTGACCGCCGCCCAGATCACCGGCACCGGTCGCGGTGGCCGCATCATGAAAGACGATGTCGCCGCCGCCGCCGCCGCCGCCCCGGCGCCGCTGGTCGTGGCCCCGGCAGCCGCCCCTGCGGGTGTGGCCCCGGCCCCGGCAGCCGCCCCTGCGACCGTGGCGATTCCCCGCGCCCCGGTCCCGGTTGACGACGCCGCGCGCGAGGAGCGCGTCAAGATGACCCGCCTGCGCGCCACCATCGCCCGCCGCCTGAAAGACGCTCAGAACACCGCCGCCATGCTGACCACCTATAATGAGGTCGATATGTCCGCCGTCATGGGATTGCGCCACGAATACAAGGATGTATTCGAGAAAAAGCATGGCGTGAAACTGGGCTTCATGTCGTTTTTCGTCAAAGCCTGCTGCCACTCGCTCAAGGAGATTCCCGAGGTCAACGCCGAAATTGACGGCTCTGATGTCGTCTATAAAAACTACGTCCACATGGGCGTTGCCGTCGGCACAACTTCGGGCCTTGTGGTGCCGGTCCTGCGCGACGCCGACCAGATGGGCTTTGCCGCCATCGAGAAAAAGATCGCCGAACTGGGCCTGCGCGCCCGCGACGGCAAACTGTCGATGGCTGAGATGCAGGGCGGCTCTTTCACCATCTCGAACGGCGGCGTCTATGGCTCGCTGATGTCCTCGCCCATCCTGAACCCGCCGCAGTCCGGCATCCTTGGCATGCACAAAATCCAGGACCGCCCGGTTGTCGTCGCGGGCCAGATCGTGATCCGCCCGATGATGTATCTGGCGCTGAGCTACGATCACCGCATCGTCGATGGCAAAGGCGCCGTCACCTTCCTTGTGCGGGTGAAAGAAGTGCTGGAGGACCCGCGCCGGCTGTTGATGGACCTGTGACGTTGTTGTATCGTTGGATTGAAATGCGTTCACGTGGATATGGAGGGGATACGTTGAGAATCAGGAGTTTTGCTTTTTGCATCATTGCGTTTTCGGGTGGCGCTCTGGCGGAAACTGTCACCACAACCGATGGACGCATGTTCGAACTTAGCGCGGATGGCACCTACCGATTACTTACCGACGCCACCGCATCGACGATCCAAATGGCAGAGGAAACGCCTTACTTCATGCACTTTGCCGGGGAGTATGAACAAAACAGTATGCGCTTCATGCCTATCTTTCAGAATGAAACAGGCAAGACCATTGTTGGCTTCAAGTTTCGAGCTGACTTCAAATCAGCCTTCGGTGATGAAGTGTTCTCCTTTGACGGGGAGTCGAGCGAAAAGATTTTGGCTGGCGCGCGTTCAACGGCCTCGACATACTATTTTTTCGACGACAACAAATTCATGCCAGGCCAGCCCTATGATAAGTTGCAGATTTTTGAAGCCGCTGGAACAGGCACGATCAAGACGACGATAACCGCAGTTGTATTCGACAATGGCGAGGTCATAAAATTCGATCCGTAGGGTGCGCTTCAGCGCAGCTTGCTGCCAAGGCATCGCCCGCCTTTACCACAGCATGACCCCGGCCGAGAGTGTCGCTGTTCTTGCCCGGTCCCGAATTGGAGAGGTTTTCTGATGCAGGTTCAGGGATTGGCCAGCGTGCCCGCGAGGTCAGCCTATGATGTCGTGATCATCGGCGGCGCCATCATGGGGTCTGCCACCGCCTGGTTCCTGACCGAAAACCCCGATTTCAACGGCTCAGTTCTGGTGATCGAGCGTGACCCGACCTATGCGCGCGCCGCGACCACGCTGACCAATTCCTGCATCCGCCAGCAGTTCTCAGACGCGCTGAACGTGAAAATATCGCAATTCGGGGCCGAGTTCACCCAAAGCCTGCGCGCCCGCATGGGCGGTGACAGAAGGGTGCCGGAGCTGAAAATCCACAACTTCGGCTATATGTATCTGGCGAATACCGAGGCTTTCGCCGCTGTGCTGCGGGCCAACCAGCAGGTTCAGCGCGCGGCAGGGGCGGAGACGCAACTGATGACGCCGGATCAGATCAGGGCGGAATATCCGTTCTACGCCTTAGGTGACATCGTGCTGGGCAGCATCAACCGCAAGGATGAGGGCTATTTCGACGGCTCGACCCTGTTCGAATGGTGGCGCCGCTCTGCCCGCGCTCGCGGCGTGGAATATGTGACCAACGAAGTTGCGGCGGTGAGCCGCAATGCCGCCGGCACAAGGTTGAACAGCGTCACCCTGAAAACCGGGCAGGTGGTGGCCTGCGGTCAGGTGGTCAACGCCAGCGGCACAAGGGCGGCGCAGGTTGCCGCCATGGCGGGTATCGCCCTGCCGGTAGAACCGCGCAAACGCTACACTTGGATCTTCGCGGCACAGCACCCCTTGGACCGCGATCTGCCGCTGACCATCGACCCATCCGGCGTGCATGTCCGCGAAAACGGCGGCGGCACCTATATGGCGGGCGGCCATGCCGAGTTTGACCCCGCAGCCGACCCCGATGATTTCACCATGGACCACGCGCTGTGGGAAAACCACATCTGGCCGGTGGTTGCCACCCGCATCCCGCAGTTTGAGGAGGTCAAGGTGACCCACGAATGGGCTGGGCAGTATGACTATAACGTGCTGGACCAGAACGCCGTGACCGGCCCGCATCCTTACTTACGCAATTTCTTGTTCCTGAACGGATTTTCCGGCCACGGCCTGCAACAATCGCCCGCCATGGGGCGCGGCACGGCGGAATGGCTGACTTACGGTACTTACCGCACGCTTGACCTGCGGCCCTTCCACTTTGACCGCGTGCTGGCCAACCGTCCGATGCGAGAGACGGCCATCATCTGACGCCCCCCAAACCCTCAGACCCCCAGACACCAGCGCATCACCGCCTTTTGTGCGTGCAGGCGGTTTTCGGCCTCGTCGAACACCACCGAATGCGCACCGTCCATCACGGCGCTGGTGACCTCATCATTGCGGTGCGCCGGCAGGCAGTGCATGAACAGCGCGTCGGGCTTGGCCTTGGCCATCAGCGCCTCATTGACCTGATAGGGGCCAAGCTGATTGTGCCGCCGTTCCTTGGCGCTTTCGGGATCGTGCATCGAAGCCCAGGTGTCGGTCACCACCAGATCAGCCCCCACGACCGCCAGTGCAGGGTCACGCTCGATTGCGACCTTGCTGCCCATCTCACGGGCAAATCTGATGAACCTGTCCTCAGGGTCCAGCGGTTCCGGCCCGGTGAAGGTGAAATCAAAGCCGAATTGCCCCGCCGCATGCAGAAAGCTGGCGCAGACATTGTTGCCGTCGCCGGCCCAGACCACGCGGCGCCCGGCGATCGGGCCACGGTGTTCCTCATAGGTCATCACATCGGCCATGATCTGGCAGGGATGGCTGCGGTTGGTCAGGCCGTTGATCACCGGCACACTGGCATGTTCGGCCATCTCAAGCAGCGTCGCCTCTTCATAGGTGCGGATCATGATCAGATCGACATAGCGCGACAGGACCCTTGCCGTATCGGCAATCGTCTCGCCATGACCAAGCTGCATTTCCTTGCCCGACAGCACCATGGTCTGCCCGCCCATCTGCCGCACCCCCACGTCAAAACTGACGCGGGTCCGGGTCGAGGGCTTCTCGAAGATCAGCGCCACCATGCGCCCGGCCAAGGGCTGCTCATCATCCGGCGTGCCCCTTGGGCGACCACCCCGGGCGATTTTCATCGCCTTGGCCGCGTTGATCATGCCGCGCAAGTCAGCGGCACTTGTCTTGTGGATATCAAGAAAGTGTTTCATCTGATTGTTCTGCCTAGATATGACCAAGCTCAACCGCCACAGCCGCCCGCTCCAACCGCGCCAGCGCCTCGGTAATGTCCGCGTCGGGCATGTTCAGCGCGGGCAACAGCCGGATCACATTGTCGGCGGCACCCACCGTCAGCAGATGCTGACCGTAACCCGCCTTGACCACATCGCTATTGGCCGCACGACACTTCAGCCCCAGCATCAGCCCCTGCCCGCGCACCTCCTCGAACACCGTGGGATGGCCTGCCACCAGCCCCGCAAGCCCCTGCTGGAACCTGGCCCCCTTGACCAAGACCTGAGCCAGAAACCCGGGGGCCAAGATGATCTCCAGCACTTTCGCCGCCACAGCACAGCCCAAAGGATTGCCGCCATAGGTCGAGCCATGGCTGCCCGCAACCATCCCGACGGCCGCAGCCTCGGTCGCCAGAACCGCGCCCAGCGGGAAACCGCCGCCGATGCCCTTGGCCACCATCATGATATCCGGCGCAATACCCGCCCATTCATGGGCGAACAGCCTACCCGTGCGCCCCATGCCGCATTGCACCTCATCGAGGATCAACAGCGTGCCGGTCTCATCGCACAGATCGCGCAGCCCCTTCAGGCAGTGGTCCGGCACCCTGCGGATACCGCCCTCGCCCTGCACCGGCTCAAGGATCACCGCACAGGCCTGCCGGGTGATCGCCGCGCCCAAGGCCTCGTGGTCGCCCCATTTCAGCTGGACAAAGCCCCCCAGCATGGGGCCAAAGCCCTTGGTCAGCTTTTCCGACCCCGCCGCCGCAATCGCCCCGGTCGAGCGGCCATGGAACGCGCCTTCGAAGGCCACGATCTGCACCCGTTCCGGCTGGCCATGCTCAAAGTGGTATTTGCGCGCCATCTTGATCGCCAGTTCAGCGGCCTCGGTGCCGGAATTGGTGAAAAACACCGTATCGGCAAAGCTCGCCTCGACCAGCATTTCGGCCAGCCGCTCCTGTTCGGGGATGCGGTAGAGGTTGGAGACATGCCACAGCTTTTGCGCCTGCTCGGTCAGCACGGCCACCAGTTGCGGGTTGGCATGGCCCAGCGCGTTCACCGCAATGCCTGCGCCAAGATCCAGATAGCGCGCGCCGGTGTCAGAGGTCAGCCATGAGCCTTCGCCTGTGACAAAAGCCAAGGGCGCGCGGTTGTAGGTCGGCAGAACGGCACTGATCATGGTGGGGACTTTCCAAATAGGCCCAAGGGGTGCCAAAGACCGGCGCAAAGGTCAACGTTCTTGGCGGGATTTTGGCGGTTTGGCCCTGACAACGCTCAAAAGGCCACGGCGGACCCAGCGCTTACGCGCTCAGGCGTCGGCGTCGCGGCAGACAGGTCTGGCTAGGCGGCAGGGTCATGGTGCTTCTGTTAGGGCAGGTCTGGCGGCCTGTAAAGCGGATATTCCGGCCCTGCCGGGTCAGGATTCCGGGCAGCCCCGCTACTCTGCCGCAAACCGCGCGGCGGGACGCGGCTTGGTCGCCGCCCGCGCTTGGCCTGACCGCCGCAATCCCCATCTCGACCGCGTCACCAAACAGCAGATCGCCCGTGCCGGACACGGTGGGCGAGATATCCTGCGTCGCCGGGATCAGCGCCACCGTGACGCCCGCCACCTCTTTCACCGTGACCCGCCCGCCCCAGATCAAATGCCATCAGCCGGCGCTTTTCGACCCTTTCTGGCAAAGGCCGCGCGATGATGACAGATTGACCGCTTGCCCGCCTTCGGGCATGACCAAGCCAGAGCCTCCGGTGTATCGCGCCCCATGCTGATCTACAAAATCTTCCGCCGCGCCGAATGGGTGGCCTTGCGTGACGCCGGAGACACCGGCGGCGCGCCCATCGACCTGAGCCACGGCTATATCCACTTCTCCACCGCCGCGCAGCTCGCCTCCACCGCCGCAAAATACTTCGCCACCGAAAGCGACCTCGTCCTTCTGGCGCTGATCAGTGCCCGCCTCGGCCCCGCCCTGAAGTGGGAACCTGCCCGTGGCGGTGCCCTCTTTCCCCATCTCTACCGCCGCCTGACCCTGGCCGATGTCCTGTGGGACAAATCGCTGCCTTTGGGAGCCACCGGCCATATCTTCCCCGAGGGCGTGTTTTGAGCCTGTATGAGCGTTTGGCCCTCGCCCTTCTGCACCGCCTCGACCCCGAACTTGCCCACGCGATCTCCCTCAAGGCGCTGCAATCCGGCCTCGTCCCGCTGCCCGGCCCCTTCACCTCGCCCCGCCTGCACTGCACTCTGGCGGGACTGCCGCTGCTCAATCCCATCGGCCTCGCCGCAGGCTTCGACAAGAATGCCACGACACTCAAAGCCCTGTCCCGCGCCGGTTTCGGCTTTGTCGAGGTCGGTGCCGCCACCCCCCGCCCGCAGCCCGGCAACAAGCGCCCCCGCCTGTTCCGCCTGACCCAGGATCACGCCGCCATCAACCGCTTCGGCTTCAACAACGACGGTGCCGCAGTGATCGCCAGCCGCCTGGCCGCCCGCAAACCCAGCGCCGTGCCGGTCGGCCTCAACCTTGGTGCCAACAAGGACAGCCCGGACCGCGCCGCCGATTTCGCCCACGTCCTCGCCCTCTGCGGCGACCATATCGATTTCGCCACGGTGAATGTCTCCTCCCCCAACACCAAGGGTCTGCGCGACCTGCAAGGCCGCGCCGCGCTGACCGTACTGCTCGCAGGCGTGATGGAAACCAATGCCGCCCTCAGCCGACCCGTCCCGATCTTCCTGAAGATCGCCCCCGACCTGACCGACAATGACCTTGCCGAGATCGCCGAAACAGCCCTCGCCTCCGGCCTTTCAGGCATCATCGCCACCAACACCACGCTGGACCGCCAAGGTCTGAAATCTGCAAGCCGCGACGAAGAAGGCGGCCTTTCCGGTGCGCCCTTGTTCGAAAAGTCCACCCGCACCCTCGCCCGCCTGTCGCTTCTGACCATGGGAAAACTGCCCCTGATCGGGGTCGGCGGCATTTCCACCCCCGACCAGGCCTATGAAAAAATCCGCGCCGGCGCATCCGCCGTGCAATTCTACACCGCCATGATCTTTCAAGGCATCGCGCTGGCCACCACCCTCGCCCAGGGCCTCGACATCCTATTGGCCCGCGACGGCCACACCAATGTCAAAGACGCCATCGGCACCGCCCGCGCCCCCTGGCTCTGATCCCTGAAACTCTGCCCCCTTACCCTTTCACAAATACTCCACCGGGGTCGAGCCAGTGTTTCGCCATTGGTTCAAGAAACCACTGGCGAGGGGGGGGTGTGAAACCCCCAACCTCTCCACCAGCGCAAACCTCAGAACGCCTTGAACGTCATCGTTGTCAGCGTCCGCACGATCCCCGGAATTTCGAACAGTTTGCCCGCCAGATAATGCCCGACATCCGCGTCATCGGGCAGATAAACCTTGGCGATCAGGTCGTATTCCCCAGAGGTCGAGAATAACTCGCTCACCACTTCCCGGTCATAAATCGCATCCGCCACCTCATAGGTCTTGCCCGGCACGCAGCGAAACTGAACGAATACGCAAGTCATCAGCGCTCTCCTCTTTGCCCCAACCTAATCCGCCCCGCCCGCCTTCTGCAAGGCCAGCCCCGCCTCCTGCAAGGCCAAAACCGGGCGCTCGCGCAGATCCTCGACCGTCAGCGCCCGCTTCGGCAAGGCCAACCGGTTCCGCACCACCCAGAACAGCCGCTGTTCCGCCCTTGTAATCGCCACATAGGCCAGCCGCTTCCACAGCGGCATCCCCGCTTCGCTGCGCCCCGCCTGTGCTGCCGCATAAAGGTCGGGCGCAAAGACCTGGACATCCTCCCACTGCGAGCCTTGCGCCTTATGGATGGTCACCGCCGCGCCATGCAGAAACACCGCCCCCATCCGCGCGGCTGAGGGGATAAACGGCTCCAACTCATCCGGGCGTTCGATCTTGATGATCGCCGCCGCCGAAACCTGCGGCTCCTCGGCCCCCACCACATGGATGCGGGCAAAACCGTCGCGCTGACCGGGCCCCAAATAGATCACCTGCGCCCCCTTGATCAGCCCGCGCGCCTCCAGATCAATCCGTTTCCTGCGGTGCTTTGCGGGCAGCTCGATCCCGTCGCAAACCAGCGGCTCGCCCGGCAACAGCGTGTCCAACGGCGCGCCATGCGCCGCCCGAAACGCCGTGATCAGCTTGATCCGCGTCACATTCCGCCACACCAGCACCGGACTGCGCGCCATCATGTCGCTGTCCACCCGCTCCGCCCAGACCACCCGCTCATCGACCTTCGAGGCGGCATGAACCATCGCCTCAAACGCCTCGAACCCCAGCCGCGCGTCCCCCAAGGCATGCGCCAGATCCAGAATCGGATTGTCCTGAGTCTGCCGGTGGATCCGGCGCAACACCAGCCGCCGGCTGTCGGCCAGCTTGTCGAACTCCATCTCGCCCGAACTGCCGACCGGCGCCAGTTGTGCCGGATCGCCAAACAGCACCAGGGTCGGGAAAATCTCGCGCAGGTCGGCCAACTGCCGCTCATCCAGCATCGAGCTTTCATCGACAAAGCCCACATCCAGCGGCTCCTCGCGGCGCTTCCAGCCCTGAATGAAATCCGACCCGCGCAAGCCCGCCGCCGCCAGTGCCCCCGGTATCGACGGCACTTGGGCATAGAACCCAAACGCCCGGTCCAGCGCCAGTTCGCTCAGCCCCGCGACCGCCGGACGCGCTGCCTGCCCCGCCAGCCACTCGACAATCTTTTCGTATTGCGGGTCATAGAGCGGCGTATACAGAATCCGGTGGATCGTCGTCGCCGGCACCCCGCGCAAGCGCAGAACCGAGGCCGCCTTGTTGGTCGGTGCCAGTACCGCCAGCGTGCGGCGGTCCTTGCGCCTGCGCCCCTCGAAATCGGCCGACACCACATCAACCCCGGCCCCCTTCATCGCGCGGTACAGGCTTGCCAGCAGCATGGTCTTGCCCGACCCCGCCTTGCCCACCACCGCCAGAACCGAAGCCTTGCCGGCGGCCCGCGGTGTCAAGGCGCTTTCGGCTAGGTCAATCCCCATCGCGAAAAGCTCCGCCGCAACCCGGTCATAGGCCTCGGCCTGATCATCCGAGAATGTCATCACATCACTGGCCATCGCCGGACCCTATTCGCTCGCCCGCTCAGTGGCCAGTGGGCCCCGACCTCTGCGGCCCAACCTTCTGCGCCCCGACCCTCTGCGCTTCTATCTCGGCCGCCGCCACCTTCCGCGCCTCATCCGCCTTGGCGGCAAGCGCCGGAAGCCCGTTCGCCATGGCATAGGATTTCAGGTCCTCCAGCACGTCGAATACCCAGTCATGCCTCATGGAACCCCCAAACGCTGCTGTCAGGTCGGACCCTGACGTGCCCGAACTCGCAACCTATCAGGCCAATTCGCAATATTCCGTAACCGGCAACTGGCATATCAGGCTCAGATCTGCCACTTCTGCAACCTTAGCCTATTCCGCCAGACTACCGGAATAATCTTCCGGCATAGACTACCGGGATAAACCACCGCCATAGAAATCCAGCACGGCCTGCGCCCCCGGCGTGACCCGGAAATCCCGCCCGATCATCCCACACCGCAGCAACTGGTCCAGCCCCTCGCGCAGCGTCCCGGCCATACCCTGCTGTGCCAGCTTCAGCACCGCCCCGCCGCCTGCAACTCGGTCACCAGCGCCTCGGCCTGCGCCAGCGCGGCCTGATCCAGCACCAACCCGCCCTCGGGAAAGATCGCCTGCGTGATGCCCTCGGCGGTCGCTATCTGGACATTACGCGCCAATATCCGGCGATACAGCACGTTGCGGCTGCTGCGCCTGATGAAACAGGCCCCATCGCCCAGATCATCCCCGGCAATGGCCAGACCCGCGCCCATTCCCACGACGCGCCAATCGCAATCCTGACCGGAAACGCCGCCGACTTGACGCCGCCGACCAGCGATCCACCACCCCGCGCTCCGCTCGGCCCCTCGGTCACCCGCAGCTTGCCGATCCCCAGGCGCGGGGGGGTAGCGGGCAGCGACCAGAAATCCTCGCCCGACAGGATGGCCACCGGTTCCTCCGGCGCCATCTGGTCCAGAGGTGCGTTGATGTTGCTCATGTCCCCCCCAAGAACTTGCGAACCCGGTCTGCCATTTTCCCGCGAACCGCAAGCCTGTAACATTATTGATCGGGCTCCGGCCTGACCCGGCCCTGATCCCCCTTGCCCTGACCCCCGCGCGTCCTGTTAATGGGCTAGAGCGTCGTCCTTGATCTCCACCGAATGCAGATGGAATGTAGAGGCAATGTAGACAACCATTTTCGCGGGATTTCAGGCTGTTAACCCTGATTCGCGTGTCGGAGGGCAAATTGACCATCCACATCGGCGCCAAACCCGGCGACATCGCCGAAACCGTGCTTTTGCCCGGTGACCCTTACCGCGCGCGCTGGGCAGCGCAGAAGTTTCTGGAAAATCCCGTTCTGGTGAGTGAGGTGCGCGGCATGCTGGGCTATACCGGCACCTGGCAGGGCCAGCGCGTCACCATCCACGGCTCGGGCATGGGGATGCCGTCGCTGTCGATCTATGCCACTGAATTGATAAAGGATTACGGTGCGCAAACCCTTATCCGCATCGGTTCGGCCGGGGCCTTGCAGCCCCATGTCAAAGTGCGCGATCTGGTTCTCGCGCAGACCGCCTCGACCGCCGGTTCCCCCTCGCGCAGCATTTTCCGCGAGTTGAACTTTGCCCCCTGCGCCGATTTCGGCCTGCTGTGCGCCGCCCACAGTGCCGCCCGCAAGATCGGCGTGCCGGTCCATGTCGGCGGCATCTACTCATCAGACAGTTTTTATGATGAACGCCAAGACCTTAGCCAACAACTGCAACGCCACGGCACCCTTTGCGTTGAGATGGAGGCGGCCGAGCTGTACACAATCGCCGCCCGCTACAACCGGCGCGCGCTGGCCATCCTGACCATCTCGAACCACATCCTGACCGATGAGGCTTTGCCCGCCGACCAACGCGAAGCCAGCTTTGCCGCCATGGTCGAAGTGGCCCTTTCGGCGGCCTTCGCCTAAGGCAAGCACCGCCGCAAAGACCCCGACACCCTCCCCCTCCGGTCCCCGGTCGAACGCCGGAAGCGCCGCCGCCTGTCCGCCTTGTTTGAAAGGAACCGCACTGAAATACCTTGTTAGTTCCGTGGGTTGAAATGTTTCAACCCCGAAGGACCCGGCTGAAACCACCTAGGCCACCCAAGTGCATCAGACAGGACAGCGGTTCTCAGGCAGCGTTCGTGGTGCCGCCAGACCGTGCTCCGGCATTGCATGCTCCGGCACTTGCAGCGTAATTACCCACCCAATTTGCGATATGCGTCGCGTCCCGGACGATTACCGGGCGTTTTGACGAAGAGGTGGGGATGGGACACAGGGAGCATCCCGCTTCGATCCATCGGGTGATCTCGATGGTCGATCTGGGCAGCGGACTGCCCTTGCCCCTGTCAAGACGGGCACCTGCAACTGCCAGACCGGCCGCATCCCGCGCCAAAGGAGCGATCACCCGGAACACCGTCGGATCGGTGTCATGCGACGGGAACCTCATGCCTGAGTTTCAGGAAGTCCCTGAAAACATGCGCTTTTGCCCTGCCGAAGTCTGCCATCCCGGCACAGCTGACAGCCCCGCAGAGCTTGGCAGCCCGGGGATCGGGGGTGTCGCCGAAGGCGGCGAGAAAGCTGTCCAAGCGGGGAACCGGCGCCAAAAGGGCGATCCCCAGCCCAGACTCCATCTCCGCCAGAACAGCAATACCCCTCGGATCAGGTCAGATTCCAAATGCTGTTCCCCTGGCTGCAACCCGCAGCAGCGTGGTCAGGCTCAGCCGCCCCACAGCGCCAGATTGGCCAGAATCGGGCAATCGGGCCGGTGATCGCCGTTGCAGGCATCATAGAGATCGGTCAGCGTGTCGCGCATGCTTTCCAAGGCGGCGATTTTGCCATTGATCTGGCCAAGGTGGCGTTTGGCCAGCGCTTTCACATCGGCGCTGGCGCGGCTTTTGTCCTCATAGAGGGACAGCAGAACCCGGCAATCTTCGATGGTAAAGCCCAAGGCCCGCGCCCGGCCCAGGAAGGTCAGCTTGTGAATGTCACTGTCACGAAAGGCGCGGTAGCCATTGCCGTCCCGCAACGGGCGGATCAGGCCGATCTCTTCGTAATACCGGATGGTCTTGGCTGGCAGGTCCGACCTCTCGGCGGCGCCCTTGATGTTCATGGACATTTCCTTTTCGGCGCGGCTATTCGGCGGGTTGCAAGATCGGCGCCACCGCCGTTGCAGCCGCGATGTTCTCGCGGATCGCCGGCGGCACATAACGCAGCCGCAGCGCGTTGGTCAGCACAAACACCGAGGACAGCGCCATCGCCCCTGCCGCCAGCATCGGTGACAGCAGCGTGCCGTTCAGCGGATACAGCACCCCCGCCGCCACCGGGATCAGCACAACGTTGTAGCCAAAGGCCCAGAACAGGTTCTGCCGGATGTTGGCCATGGTGCGCTGGCTGATGCGGAAGGCGTTGATCACGCCGCGCAAATCGCCCGACATCAGCACCACATCGGCGCTTTCAATCGCCACATCGGTGCCGGTGCCAATGGCGATACCGACATCCGCGCTTGCCAGCGCCGGGGCATCGTTGATGCCGTCGCCGACAAAGACAATCTGGTCGCCCCTGCTGCGCAAAGAGTTCAGCGCCGCCACTTTGCCCTCGGGCAGCACTTCGGCCACCACATGGTCAATGCCAAGGATTGCGGCAATCGCCTGCGCCGTGCCGCGATTGTCGCCGGTGATCATGGCGACCTTCAGGCCCAGTGCATGCAAAGCCGCAATCGCCTCGGGCGTGCCTGGCTTTACCGGATCGGCCACCGCAATCACCGCCGCCGCCACTCCGTCAATCGCCACATACAGCGGGCTGCGCCCCTGATGGCCCAATCCCGCCCCGATGTCAGCCAAAGACCCCAGCGGCACCCCTTCGCGCACCATCAACCGGTCAGCCCCGATCAGCACGTGGCGGCCCTCGACCCGCGCCTGCGCGCCAAAACCAATGATCGCCTGAAAGTCTGTGGCTTGGGGCAGAACAATCCCGCGGCCCAGCGCCGCCCGCACAATCGCGGTCGCGATCGGATGTTCCGACAGCGCCTCGACTGCGGCGGCCAGTTGCAAGACCAGGCCCGCATCAAAGCCCGCCGCCAAATGCAGATCGGTCAGTTCGGGCCGTCCGGCGGTCAGGGTGCCGGTCTTGTCCAGCGCCACAATCCGCGCCTCCGCCAGCACCTGCAAGGCGGAGCCTTTGCGAAACAGCACGCCAAGTTCTGCCGCGCGGCCGGTGCCGACCATGATCGAGGTCGGCGTCGCCAGCCCCATCGCGCAGGGACAAGCGATGATCAGAACCGCCACCCCGGCGACCAAGGCGTGGCCCAGTGCCGGCGCGGGGCCAAACACCAGCCAGACCGCAACCGTCAGCACCGCCAGCCCCAGCACGACCGGCACGAACCACGCCGTGATCTTGTTCACCAGATCCTGAACTGGCAGCTTTGCGCCCTGTGCCGCCTCGACCATGCGGATGATCTGCGCCAGCATCGTCGCATTGCCCACCAGCGTGGCCCGGTAACTCAACGCTCCGGTGCCGTTCACCGTGCCGCCAACCACGCCCGCCCCGCTGGATTTGGCAACCGGCACCGGCTCGCCGGTGATCATGCTTTCATCGACATAAGACGTGCCGCTGACCACCTCGCCATCGACGGCCACCCGTTCGCCGGGGCGCAGATGCAGGATGTCGCCCACCACAATTGCCTCAAACGGCAGTTCGACCAGCACACCCTCGCGCTCCACCCGCGCCGTTTTGGCCTGCAAGCCGACCAGCTTGGCAATCGCCTGCCCGGTGCGCCCCTTGGCGCGGGCCTCCAGATAGCGGCCAAGCAGGATCAACACCACGATCACCGCTGCCGCTTCGTAATACACGGTGACGGTGCCGCCAGGCAACAGCCACGGCGCAAAGGTTGCTGCCAGCGAAAACGCATAGGCGGCAGAAGTGCCAAGCGCCACCAGCGAATTCATATCCGGCGCGCCCTTCAGCAGGGCCGGATAGCCGCGCAGGTAAAAGCTGCGACCGGGGCCGGCCAGAACAATCGTGGTCAGCATGAATTGCACCAGCCAACTCGCCTGTTGGCCGATGGTCGCCAGAACCCAGTGATGAAAGGCCGGAAACAGATGCCCGCCCATTTCCAAGACGAACACCGGCAGGGTCAGGACAGCGGCCAGAATCAACTGGCGCCGCCACAGCAGCGCTTCGGCGGTCTTGCGATCACCGGTTTGCGCCGCCTCGCCGCGTAGTTTGGCGGGGTAGCCGATCGCAGTGGTCGCCGCCACCAGATCGGCCGTGCGCGCCGATCCCGCCAGCACTGTCACCTGTGCGGTCTCCGAAGCAAGGTTCACCGTGGCCTCAAGAACGCCCGGCACCGCAGTCAGCGCGTTCTCCACCCGGCGCACGCAGGAGGCGCAGGTCATCGCCTCGACCGACAGAGCGATCACTTCGGTCCGTGTCGGATAGCCCGCGCCCTGCAACGCTGCCGCGACCGTGGCCGCTGGCACCGCAGCGCTCACCGTTGCGGTCTCGCGCGCCAGATTGACGCTGGCCCCGGCCCCGCCATCCAGCCCCTGCAACACCCGCTCGACCCGGCCAACACAAGAGGCGCAGGACATGCCGTCCAGCTCAAAAGAATAGTTGCCATCGGCTGTCATGGTGTGCCTCAATCCTATCGACTGCGCCCCAGATGGGTATTCCAGTCACTGGAAGGTCAAGGCCTGTTGAGCAACCCCACAAAATATATTTGCGGTCTGCCGTCTTGACCTTCCCCCCACTGGAAGCCCCAGATCACCTTCAGACCAAGGAGATGAACCATGATTACCCTGAATGTTCCCGACATGACCTGCGGTCACTGCAAGGCAAGTGTCGAACAGGCTTTGGCTGGCGTTGACCCGATGGCAATAGTTGCCGTCGATTTGACCACCCGCCACGTCGATGTCACAACAACCGCCACCCCGGCGGCCCTGATCGGCGCGCTAAAGACCGTGGGGTTTGCGGCAACGGCGGCGTGACGCAAAGTTGGGTCGGACTGGAAGCCGGTTGCTAGAGCGTGATGGGGAAAAGTGGTTACCGGTTTTCCTCGTCAATCACGCGACCGCTAAAAAACCAGCGCATGATGATGTTTGCGATCAAACGTCATCATGCGCTGCAAACAGCACTCCAAACCAAGCCTTCGTCGCAGCAACGCTTTCTGATGGCCGTGCAGACACAACGATTGCACGGCCATCACGATGAATTTCGTGAACCTGTGCATGGCATCCATCAGGATCATATCCGGCATCCCTTCGCGTCCTTTCATGTTCTTCATTATGGCTTCTTCGTCAGACGCTTCGCCCATCATCGACATGGTTATGTGACAGGCGTCCAGTCCCACAAGATCCGCGGTGCCCAGCTTGGGCTTCTGGACAGGATTCCGGAGGATTTGTTGAACTTCAGGGCAATGGTGGACCGCAATACCCTAGAATCCAGCCGGGTTTTCGTCTCGGATATGGTGGCGGCGGGTGATTGCTGCCCGGCCCCGTGCTGGATGCGGGCGGCACGCGCAGTCTCTGCGTCACGACCGCTATGGCTGCGAAACTGCTTGATGCCGCGCGCATCCCGGGCCGCAGCTTTCGATCCTGCGCTGCTCCCCCTAGAACTGCGGCTGCGGCCAGCGTAACCTTAGGCCCATGTCCGACCTATTTGACACCCAACATATCCCAGCCGATGCGCCACGCCCCTTGGCCGACCGTTTGCGCCCGCGCAGTCTGGCCGAGGTGATCGGTCAACGCCAAGTCCTGTCGCCCGAGGGGCCACTCGGCTCGATGCTGGCCGCGCGCTCGCTGTCGTCGCTGATCCTCTGGGGCCCGCCCGGGGTTGGCAAGACCACCATCGCCCGTCTGCTGGCGGCCGAAACCGACCTCGCCTTTGTCCAGATCAGCGCCATTTTCACCGGCATCCCCGACCTGCGCAAAGTCTTTGAATCGGCCCGCATCCGCCGCCAGAACGGCCAGGGCACCCTCTTGTTCGTCGATGAGATTCACCGCTTCAACAAGGCGCAACAGGACGGCTTTCTGCCCTATATGGAGGATGGCACCGTGCTTCTGGTCGGTGCCACCACCGAAAACCCCAGTTTTGAGTTGAACGCCGCTCTCATGTCGCGCGCGCAGGTCATTGTTCTGGAACGCCTGAGCCTGGCCGACCTTGAACGCCTTGCCCAGCGCGCTGAAAAGGATATGAACCGCGCCCTGCCGCTGACCGGCGACGCCCGCGAGGCGCTGACCGAGATGGCCGACGGCGATGGCCGCAGCCTGCTGAACCTGATCGAACAAATCGCGGCCTGGACCATAACCAAACCCCTGACCCGCGACCAGTTGTCCACCCGGCTGATGCGCCGCGCCGCCAAATACGACAAGTCGGGCGAGGAACATTACAACCTGATCTCCGCCCTGCACAAATCCATTCGCGGCTCTGACCCCGATGCCGCACTTTACTGGTTCGCCCGTATGCTGGAAGGCGGCGAGGACCCGCGCTTTCTGGCCCGCCGCCTGACCCGCATGGCGGTCGAGGATATCGGGCTGGCCGATCCGCAAGCCCAGCACATCTGCCTGGCGGGCTGGCAGACCTATGAACGTCTGGGCTCGCCCGAGGGCGAACTGGCCCTGGCGCAGGCGGTCATCTACCTCGCCCTCGCCCCCAAATCCAACGCGGCTTACCAAGCCTTCACTGCCGCCCGCGCCGCCGCCCGCCAGACCGGCAGCCTGCCGCCGCCCTTGCACATCCGCAACGCGCCGACCAAGCTGATGAAGGACATCGGCTATGGCGCGGGCTATGCCTATGACCACGATGCCGAGGATGGCTTTTCCGGCCAGAACTACTTCCCCGAAGCCATGAAGCGCCCGCTCTACTACACCCCGCCCACCCGCGGCTTTGAACGCGACCTGATCAAGCGCATCGAATATTTCGCCAAGCTGCGCGCCAAACGCCGCAGCGACTGACCCTGCAATTACCCTTTTGGAAATACTCCCCGCGGAGCGTCCGGCATCGGCCAAAAGTGCCTCCGGCGGGAGTATTTGACAAAGGGTAATTGCCCGAGAGATTGGTGAGCCGCCGCTCCCGGTTGACATTTCCGCCGCCCGCGCCCAAGCAACCCCGATGATCTGGACCCTCACTCAAGTCGCCCTTGGCGGAGCACTCGGCTCTGTGCTGCGCTATCTGGCGGTCTCATCGGTCGCAGCCCCTTTGGGCACCTTAGCGGTGAACGTCGCGGGCTCGCTGGTGATCGGCGTTCTGTTCGTCGCTTTGTCCAGCCGCCTGCAAGCTGCGCCATTTCTGCTGACCGGCGTGCTGGGCGGCTTCACCACTTTTTCGGCCTTTTCACTGGATGCGTTGAAACTTTACCAAGGCGGCCAGCCCACTCAGGCCCTGCTTTACATAACCGGATCGGTCCTGCTATCCC
>JBCKXH010000030.1:0-22259 GCA_038921555.1 Paracoccaceae bacterium
TGATCTTCGGCCAGCGCGGTGCGACGCGGGCGGATATCGACCTGAGCACTCTGACTGCCAGCCAGGGCTTCATCATCCAGGGCGACGCGGCAGATGATCGGGCCGGGTATAGCGTCTCCTCCGCCGGGGATATGAACGGCGACGGCATCGACGATCTGATCGTCGGTGTGCGATACGGCGACAATGGCGGCACCAATGCCGGCGAAGCCTATGTGATCTTCGGCCGAGACTGGCCGACGCGGGCCAATATCGACCTGAGCAATCTGACCGCCAGCGACGGCTTCATCATCCAGGGCGACGCGGCAGGTGATTGGGCCGGGCAGAGCGTCTCCTCCGCCGGGGATGTGAACGGCGACGGCTTCGACGATCTGATCGTCGGCGCGCGGGGCGGCGGCAATGCCGGCGAGGCCTATGTGATCTTCGGCCAGCTCGGTGCGACGCGGGCGAATATCGACCTGAGCACTCTGACCGCCAGCGACGGCTTCATCATCCAGGGCGACGGGCGGAGCGTCTCCTCCGCCGGGGATGTGAACGGCGACGGCATCGACGATCTGATCGTCGGTGCGCCACGTGGCAGCGATGTCGGCGCGGCCTATGTGATCTTCGGCAAGGACGCGGCGACGCGGGCGGATATCGACCTGAGCACTCTGAGCGCCAGCGACGGCTTCATCATCCAGGGCGACGCGGCAGGGGATGGGGTCGGGGCTAGCGTCTCCTCCGCCGGGGATGTGAACGGCGACGGCATCGACGATCTGATCGTCGGTGCGCCACGTGGCAGCGATGTCGGCGCGGCCTATGTGATCTTCGGCAAGGACGCGGCGACGCGGGCGGATATCGACCTGAGCACTCTGAGCGCCAGCGACGGCTTCATCATCCAGGGCGACGCGGCAGGGGATGGGGTCGGGGCTAGCGTCTCCTCCGCCGGGGATGTGAACGGCGACGGCATCGACGATCTGATCGTCGGTGCGCCATGGGGCAACAATGGCGACAACTATGCCGGCGCGGCCTATGTGATCTATGGCAGCGCGACCATCGGGCAGGTTGCGCCTGCGCCGTGGGACTTCACCTACACCACCCCCGCCGACATGCTGCTGTTCGCGCATCTGGCGACCGACAGTTACAATGGCACCGGTGCCAGCGTTCCTGCGGCCTCGGTGATCCGGCCACCAGCGGGATGGGAGGTCATCCTGACCACCTATGACGGTAACGGCGCCAAACCCACGACAGACGACCGCTCGATTCCCGCCACATTCCTGATCTCGGGCGATGCCATCGGAATGCAGGCCACCGCCTACCGCGAAATCGCGACCGGGCGCGTGGTGATCGCTTACCGCGGCACGGATGATGACGGCGAGTTGTTAAGCACCTCGTTGCCGCTTGGCCTCGGACTTTCCAATCAAACCGCGTTCCTGCAAGAAGCCGTCAACTTCTATGACGCCGTGATTCATGGCACCTCCAGCGAAGGTGCCACAACCCGGGTCGATGCCAGCCTGATTGCTTTCGCCGGTCATTCGCTTGGCGGGATGCTTGCCGGCTATATGTCCGGCATGACCGGCGCACAGGGCATGGTCTTTGACTCCGGCCCGCAGAACGAGATGGTCAACTATCTCGATTCTCGCATTGTTTGGCCAAGCGGCGCAGGTTACCTGGCCGATGGTCCCGATTGGTCCGGACTGTCCTATACCCGAGTGGATGGCGAGATCCTGCACGCAGCCGTCGAGGCGGCCAAAGCCGGAGCTTGGGCCGCATTTGCAGCTTCGGTCGTAACGTTGAACGTGGGCCTCGCGAGACTTGCAGCCACGGTTTTGTTGATTTGGGGGGATGCCACGTTCGAAGGGGCCAATCTTGAGCCCCTTGATTCTGGACTGACGGGGTTGCTGCCGCATCCGATAGAAAAGCACTCGATGCCGTTGCTGGAGATGACGCTGTATGCGCAATATGATCTTGGTTTTTCGGATTACAAAACGGTGGAGGGGTTTCTGTGGGCTTTCTTCAACAAAGACCTGGCCAAGCAGGCATCGCAGGCCACTGGAACCACGCTTTACGAGACCGCGGCGGGCCAGGGGGATGCGGGTCATCTTTTCTCGGATATGGTCCTGTCGATTGGTGATGGCGCGAGCGGGCTCGAAGATGTTCTGACCCCGCTACTCTATGATGTCGAAAATGTTCTGGCTCCGCTGGCAAATTCCGGCATCGGTCTTGGATTTTCTGCCGGGAACCCAATCGCAAGCTTCACTTTCGAAGCGAACGTGCTGAATGCCCTTTCGGAGCATTACGTGGAGACTGCGGCAAGGGCGCTCATGAATGTCGATGTGACATACGCCGCAGCGCTGGGGCAAAGCCACGTGGGATCATCTGGCCAGTGGCTCCAGTTGCTCCCATTTGGATTCGGCACTGCAAACAACGCAACCCTGGGACTTATCGATCTGCAAACAGCAATCGAAGATCTGATGGATGTTTCGGCTGGGGACGCCTCGATAGTGTCTCAAGTCAATGCCATCTACGTTCTCGCCAATCCGGATCTTGGTCGCAATCTGACAGGGTCCGTTCTGAGTGATTTGATCATTGGTGCGGTCGACAGTTCCGGACGTGGCGTCGTCCTGGACGGCGCCGGTGGCAATGACGTTCTCATTGGAACGACGGGCAACGACTTGCTGACCGGGGGTAGCGGCACCAACATCCTGCTTGGTGGCATTGGCAACGACACCTATATCGCCAGTGCCGCATCAGGTGCCCGCACCACCATTTCCGACCTTGGCGGGACGGACACGATCGACCTTCGTGGCCAAGGGGCTATTGTCGGCTTTGCCCGAGGCAGCGGCTTTGCCTATATCACAGACTCGCTTTCTCTCGAAATTGGAAATCAAGGTGCCTCGGTTAAAATCATCGACTACTACGATTCAAGGTTGCTTGATGGTGCCGGTTTTATTGAAAGGATCTTCAATTTCGACGGCCAGATCTGGCGTCCGACCACGATGATCGAGACCGCATTCGGCATAATAGAATATGCCGTAAACAGCGTCAAAACTGGGGCGACGGCCTTTGTGGCTGCGGCGCGTGACGGAACGGACGTGGTCGTCGGCAAGGCAATAGATTATGGAAACCGCTTAGTCACTGTGTTGGGGGCTGGCGTCGAAGATGTTATTCAGGTCAGCGGGTCAATATTAAACTATCTCAATGTCAAACTGAACCCGTGGGCTACTCCAAACCTTGCGAACAGCATTTATGCGAACGCATCCTCTTCTGCCAATCTTTCTGCCAACTACACCATCGACATCGACACAAACCTCGACGGAGTGATTGACGCGACCATCACACTTTTGGGTTCCGGCGCGGGGATGAGCCTGGTTGTGACGTCCGATGCCACTGGCACGCAGATCGGCTTTAAGTTCGACCCAGCATCGCAGTTTGATCTTTTCGGCCAAGATGTCGTTGCTGACACCCTCCGGGGCACGACAGGTGCGGATCGGATAGGTGGTTTGAGCGGCAACGACAAGGTCTTTGGCGACGCCGGAGCAGATAGTATCTACGGCGGAGATGGCGCCGACAAACTCATTGGCGGCAAGGGCGCCGACGAAATGTTTGGCGGCAAGGGCAACGATATCTACTTCGTGAACAGCACGACAGACATCGTCGTCGAATACGCCGACCAAGGCACTGACACGGTTCGATCGACGGTCTCTTACGCACTTCTTACACCAATTGAGAACCTGATTCTGACTGGCATTGGCGCCACTGGAGCCACTGGAAACCTTCTCGACAACCATCTCACTGGTAATAACTCCAACAATCTATTGTCCGGCTTGGAAGGAAATGACCGTCTCTACGGTGGGGGCGGCAGGGACAGTCTGCAGGGCGGTGCTGGAGGCGATCTGTTCAACGGAGGGGCAGGTCAGGATACGGCGATTTTCGACGCAATAAACGCCATTGTGGTCGATCTGAACCTGACCTCCGCTCAGAATACCGGCGAGGGACGCGATACATTCACCAGCATCGAGAGCATTCAATCCGGATCTGGCGATGATCGGCTGACGGGGGACAGGCACAACAATGGCCTCTTTGGCGGCGACGGCAACGATGTCCTTCAGGGCGACCTCGGCGATGACGTTTACGATGGCGGATCGGGCATAGACACGGCAGTGTTCCTCTCCGCCGTGCCCGTCGTCATCGACCTTTCGTTGCCCGGTACGCAGAACACCGGACTGGGGATGGATACGTTTCTGAGCATCGAAAACATCACTTCGGGATCTGGTGATGATCAGGTGACAGGCGACTATCAGAACAATGTGCTGTCGACAGGGTCGGGCAATGACGCCCTTTTTGGCGGCGATGGCAACGACACGTTGGCCGGAGGAACTGGAAACGACCTGCTCGGCGGCGGGAGCGGTGATGACCAATTGGACGGCGGCACGGGCACCGATACGGCCGTGTTTTTGGGGACCACCGATGCCAACGTGGATTTGACAATCATGGGCGCTCAAGACACGGGATATGGCCTTGATACCCTGATCTCGATCGAGAATGTGACCTCAGACGCCGGCAACGACCGTCTCAGCGGCAACGCGGGCAGCAACGCTCTTGTCGGCGGCGCAGGCGATGACACGCTGAACGGCGGCTTGGGCAACGACACGATGACTGGCGGTGCCGGGACGGATGTGGCGAGCTATGCGGGTGCGGGTTCGGGGGTGAGGGTGAGCCTGGCGCTGGCTGCGGCGCAGAACACGGTCGGGGCGGGAACGGACCTTCTGGCGTCGATCGAGGGCCTGATCGGCTCGGCGCTCAACGACCGGCTGACGGGAAGTGCTGTCGCGAACCGGATCGACGGCGGGGCGGGGAACGACACTGTCAACGGTCGCGCGGGCAACGATGCGATCTTTGGCGATGATGGAAATGACAGCCTTACAGGTGGCGTTGGCGCGGATTTGTTTGTGTTCAATACAACGCTGCAAGTGGGCAATGTTGACCGGATCAGCGACTTCAATGTTGTGGACGACACCATGCGATTGGATAACACGTTCTTCCTTGGACTTGCAGACGGCTTTCTCAGTGCCGCCGCCTTTCGTGCCAACACAACTGGCTTGGCGGAAGGTGCCTCCGACCGGATCATCTATGAGACCGACACCGGACGCGTGTTCTTCGACGCAGACGGGAATGGCGCTGGCGCTGGCGTGCTGTTTGCGACACTCAATCCTAGCCTTGCGGTTACCAACGTCGATTTCTTTGTTTTCTAAAGTTTTGAAATCATGCCGGAGAACGATTGACAACTTTGCCCTCCAGGGGAGTCGCAGATGACAGGGAAAGCTTCACTCTAGAGCGCGCATTGCAGCCAAACCCGATAGCCCTGCCCCGGCGACCCGAAGAGTGGCAAGCCGCGCTTCCGGCATTCTTGCGAACAAACCTTGGCATCGCCCTGCCGACACAGCGGCACGGACCTGTTTTGGGGCAGATGTCGCAGGCTGTCACCCCCTCAAAATGGAAAGGCGGCTCTGCCTCAAGGTGCGATTCCCGACCGAACCTGTGCGGCCCCAACCGCCGCGCCCTCCAGCGCCGAAATCCTCATCCTTGCGGCAATCCGAGCAGGTAGAAAAACCCCCGGTGCAATTGCCACCGCAACCCGGTTGGGCGCAACTGCGACCTATCAGAAACTTGACCGCATGGTGGAGGCGGGTGCGCTGACCATGGGGCGGGATGGTGCCTACAGCGCGGCGCAGGCGGTGGCCGAAACCCTTCAAGAAAAATCAGAATGAGCCGTAACAGCGGACACAATACGGACGGCACCTTTGCCCGTGGCAATAGCGGCAAGCCGATTGGCAGCCGTCACCCGTGCCACACAGGCCGTGCTGGCGCTTCTGGACGGCGAGGCCGAGGTGCTGACCCGCAAGGCGGTGGAACTGGCGCTGGGCGGCGGGATGGTGGAGCATGGCAGCACTTCATCCGCGAAGTTTCCGGGCTATATGCGCGCGGGCGCGCGAAGGCCTATAGCGGTCTGGACACCTTTCAGGCTGCGCTTGACGCGCAATCCGCCATCCTGATTGCCGGATGGAAGGAACGCGAAGCCCAGCGCCAAGCCAAACGACACGTGATATGCGGGGCCAAGACCCGGAAGGGCGGTCAGTGCCGAAGCAATCAAAAATTTGTCCGAACCGTTCCCAGAAGCGCCAGCCTATGCCCAACCAAAACTGGGGATACAACAGGGGACAGGCACGGTCTCCACCATGAAAAAATGAACAATAACAATTCATTGAGTGATATGATTGGCGGAGGCGGTGTCCGACCTCGCTGCTTTGAAGAACATTGGCGAGGGCAGCGGCACGGCTGTCGATGCGGCGCGGATACTGCACAACCGCAGCGAGACGATCGCCGGTCTTGGCCTGCCCCCCAATTCCGCCCTGGTCCGTAAGGCGGAGGGCCTGCGCCGCTTGGGGCCCGACGCCTTCGGCATGGTGGCCAATGGCTTGGCGTCTGAAGAGCATGGCGATGTGGTCGGAAGGAACGTCCAGAACAAGGACATGCAGGCCGACATTCTTGCCATGCTCACCCGCGTGAAGCCGGAAAACCTTGCGCAGGCCGCGATGATCGCGCGGGACGCCGCCGCCGACAGCACGACCGAGACGCAAACCGACATGTTCGGCACCATGCAGGTGCAGAAATCTCTCTATGTGGAGCGGGCAAAGGTGCTTGACGCTGCCATGAAGGCGCTGGGCACCCAGGTGCGCACTTTCGGCAACCTGATCGACCGGGCGGGGATCATCACCGATGCCGGCAACATATTGGACGCCGACGCCAATGCCGCCCTTGTGGACAGCGCGACAAAAGTCAGGCATTATCTGAACTCCCAGGCCAATATGAAAGGGCCGATCAGTGACGCACTCACCGAAGCCGCAGAGGCTCTTAGATCAGGCACCCCTGTCACCCGAGCGGCTGAAGGCTTTATCCGAGATGTCAAGCGAGGACTGGAAGGCGGCAGGGGCGGAAGCCAAGCGCCTTCGGATGGAGGACGCCTCGCCCAACGCATGGTGGAAGAACCGGCCCCCGCCAAGCCAGAAGAAGTAACACCGCCGCCCGCCCCGGAACCAGGGGCGGACCTCTTTGGTGCGATGACCGGGGCCGCACCGACAGCGCCCGCGCCCGCACCGCCCGGAGACGACCTCTTGGCCGCGATGGGTCCGGCGCTGACCGCCGAGCAGGCCAGAACAGCCGCCAAAGCCGCCTTCACCGCAGGGAAAGCCGCCTTTACCGCAGGTGTTCCGCGTAGACTACCCCTTGATTTTGCCGTCCAGCCCGACGCCGCCCGTAAAGCATGGCTCAACGGATGGGATCAGGCCAACGTCAGCGCGCCGATACCACTATTGCCCGGCGAGGCGCTGATCCAGAAGGGCCGGGACATCCTTGAGCCGTTCTCCGAGGCGCGCGATGCGGCTGCCAACGCGCGAGCTGGCTCCGATTTGCGCGACACCAAAGCGGGCCGCGCTCTGGCTGAGGATTTGGCAAAGGCCGAGGGGCTTGAAGCGCGCGCCAAGATTGCCAATGCCTGGGTGTTGAAGCACGGCAAGGCAAGGGGCGTTGAGCATATGGTCGCACTGGACAAGGACGGCACGCCGCTTGCCATAGTGTCAGGCCGGGCGCTTTCTGTGTCACCACATGCTTCTGTCTATCGTGCCGCCGAGGCGGGGTTGGTGGCGCACAACGTCCACAACCACCCATTATCAAGCGGGCCAAGCTCTTCTGATGTCGCAATGCTTCACGGCGGGTTCAGCCCCATGACGATCATGGCGCACAATGGCGAGATGCACAGGCTTGAGGCGGTAGGCGTCAGAGGGAATGTCACGCGCAACGATCTTGGCTTGATCGACCTCGATATTACCGTCGAAGAGTTGGATCGGGTATTGAAAAACGTCTCATCCACGGCCAATGTTGCCGCCCACAACTTGGACGGCGACAAGGAAGCCAAGTGGTACGCAGCCGTTCGCCCCATGTTCAGCCTGATCCTTGAGCGGATGGGCATTGTGCGATATGAAGGCGGCACGATTGCCGATGTCGAGGCTGAGGGCTTCAACTTTGAGGACATTTATGGACAGGTTTCAAGAGATGGCAGTGCTGGGCTTCGACGGGCCGGATTCGCTCTCACCGAAGGCGGAGATCAAGGCGGAGATAGCGCGGCTGGAGTCGGGGGAACAAGGGCCGCTGATCAAGGCGCGGCTGGCCCTACTGCGCCGGTATCTGCTGACGGCACCGGACAAGGGCGGGTTCCAGCCAGCGCCGACCTGACGCCAGCGGCCTACGGCTTCAAGAACCCCTATGGTAACATCTGGTCTCGGACCTTCGACCGGGACACCGGCCAAGGCATCACCGTCAACGTGACCGAGCACAGCAAAGGCTACACGGTCCGCGGCACCGACAGGCGCAGCACCTCGACCATTCCCTCCATCGAAATCACGAAACAGCCGACGCTCGACGCCGCAATGGCGGACCTCGACGCATGGCTGCGGTTTCGCAACGTGACCGAGAAGTTGGGTCGGCCAGAAGCCACGCCTGACACTACCGATGCAGCCGTTGCAGCCGCTTCCGCCGACATCGACCCCACTCCGACCGACGGTCAGAAAAAGGCCGGTAACTACGAGATGGGGCATGTCACTATTTCGGGCCTCGACCTGACGCTTGAAACGGCCAAAGGCGGCACCCGCAGCGGCACGGGGCCTGACGGCAAGAAGTGGAGCGTCACCCTCGCGGCCCACTATGGCTACATCAGGGGCACCAAGGGCAAGGACAAAGACCACCTCGACATTTACCTCGGCGACTTCCCCGACAGTGATTTCGTCATGGTGATCGACCAGAACGATCTCAAGACCGGCAAGTTCGACGAGCACAAGATCATCCTTGGCACCGAGAACAGCGAACAGGCCCTTGCGATCTACAAGGCGGGCTTCTCGGACGGGAAGGCGGACGACCGCATCGGCGGTGTCCGCAAGACGACCATTGCCCAACTAAAACTGGAACTGAAAAACCCCTCGCTCTGGAAGAGGCCGATGTCCAAGGGGTATCAACCCGGCGATGCGTTCAAGACCACCCCCACCGACGATTTCGCCGGCGCCGCGACCGACGTCCTCGACGACATCTTCGGCACCCAGAAGGCGACCCCGGCGCCGGCTGGCCCCATCCTCCAGATGGGAGCGCCGCCAAGCCGCATCCAATACCCGGCCTCTCTGGAAAGCATCGTGCCAAGCGGTCGCCGCCCACCGGGCGCGCGTCACCAGGCGACACAGGCCGCGCCGGCGATGCCAACCGGCGATCCCGAGGCGCTGCTGCGCAAGGCGCTGGAAAAGGCGCTGGCTGGCGACGACTGAGGTTCAACCGCGAATGCCGGGCATGGGCCTTCACGGCAGCCGTCACCGGGCGGCGTACAGGCCACGCACAGGGGCTTCATGGCGACACAGGCGGGGGGGCTGGGTCCGCAAAACCGGTGGCCGGGGCTCTGGCAGGCGCTCTGAGGCTCTGTGGGCTTCACGCATAGCCAATGAATGGCTTCCCTGCGGCCTTCGGGTGTCGGGTCAACATATCTGGTGCGGATCGGCTTGCGGGCAGGCTGTGCGCGGCCTAACGTATCGGTGCGGTCGGTGACGTTCGGAATCTCCGAACGCCGCTCTAATTCTTGCCGCACAGCCCCGATAGTGCGGCGGTTCCGTCAGGCTGTGCTGACATGGTTGCCCTGTTGCAATCACAGTAATTTGCCCGCGCTGCTGGTCTTGTTCATTGTCTGAAACCCCAAGGCTGGCGGCTCGACAGACGGCCTCTCGACGGCGCGCGGCATGTCTGCAATTTGATGGGTTGCTGAAGCAAGGGCGGCGGCTGACGGGGGTGAGGGCGGGGCGGCGTCTGACGGGTCCATGTCGTCATATTGGTGTGTTAGATGGCCTTCCATCCCTGCATTATGCGGCAACCCTGCATTATGCGGCAAGACATAGGTTGGGGTGCGCGACCCTGACTTGGGAAACCTCACCTCGATTGCGCCGGTGTTTGACAAGTCCTCGATCGCCCTAGCGACCGTGGTGATGGAGCACCTGGCGAGGCGGGCGAGGTCCGCGTTGGTGGTCTTGACGGATCCGTGCATGGCGAGATCGGCCAAGGCGAGGTGGACGAGAAGCGTGCCACCCAGCACCGGACCTCAATCCATCCCCCGCGCTGCCTTCTGCCACGGGCGCGATATGAACGGTAAACCCAAGACATGGACCGGGCGCGCCGTCACCTTGGCGGCATGGCGAAACCTGTCCGAATGGGATCGGCACGGCAGCACGGGCATGGTTTGGAATGACCTCACGCGGGCTTGGGAACCGATGAAAGCCGAGAAAGGAAAATCAGAATGACCCGCGCAGCGCCCACCCCGGTGAAGCCCGCGCACCCTGCGCAAAAGCCAGAACCCGAAGCCGACCCCGACGCCTGCCCGCACGGCTTCGGGGCTGGTGGCCGACCGCGAACTTGGACGGGCGCATCAGCGACGTGCTGAGAACCAACCGCTTCGACTCTCCATTGACTTGGAGCAGCCCTGATGCGTTATGTTCATCTCTACAACACGCAACTGCCGCAGTCAGCCCTGGGGAGCCGAACGCCGATGCAGGCCATGAAGGGCTGGCACAGGTCACACCCGCAGTTGTTCGTCAAATCACCGCGCAATCGTCCGGGACGCGACATGTAGCCTATCTTGGAGGCATGACGTATGAGGAGCAACAATGGCTTTGCCATTCATGGGAATGCGTTTGCCCGTGATAAGTGAAAACGACCAGGGGGCATCGTGGCAGTCAAGAAATCTGAAATCTACAGCTCACTCTGGGCAAGCTGCGATGCGCTTCGCGGCGGTATGGATGCTTCGCAGTATAAGGACTACGTCCTTGTGTTGCTGTTTGTGAAATACGTCTCAGACAAATACGCGGGCGATCCGGACGGGTTGATTGAGATCCCCGAAGGTGGCAGTTTCGCCGATATGGTCGCTTTGAAGGGCGACAAGGAGATCGGTGAAAAGATCAATATCATCATTTCAAGGCTTGCCGAGGCGAACGACCTGAAAGGCGTCATCGACGTTGCCGACTTCAACGAGGAAGAAAAGCTCGGCACCGGCAAGGAAATGGTCGACCGGCTGTCCAACCTGGTCGCGATCTTCAACCGCCCGGAGCTTGATTTCCGCAAGAACCGGGCTGAGGGCGACGATATTCTTGGCGACGCCTATGAATACCTGATGCGCCACTTTGCAACTGAGTCCGGCAAGAGCAAGGGGCAGTTCTACACGCCGTCCGAGGTTTCCCGGATCATGGCGCAGGCCATAGGCATCAGCGCCTCCAAACGCGCGGATCAGACGATTTACGACCCGACCTGTGGCTCGGGGTCGCTGTTGTTGAAAGCGCGGGATGAGGCTCCGGCGGGGATCACGATCTACGGTCAGGAGAAGGATGTCGCGACCCGCGCGCTGGCGAAGATGAACATGGTGCTGCATGACTGCCCGACGGCGGAAATCTGGCGCGACAACACCCTTGCAAGCCCGCACTGGAAGAATCCCAACGGCACCCTGAAAACCTTTGACTTCGTTGTCGCCAACCCGCCGTTTTCCGACAAGGCCTGGGCCACCGGGCTTGACCCGGTCAATGACCTGTATGACCGCTTTGACTATGGCGTGCCGCCTGCCAAGAACGGTGACTACGCCTATTTCCTGCACATCATCGCCTCGTTGAAAACCACCGGCAAGGGCGCGGTCATTCTGCCGCATGGCGTGCTGTTCCGCGGCAATGCCGAGGCTGAAATCCGCGAGAAGATCATCCGCAAGGGCTATATCAAGGGCATCATCGGCCTGCCCGCCAACCTGTTCTACGGCACCGGCATTCCCGCCTGCATCATTGTGATCGACAAGGAAAACGCCCACGCCCGCACTGGCATTTTCATGATCGACGCCTCCAAGGGCTTTGTGAAGGATGGCAACAAGAACCGCCTGCGCGCCCAGGATTTGCACAAGATCGTCGATGCCTTCACCAATCAGGTCGAAATCGCCAAATACTCCCGCATGGTGCCGCTGGCCGAGATTGAAAAGCACGGCTTCAACCTGAACATCCCGCGCTATATCGACGCCTCCGAACCCGAAGACCTGCAGGATATCGAGGCGCATCTGCGGGGCGGCATTCCGGTGCGCGATGTCGATGCGCTGGGCGAGTTTTGGCGCGTTCTGCCCGCTGTCCGGGCCACATTGTTCGGGCCGGGTGACCGGCCGGGCTATCTGACGCCGCTGGTCGATGCCGCCCACGTCAAGCCTGCCATCCTGAACCATGGCGAATTTGCCGCCTTTACCGCGCAGGTGACGGCGGTGTTTGACGCGTGGTCTGCCGCGCATGGCCCGGTGCTGCGCGGCATTGCCATCGGCGACAAACCCAAAGCCCTGATCGCCGCGATTTCCGAAGATCTGCTGGACCGCTTCAAACCGGTGCCGCTGATCGACGGCTATGATGTCTACCAGCACCTGATGACCTATTGGGCCGAGGTGATGCAGGACGATGCCTATATCCTTGTCCAGGATGGTTGGGCGGCTGGCTGCGTGATCCGCGAGCTGGTCAAGAACGCCGATGGCAAGTTCACCGAGGTGCCCGACATCACGCTGGGGCGGCGCAAGCTGAAGGCCGAACTGATCCCGCCCGCGCTGATCGTGGCGCGGTTCTTCGGCGCAGAGCAGGCGGCGTTGCAGGTGCTGGAGGCCAAGGCGGAAGACGCCGCGCGGGCGGTGGAGGCGTTGGACGAGGAACATGGTGGCGAGGAGGGGCTGCTGTTTGACGCCAGGACCGACAAGGGCAAGCTGACGGCGAAATCGGTCAAGGACCGGATGCGCGACATCCGCACCGACAAGGACGCGGGCGAGGAACGCGCGCTGTTGCAGACCTGTGCCACGCTGATCGAGGCGGCGGCTGACGCTGATGCGGCGGTCAAGGCGGCGCAGGCGGCGCTGGATGTGGCGGTGGTGGCGCAATATGCCGGGCTGAGCGAGGATCAGATCAAGGTGCTGCTGGTGGCGGATAAATGGTTGGCACGGGTGCAGGCGGATGTGTTGGCCGAGGTTGATCGGGTCAGCCAGGCTCTGGCCGGGCGGGTCAAGCTGCTGGCGGAACGCTATGCCGTGCCGCTGCCGAAGCTGGCCGAGGATCTGGAGGTGCTGAGCGCCCGCGTCGCCGCACATCTGCAACGGATGGGGTTTGTGGCGTGACGATGGGGGCAGAGATCAGGCCGGGGTATAAGCAGACCGAGGTGGGGGTGATCCCGGAGGATTGGGAAGTGGCGCGCATCGTCGAAGTGGCGTCAATCACCACTGGATCGCGCAATACGCAAGATCGAGTAGAAACAGGAGCATATCCGTTTTTTGTGCGCTCTCAGACGGTTGAGCGGATCAACAGCTATGCGTTCGATGGCGAGGCGGTCTTGACCGCTGGCGATGGAGTCGGGACCGGGAAAGTATTTCACTACATCAACGGGAAGTTTGATCTGCATCAGAGGGTCTATCAAATATCGAACTTTTCAAACCGACTGAACGGGTTCTTCTTCTACGTTCATTTTTCCAACAGGTTCTTCGACCGCATCATGTCGATGACAGCCAAGTCATCCGTTGACTCTGTCCGCCGCGAGATGATCGCGGACATGCTGATGCCACTGCCCCCGCCGCCCGAACAACGGGCCATTGCGGAGGCGTTGGGGGATGCGGATGGGTTGATTGCGGCGTTGGCGGCGGTGATCGCCAAGAAGCGCGACCTCAAGCAGGCCGCCATGCAGCACCTTCTGACCGGCAAAACCCGCCTGCCGGGGTTCTCGGGGGAATGGGAGGTGAAGCGGTTGGGGGAGGTGGCAGCCATTCGCAACGACAAGATCAACACTCTCGGCACTGAGGCCGCAGCCTTTTGTGTGGAGCTTGAACAGGTCGGCCAAAATACAGGCCAGATCGACGGGCACTCTGACGCGCGCGGTCGTCGATCTGTGAAATACCACTTTCGACAAGGCGACGTGCTATTTGGTCGGTTGCGTCCATATCTGCGGAAATTCTGGTGGGCAAATTGCGATGGAGTCTGTTCCACTGAAATCTGGCCGCTTGTCCCCATCAGCGGGCGGCTTGTGTCCGGCTTCCTGTTTCAGACGGTTCAGACGGATGATTTCATTGAGGCGGCAAATTCGTCTTACGGCACGCACATGCCGCGTTCCGACTGGAAGGCACTCAGGCAGTTCGAGGTGTCAGTGCCAAGCGACCCCACCGAACAAACCGCCATCGCCGAAGTCCTCTCGGATATGGACGCCGACCTTGCGGCGTATGAGGCCCGCGTGGCCAAGGCGCGGGCGGTCAAGCAGGGCATGATGCAGGAATTGCTGACAGGAAAGGTGCGGTTGCCATGACGACAGTCGGGCAGATCGAAAAGCACACCCAGGCGCGGGTGGTGCGGCTGTTTCAGGGCCAACTCGGCTATGACTACCTCGGCAACTGGATCGACCGCGCCGATAACCGCAACATCGAAACCGCCCATCTGCGCCGCTATCTTGCGGCCAAGGGCTATGACCCCGCCCTGATCACCCGCGCCATCGCGCATCTGACCAAACTCGCCACCGACCAATCGCGCAGCCTCTATGACATCAACCGCTCGGTCTATGACCTGCTGCGCTATGGCGTGAAGGTGCGCGCCGAGGTCGGCGAGCAGACCCAGACCGTCTGGCTGATCGACTGGGCGAATCCCGAAGCCAACCATTTTGCCATCGCCGAAGAGGTTGCGGTGAAGGCGGCGACCTCCGACGGCAAGACCTTTGGCAAGCGCCCCGATGTGGTGATCTATGTCAACGGCGTAGCGCTGGGGGTGCTGGAGCTGAAACGATCCACCGTGTCGGTGTCCGAAGGCATCCGCCAGAGCCTTGATAACCAAAAGCCGATGTTCATCCAGCGGTTCTTTACCACGATGCAGATGATCATGGCGGGCAATGACAGCGAAGGCCTGCGCTATGGGGTGATCGGGACGCCGGAAAAATACTGGCTGAAATGGCGCGAAGAGAACCCGGATTACCTTGAGGGCATCGACAGCCGCGACAAGCGCTATCTGCCCGAGGTGCTCGGTATCTCACCGCTGGATGCGGCGCTGCTGCGGCTGTGCGCCAAGGCGCGGTTTCTGGAGATGATCCACAACTTTCTGGTGTTCGACGCCGGGGTGAAAAAGACCTGCCGCCATAACCAGTATTTCGGGGTGCGCGCAGCACAAGACCATATCCGGCGGCGCGATGGCGGGATCATCTGGCACACCCAAGGCTCGGGCAAGAGCCTGACGATGGTGTGGCTGGCGAAGTGGATCAGGGAAAACGTGACAGACGCCCGCGTGCTGGTGATCACCGACCGCACCGAGCTGGACGAGCAGATCGAGAAGGTCTTCAAAGGCGTCAACGAAGAGATCACGCGCAGCAAAAGCGGCGCCGAGCTGATCGCGCAGCTGAATGACACCGCGCCTTGGTTGATGTGCTCGCTGATCCACAAGTTCGGCGGCAAGGAAGACTCTGACGGCGATGTCAGCGGCTATATCGCAGAGGTCCGGCAGGCGCTGCCCAAGGATTTCCGCGCCAAGGGCGATGTCTATGTCTTTGTCGACGAATGCCACCGCTCGCAAAGCGGCGATCTGCACAAGGCGATGAAGGCGATCCTGCCGCATGCCATGTTCATTGGTTTCACCGGCACGCCGCTGCTGAAATCCGACAAGCAGACCAGCCTTGAGGTGTTCGGTCCCTATATCCACACCTACAAGTTCAACGAGGCGGTTGCGGACGGCGTGGTGCTGGACCTGCGCTATGAGGCGCGGGATATCGACCAGAGCGTGACGTCGCAGGCGAAGATCGATCAGTGGTTCGAGTTGAAGACCAAAGGATTGAACGATCTGGCGAAGGCGCAGCTGAAGCAGCGCTGGGGCACCTTGCAGATGGTGCTGTCAAGCCAATCGCGGCTGGAAAAGATCGTCGCGGATATTCTGATGGACATGGAGTTGAAGGACCGGCTCAAAAGCGGCCATGGCAACGCGATGCTGGTGTCGTCAAGCATCTATCAGGCCTGCAAGTTCTACGAGCTGTTCGACAAGACCGATCTGGCAGACAAATGCGCGATCGTCACGTCGTACAAGCCGACGGCAAGCGACATCAAAGGCGAGGAAAGCGGCGAGGGGCTGACCGAACGCCTGCGCCAATACAAGATCTATACCGAGATGCTGGGCGGGCAGGAGGCCGAGGCGTTTGAGAAGCAGGCCAAGAAAAAGTTCATCGACGAACCGGGGCAGATGAAGCTGCTGATCGTGGTGGACAAGCTTCTGACCGGGTTCGATGCACCCTCGGCCACCTATCTGTATATCGACAAGAAGATGCAGGACCACGGGTTGTTCCAGGCGATCTGCCGGGTCAATCGGCTGGATGGTGATGACAAGGAATACGGCTATATCATCGACTACAAGGATCTGTTCAAGAGCCTTGAGACCTCGATAAAGGATTACACGACCGAGGCCTTCGACGGCTATGACAAGGAGGATGTGGCCGGGCTGCTGAAAGACCGCCTGAAAATGGCGCGGGGGCGCCTGGACGATGCTCTGGAAGCCGTCAGGGCGCTGTGCGAGCCGGTCGAGGCACCGCGGGATACCCACGCCTACCTGCGCTTCTTTTGCGCAAAAGATACCGCCGAAAAGGACGCCTTGAAGGAGAATGAGCCGAAGCGCCTGGCCCTTTACCGGCTGGTGGCAGCGCTTTTGCGGGCCTACGCCGATGTCGCAAATGAAATGGCCGAGGCAGGCTACACCGACGGCGAGACAGCGGCCATCAAGGCGGATGTCGATCACTTCGAAAAGGTCCAGAACGAGGTGAAGCTGGCCAGCGGCGACTACATCGATCTCAAGATGTACGAGCCTGCGATGCGGCACCTGATCGACACCTATATTCGGGCCGAGGAGAGCGAAGTCATTTCCAAGTTCGACGACATGTCGCTGATCCAGTTGATCGTCGAGCGCGGTGTTGACGCGGTAGATGCGCTGCCCAGCGGCATTCGCAAAAACAAGGAAGCGGTCGCAGAGACGATTGAAAACAACGTCCGCAAGCTGATCATCGACGAAACGCCGATCAATCCGAAGTATTATGAGAAGATGTCGGAGCTTTTGGACGCGCTGATTGCGCAGCGGAAAACCGAAGCCGTCGACTATGAAGCTTACCTCGCCAAGATCGTCGAGCTGACGAAGCAAGCAAGGAACCCAGAGACCACCCCGTCATATCCGCCCGCGGTCAATTCTGCGGCAAAGCGGGCGCTGTTCGACAACCTCGCCGAAGATGAAGGTCTGGCGCTGGCCATCGATGCGGCCATCCGCGCAATCAAGAAAGACGCGTGGCGCGGCAATCTGGTCAAGGAGAAGGAGGTGCGCAACGCGATCAAAGCGCATATCACTGATCCTGACCTTGTCGCTGCGATCTTTGATCTGGTCCGCAATCAACATGAGTATTGAAGGGCACCAGATCACGGTTGGCGGGCTGAATGTTGATGTGGTTCGCAAGCCGATCAAGAACCTCCATCTTGGCGTCTACCCACCCAACGGACGCGTGCGGGTCGCCGCTCCGGTTGGCCTGAGCGATGAAGCTGTGCGCCTGGCTGTTGTCACACGTATGGGCTGGATCAAACGCCAGCAGGCCAAGTTCAATGCCCAACCGCGGCAGACAGAGCGATCTTACGTCTCGGGCGAGAGCCATTTCTTTTTTGGCCAGCGCTACCGCCTGAACACCATTGATGGCGCGCCCGCCGGGCGTGTTCACGTCCGCAACAGTCGGACGCTGGACCTCTACGTTCGATCAGGCAGCGATCAGGCGACCAGAGGACGCGTGTTGCAGGACTGGTATCGCCGCGAGTTGCGCGCCCGCGCTGCGCCCTTGATTGCAACATGGGCGGACGCCTTTGGCATCGATCTTCCCCAATGGGGGATCAAGCGAATGAAGACCAAGTGGGGCACCTGCAATATCGATGCGAAGCGGGTTTGGCTGAACCTTGAATTGGTCAAGAAACCTCCACAGTGCCTTGAATACGTTATCGCGCATGAGCTGACTCATTTCTTTGAGCGCAACCATTCGGATCGGTTCGTCGCGCTGCTGGATGAGAAGTTGCCCAGTTGGCGGTTGATACGGGATGAATTGAATGCCGAGCCTCTTGCACATGAGGATTGGCTAACAGGCCGCTGAAATAGTCGCTGGCCCGGAACGGCGTCCTTCCGGTTCCGCCAGCCAGTGCCGGGTTCCTCAGTTCCACCAACCAGAATGTTCTCGCTTCGGCTGGCGCTTGATCCCGGTTGCAAGATCGGGCTCGATTTCCATTAAAAAGCGGTGCGCGGGGCTCATGCGGTCGAACAGCGGCTTGGTCAAGTAGTCGATCTGCGTCAACTGCTGCGGAAGATCGCGGCGCGTGTAGGTCAGATGGCACACCCGGCGGTGCGCGCGGCCCGTCTTCAGCGTACCGCTGTGCCACAGCGAAGAGTTCATGATCACGACCGAACCGGCCTTCGCAGTCACAATGACCTCTCCCGGATAGGGGGCATTCAGGTCGGCTGGCACGCGCGCCTTGTCCTCTTGGCTAAGCTCGCCTGGCTCCCAGTCGCCCTGATTGACGATCGGCACGTTGATCGGCGCCCAATGCTGCGAGCCGGGCACCACGCGGGTCGGTCCGTTGTCCAGCGTCATGTCGTCGAACAAGATAATGGCGTTCAGCACCCACCAGTCGTCGTCGAATAGTTTGGGCACGTCGACGTGATACTGCTGATGTCCAAAACCCTGGTTCGGATCGCGGAGGTTGGCGCCATGCAGCTTGAACTCTCCCAGCAGGTGTTGAGACGCGGTCAGCACGCACGGAATTTCCAGGCATTTGTCGAAAGCATCCGACTTGTTGAAGATGTTCGACACCCGGCGCGCGCCGGGTTCGACATGCACTTCATGGCCGCCGGTTTCCGGTTCCAGTGCATGTATCTGTTCAAATGCGGCAGCCATTTTCGCGCATTGTGCGACGGTGAAAACATCGGGCACGACATAGAAGCCGTCGCCATCCAGCGCTGCAATCTGGTCGGCGGTGATATCAGAGTCCTTGATCCCGATCTGACGCAAAGCCTGCTTGGTATACATTTCATCCCCTCCCAAAGAATTCTCACGACCCGATTCGAGTGTCACACCCCGTCAGGTGATATGGCTGTTTCTTGAACAGCTCTGGCTTGAGTCTGTGCCAATCCTTCATCGCCTGCAAGGGCGTCTTGCTGCCCAAGGCTGACTGCGGCAGCTGCTGGTTGTAGAGCAGGACATAGCGGTGCAGCGTGGTTTCCAGTTCCTCACCTGAGCGGAAGTGATGCGATTGCAGCACCTCCTCGATCCGTCCGTTGAAGCGCTCGACCCTGCCGTTGGTCTGCGGTTGCTGCGGCGGGGGCAGTGGATCGTCGGCCACATTTACACATCAGTTCTGCCATGGTTTTTTGGGCGGAACCGTCCCCAGCGGGCCTTGGGGCCTGACCGGCAGGGCGGTGCCGCGCGCCATGATCTCCTTGAGCAGCGATGCCAGGGTGTCTTTGCCATCCAGCGGGTCTTTCAGATCAGCGCCCAGCCCAAGGTGCCGCGCCAGCTTGTCGAGGGCGTGGAAGCGGTCGTAGGGCTTGATCTTGATGCGCTTGACCTGTCGCGCGTCCTTGCCTTTGCCATCCATGTAGGTTTCGATGGTCACTTCGGCCAGCACGTCGAGGTCGGCGGGCGAGCAGCCCTTGAGGTCGATGACCGGCTCGCCGTTGTCGTCGATCCGCATGAAGCGCGACATGCCGGTAAAGCCCAGCTTGGTGTATTCCCCAATCAGGTCTTGGAGGGTCTTGCGGGCAGTCTGGCGGGCGATGGTGGTCTCGCGGGCGACCGCAGCCCGGATGTTATCCCGGTTAATCATCCGGTGCCCATTTTGCCGGGCTGTCTTGGCCGAGTAGCCAGCCTTGATGTAGGCGTCGGTATAGTCCCGGCTGACCAGATACTCGCGCACGAAGGCGGCTTCGCGGTCGGTGAGTGGATCATCTACTGACATGGAAATGCGCACAATCCTTGGTAGGTTTGCGCGCATAATCGTCTATTGGTAGAGTTTCATCAATATGGCTGGAGTTTTTACCATAATCCGGCAGATGCGGGTCAGGGGCGGGTCAGGACGCCCAAATCATCCTGAGACAGTTTCGCGCCATTGGATCGGGCGGTCGCATGGCTTGGGCCTGCAAAGGGGTGGCATCAAGGGCGGCGATTGTTGCCCTGCGTTTCATTCCGACCCCGCCGGTAGCGAAGGGTTGGTGCTCAATGGTGGAACCTGTTCACGGCCTGGGCCCTTGCTCGCTCGGGCTGTAGCTGCCATCCCGCGCCATGGTCAGCGCCCCCGCTTTCACCATGCCGTCAAGTTTCTGATAGGCGGCGGTGGTCCCCATCTGGGTGGCGCTGGCGATAGCGCCGGGGGTTTTCCTGCCTGCCTGGATTGTCGCAAGGATGAAGCTTTCGGCGCTGGAGGGCGCGGCGGTTGGGGTCGCACAGGTTCTGTCGGGAGTCGGGCCTTGAGGCAGAACCGCCTTTTCGTTTTGCAGGGTGACAGCTTGCGACAACGGCGACAACGGCGACATTTGGCCTGTTTTGGGGGCTTTGTCGCCGGAGTCGCAGATGTCGCAAGGGGTGGCCTCTAATTTCAGAATTTCATCCAGAGCCGCGAAGGCATCAAAGAACATGGCTTGTCCTCACGATCAGATAGGCTTCTTTCCGGGGCGCGCCACGCACCACGGCCCCCTCTGGCAGGCGCACGATCCAGCCGTGTTTGATCAGCATTGTGAGAGGTTCTTGGAGCGCCTTGCTCTCGCGCAATTTTCTCGGCCCGTTCCGCAGGATTTCACGGAGCAAGACATCATCGTAGCCCCATTTTTCCAAAAGCCATATCCGCAACGTCTCGGCCCGGTCGGTTTCTGCCGATACCGCGCCAACCTCGGCCAGGCGCTGCGCTTCGGTCAGGTAATAGGTGGCAAGCTGGACGCCACAAGCCATCGCTTGCCCCGTCACTTCCGGCGCGTCCAAGTTCGACCAGAGGGTCAGGACGCCAGCCAACCGACAAGCTTGCTCAGCCGATTTGCTGGCAACAGCTTTGACTCCCTCCAAAGTGCCGCGCGCGCCCTGCGCCGTTTCGGTCGCCTGATAGAACCGCCACAGCAGTTCGCGCGCCGCAGTGCTCAAGGAAAGTCGCACCGGGGCGAGTTCCTGTGGGTTTTGCCCGGTCGGCATCGGGGTTTCGAGAATGGTGCGAAGCCGCGCACCAAAGAACCTTACTGCGATATCGCTTGCCGGGTCATGGCCTCGCCGCAATCGGGTGCCGATATGGCTGGTCGGATAGGTCACGAGGAAGCGGGCAAGAAAGCCTTGTCCTGAAGCTTCAGGGTCCGCCATGAGGGGCAGGGCAACAACCGGCTGCACCATGAGGTGAGCGGCCAACCTGCGCCCTGTATACGTCACCACCCCGTCACCAGCACGGGTGCGGTCGATTGTTGCGCCGTCCCACAGCTTGGACAGACCGGCCATTGTCTTGATGCGGTTGTCAGCGTTCATCGCATGGCCCCCGATGAAGCTTCCCGCCTCGTCCGAGAACAAGCCCAGCGCCGGGCGGCCTATTGCATACAACTTCACAAGCCCTTCAAAGGTCGGGTCCATTGCCGTAATATTCGGATGCAACGGGGCCTTCGGTTCAGGCCCCAGCGCGCGCAAATCGGCCTCTGCGGCTGCGGCCTTGTCCTTCTTGTCACCTGAAATATCGGTAACGAGGCGCTTGCGCTTTTCGGTCCAAATCTTGTGGGTCAGGTCATGGTCGGCGGAGGTTTCGCGGTAAGTTGCCAGCCCGTCGCGTTCATGGTCGCGCAAGGCTTTCAGCAGCAGCTTATCACAGGTGCTCTTGCGCTCACCGGATTCGGCAACAGTCAGGCAAAACAGAGAGCATGGCGCATCGCTACCCAAGGTTTCCACATCCGCGAAGCCTTGCACGGCCAGAGAGGCCACCGCCAAGGCCGATTGCGCGGCAATGGCCACCGGGGCCTGGCTTATGTCCTGCACCGCCTCCACAACCTTTCGCAGTGGCCCCAGCGCCTCCACCGGAAAGGCCTCAGCCGGGGCGATTTCCCGCATCAGCGGTTGCGGGCCTTCGGGGTTGAACGGGATGATTTCGGCGAATGTTCTGATCATGG
>JBCKXH010000031.1:0-22206 GCA_038921555.1 Paracoccaceae bacterium
TAGCATAAACAGCTATCTCTTTGTGAAAAAACGATAAAACACGATGCAACATTCTGCGACATTCTGCGACATCCTGCGACATCCAGCGACATCGCCGCGAGAACCTGGCCCGCCTCACCCACCTTGCCGCCGTCCAACCCAACCGCTACTCTCCCCACCATGACCGTCACCGACAGATCCCGCGCCCGCCATATCCGCCTGTCCTCGCAGGACCGCCGCGCCGCTTTGGTTCAGGCCGCCCTCGCCTGCATATCCGACAGCGGGATACGAGGCTTCACCGTGGACCGCATCTGCGAAAAGGCCCAGGTGTCGCGCGGCCTCATCACCCATCATTTCGGCACGATGGACGCCCTGCTGACCGCTGCCTACACCCATATCTATGCCACCTCGACCCCTGATCCGGCTGACCTCGCCACCGACCGGCCCGCGATCATGGCGCTGCTGGACAGCTACTTTGCGCCGCAGGTCTTCAACCGTCCGACCCTGAATATCTGGCTGGCGCTGTGGTCCGCGATTTCCAACACCGCCAACCTGCGCGCCGAACACCGCGTCCAGTATCGCCGCTACCACGCTATGATCGCTGCGGCACTGGCCAAGGCGGCACAACGGCCGATCGACGCGGACAGCCTTGCCACCAGCCTGATCTGCCTTGTCGATGGCCTCGGCCTGCAACATTGCATCGACCCCGATGCCATGCCCGCCGCTTTGGCCCGCAAAGCCTGTCTTGAGCTGATCACCCCGCATATCGGGCCGCTGGAATGACCACCACCCGCCACGATTTTCCCTTCAAGGTCCGCGTGGTCGAGGACCTGAAGATCCCGCTGCCCGACGGCACAATCCTCGCCGCGAAAGCCTGGCTGCCCCAATCTGACACCGCCGACAGCGCCGACCCGGTCCCGGCCGTGCTGGAATACCTGCCCTACCGCAAACGCGACGGCACCCGTTCGCGCGATCAGGGCATCCACATGTATCTGGCCGGCCACGGCTATGCCTGCCTGCGCCTTGATATCCGTGGCATGGGCGACAGCGAAGGGCTGCTGCACGACGAATATACCGCCACCGAACAGCAGGACGGCGTCGATGCCATCGCCTGGATCGCGGCGCAGGAATGGTGCGACGGTCAGGTCGCCATGATCGGCATTTCCTGGGGCGGCTTCAACGGCCTGCAAATCGCCGCCCTGCAACCCAAGGCGCTGAAGACCATCCTCACTCTCGGATCCACCGATGACCGCTATGCCACCGATGTCCACTATATCGGCGGCTGCCTTTCCAAGGATAATGTCGACTGGTCCGCCACCATGATGGCGCAGAATGACCTGCCCCCCGACCCCGCCATCGTCGGCCCCAAATGGCGCGACATGTGGCTGCAGCGGATCGAGGCGAACGAGCCGTGGTCGCATATCTGGCTGGCACACCAGCGCCGCGACGCCTATTGGCAACAAGGCTCGGTCTGTCAGGACTTCTCGCGCATAAAAATCCCGGTCTATGCCGCCTCCGGCTGGGCCGACAATTACAGCGAAGCCATCCCCCGTCTGCTGGCTGGCCTCACGGTGCCGCGCCTCGGCCTGATCGGCCCCTGGGCGCACAGCTTTCCCCATGACGCGACCGTGCAACCCGCCATCGGCTGGCTGGCCGAGGCTGTGCGCTGGCTCGATCACTGGCTGAAAGGTCACAACACCGATATCATGGCAGAACCCATGCTGCGGGTCTGGATGCAAGACTCGGTCCCGCCGCGAACCTGCTACATGACCCGCCCCGGTCGCTGGGTGGGCGAGCCGGTCTGGCCCTCGCCCGGCATCACCCCGCAAACCCTGCCCCTCAACCCCGGTAACCGCCTTGGCGGGGTGCCCGGCACAGGCCAGGCCACGATCTGCTCGCCGCTCTGGGTCGGCCTCGGCGCCGGCGAGATCGGCCGCTATGGCGAAGATGCTGATTGGCCCGGCGATCAGCGCGAGGATGATGCAGGCTCACTGGTCTTTGTCAGTGCCCCGCTTGACAGCGCCGTAGAGGTTCTGGGCGCGCCGCGCCTTGCCCTGACATTTGCCTCAGACAAGCCATGGGCCCTGCTGGCCGTCCGCCTGAATGATGTGGCCCCTGATGGCGCCTCGACCCGCGTGGCACTTGGGGTCCTGAACCTCACCCACCGCACCAGCCATGAACATCCCCAGGCGCTGATCCCCGGTGCCGAAACCAACGCGGTGATCGAGCTTGACGACATCGCCCATCACTTCCCGCCTGGCCACCGCATCGCGGTTTCCCTGTCCACCACTTATTGGCCCATCGCCTGGCCCTCGCCCGAACTTGCCACCCTGACCGTAACGCTCGGTGCCAGTCAGCTTACCCTGCCCATCCGCAAGCCCCGCCCTGAGGACGCCGACCTGCGCCCGTTCGGCCCGCCCGAACAGGCGCCGCAAACCCCTGCGATCTGGCATGAGTCGCACAAACTTCCCCGCCGCGTCACCCGTGACCTGATTACCGGCACCATGACCGTCGATTTCCCGCGCTGGACCTATTCCTGCGAGATGCCCGACATCGCAACCACCACCACCTCGCATGGCTTTGCCCGCTTCCACATCACCGACGGCGACCCGCTCTCGGCCGAAACACTCTGCGAATATCACGTCATCCTGCAGCGCCCCGAGGTGACAGCCACCCACCATTCCCGGACCCGCATGACCTGCGACGCCAGCCATTTTCATCTGGAGACCACGTTGCAAGTGCAGGAGGATGAGCGAGAAATCTTCGCCCGCAGTTGGTTGCGTCACATTCCGCGCGACTTTCTGTAGGGCTTGGTCAAATCCTTCTTGGTCACCCATCAGGGTCCGGCACGGCAGGTCAACAGCTTTGCCAAGGCGCGCAATGCTCCTCAGCGGCCCTGACAATCGTTTCAAGCCTCTCAGATCTGCTTTTCGGGCATTTGCACCCGCAACCCGTCCAATGCCGCCGAAACCTTGATCTGGCAGGTCAGACGCGAGCGGACCGGGTCAGGGTTCCAGGCGAAGTCGAGCATGTCGGCCTCCATCGCGTCCTTCTTGGGCAGACGCTCAATCCAGGCCGGATCGACATAGACATGGCAGGTCGAACAGGCGCAGGCGCCGCCGCAGTCGGCCTCGATCCCCGGAATGCCGTTGTCGCGGGCACCTTCCATCACGGTCAGGCCATTGGCCACCACGACCACATGTTCGCGGCCCGAGTGTTCCACATAGGTGATCTTCGCCATCTTTCGCCCTTTCGCAATCTTGCCGCCTGTCCGGAGCGGTTTTCGTTTTGTCTGGTCCAAAGCGCATCAGAAAACCCCCGGTTCATGCGGCGATTCCTGATTCAAGAGAAACGCAAGCCGCTATAGCCCAAGGCGCGGCGGGCTTCCACCCCCTCACACGGCTTGCATGACGGGTTCCGTCGCCCTAATTTGGCGGCATGTCCTCCTGGCTCACCCCCACGCCGCGCCCGAACTCGTGGCCGCGTCCGCCCGCAGCCCTGCCCGCCGCCCGGCTGAACGAGCCTCGCGCGGGGGCGCAGGTCTGTGTGGCCGGGTTGGTCTTGGTGCGCCAGCGGCCCGGCACGGCCAAGGGCGTCATCTTCGTCACGCTGGAGGATGAGACCGGCACGGCGAATGTCGTGGTCTGGGCCTCGGTCTATGAACGCTTTCGCCGGGCGGTGATTACCGGGCGGCTGCTGCGCGTCACCGGGCGGTTGCAGCGCGAGGCGGGGGTGGTGCATATCGTCGCCGAAGATATCGAGGACCTGTCGCGGCTTTTGGACACAATGTTGAACCCCGATTTCAGGGCCGAGACTTCCCGCGCCGGGGACCAGCCTTGACGGCTTTGCCAAGCCGGCTTTTTCAATTATGATGCCACCCAACGACGCCGGGACAACCCGGACATGAGGGCCGGACATGAGGGAGCGGCAGGCAGTCATGGCAAAGGTAGGGTGGATCGGCCTTTTGACCGGGCTGGCGCTGGTCGGCTGCGCTGACCGGATCAAGGTCGTGGCGCCGCAAGAGGTGGACCTGTCAGCCGAGGCCATTCGCATCGACGGTGCCGGGCCGCCACCGGGGCCGGAGGGCACCTGCTGGGCCCATGATCTGATTCCGGCAGTCTTTGAAACACTGACCGAGCAGAGCCTGACCTCGCCCGAGGTCCGCGATGCGGCGGGCGTCGTGGTGAGCCCTGCCGCCTATCAGACGGTATCGAGGTTGCGGGTGGTGAATGAGCGGCGGGATATCTGGTTCATGGCACCCTGCCCCGAGGATATGACTGGCGAATTTCTGGCCACCCTGCAACGGGCGTTGAAGGCGCGCGGCTATTACAGCCTGCCATTGACCGGAGAAATGGACGGCGCGACCACTGAGGCGCTGCGGCGCTATCAGGCCGATCGCGGGTTGGACAGCCCGGAGCTGTCACTGGCGGCGGCGCGGGAATTGGGCCTGTCGGCGGCGGCGCTGAACGACCTTTAGGGGTGGTGTCGTTTTACGCGACATCGTGTTTTAACTAGCGTTCACAATGGCATAGCTGTTTGCGTTAACGAATGCGAAAGGACGTTGCGAATCGTTCGCAAAGGCGGCGGGCGCGGTAAATCCGCAGCCTGCGCGGGCATGGAAAATGGGCGGCAGGTTGTCCCGCCGCCCAAAAATTTTCGGCGAAAATTTTTTTACTGGATGGTCAGTGCCACAAAGCGCGGGTCGCCGCCACGGCGCACCAGCAAAAGCAGCGATTTGCGCCCGGCCTCTTTGGCCTCGGACAGGCGGTCCTCGATGTCTTGCAGGGTTGCCACCGACTGCTGGCCGGCCTCGGTGATCACGTCGCCATCGCGCAGACCCTTGTCATAGGCCTCGGACGCTACATCGACCTTGGCAACCACCAGCCCCTTGTCACCCATCGACAGGCCAAGCCCCTCGGCCAGATCGTCGGTCAGCGGCATCAGCGTCAGGCCCAGAACATCGGCGGTCTGCGGCTTGGCCGGGGCCGCATCCTGTGCGACTGGCAGGGTTTCGGCCTCGGCATCTTCGCGGCGGCCCAGTTTGACGGCAAGATTGACCTGCTCACCGGCCCGCAGCACCACAACCGGCACCACTTCGCCGATTGGCGCATCGGCCACCAGATTGACCAAGGCGCGGCTGTCGGAGACTTCCTGGCCGTTGAACATCAGGATCACGTCGCTCGACCGGATGCCGGCATCCTTGCCCGGACCGTCCGGCACGTCGGTCACCAGCGCACCCTTGGCATCGGCCAGACCCATGGCGTCGGCCACGTCCTGGGTGACGTCCTGTATCCGCACACCCAGCCAGCCGCGCCGCGTCTCGCCGAATTGCTTCAACTGATCAACGACTTTGCTGACGACATTGGACGCCATCGAAAAGCCGATGCCGATCGAGCCGCCCGAGGGTGACAGGATCGCGGTATTCATCCCGATCACTTCGCCCTGCATGTTGAACAGCGGGCCGCCCGAGTTGCCTTTGTTGATCGCGGCATCGGTCTGCAAAAAGTCGTCATAGGTGCCGTTCAACTGGCGGCCACGCGCCGAAACGATGCCGGCCGACACCGAAAAGCCCTGCCCCAGCGGGTTGCCCATGGCAATCACCCAGTCGCCGACCCGCATCTTGTCGCTGTCGCCAAAGGCGACGAAGGGCAAAGGCTCGGGGCTTTCGATCTTCAGCAGCGCCACGTCGGTCTTGAGGTCGGAGCCGACCAGCTTGGCGGTATAGGTCTTGTGGTCAGCGCCGAACAACTCGATCTGAATTTCGTCGGCACCCGCGATCACATGGTTGTTGGTGACGATATAGCCATCCGCCGAGATGATATAGCCCGAGCCCAGCGCTTCGGACTGTTCGGGTTGTTGCTGTTGCGGCGGGCCACCCTGATCGCCGTTCTTGTCCATGAAATCCTGGAAGAACTTTTCAAAGGGCGATCCGGGCGGCACCTGCGGCTGGCCATCGGCGGAGGTGGCGATAAACGACGATGTGGTGATGTCCACCACGGCCGGGCTGAACTTTTCCGCAAGATCGGCAAAGCTGGGCGGCAGGCCCTGCGCCGCACCAGGTGCGACCTGCGCCAGGGTCAGTGACAGGCCAAGGCCAAAGGCGATCAGCGCGCGTCTGGTCCGGTCTTTTGGCGAATTCGGGGCTTTTGGCGAATAGGGTTTGGCGGAAGTGGCAAGAAGCACGTTCGAACTCCTCTCGATATGCGCGGCCCCGCGTGTTGCGGGGCCGGGCCAAGTCACGCCCCATCATCGACAGGGCGCAGCAATTTGCAATGCACGAGTGCTCACCTCGGCTCAAAGCCGCGTGAACTCCGTGCGAGGTGGTCATGGCCCCGGTGCGACCGCTGCCGCGCCCGGAGGCGTGGCCGGAGCCGTGTCTGGGCTTTTCGCATTGAAGTAGCGGAAGAATTCGCTGTCAGGCGACAGCACGATCGAGGAGTTGCCCCCCGGCATTGCCCGCAGGTAGGCCGTCATCGACCGGGTGAAGGCAAAGAATTCCGGGTCTTTGCCATAGGCTGCGGCATAGATGGCGATGCGCTTGGCGTCGGCCTGACCACGGATGATCTCAGCCTCTTTGGTGGCCTGCGAGGTGATCTCGGTGGCGGAACGGTCGGCCTCGGCCCTGATCTTTTGTGCCGCCTCGTTGCCGCGCGCGACTTCATCCGCCGCCTCGCGCTGGCGCTCGGCCTGCATCCGCTTGAAGGTCGCATCAAGGTTCTGCTTGGGCAGGTCGGTGCGGGTCAGGCGGACGTCGATCACGTCGATGCCAAGCGTCGCCGCCTTGTCACGGGCATTGTCGCGGATCTTGTTCATCAACCCGACCCGGGCACCCGACAGCACCGCTTGCGAGGGCACCCCGCCCAGCACTTCGCGGATCTCGGCGGTGATGATCTTGTCCAGGTTGGCGCGGGCCGCATCAATGCCGCCAGCCCCCACGGCACGGCGGAATTTCTCCAGATCGACGATGCGCCAGCGGGCAAAGGCATCGACCACCAGACGGCGGTCATCCAGCGGCGTCACCTCCAACGGGTTGGTCGGCAGGCCAAGGATGCGGTCGTCATAGCGCAGGACATCCTGAATGAACGGCACCTTCAGGTAAAGACCGGGTTGGTCGATGACCTGCTTGATCTGGCCAAATTGCAGGACGAGGACCTTTTCGCGTTCGTCCACGGTGTAGACCACGGACAGCGCCGTGGCGGCAAGAATGACGACAGCGGGAATGATGAAAGCCATACGCATCAGTTGGACCCTCCTTTTGCGCCAGGTATCAGGTCGCTCAGCGGCAGATAGGGCAAGACGCCCTGCGCGCCCGCGCTATCCATGATCACTTTGGTCATGCCTCCCAGAACCAGTTCCATGGTTTCGATGTAAAGCCGCTGCCGGGTCACCTCGGGGGCTTTCACGTATTCGGCATAGATCGACAGAAAGCGCGCCGCGTCACCTTCGGCCTGATTGACGACCCGCGCCGAATAGCCCTGGGCCTGCTGTTCGATCTCCGCCGCCTCGCCGCGCGAGGCGGCGGTCACCTTGTTGGAATAGGCGTCGGCCTCTTTCTGCAAAGTGTCGCGCTGCTGCTGGGCGGCCTGCACCGAGCGGAAGCTGTCGATCACCTCTTTCGGTGGGTCGGCCTTGTCGAAGTTGACCCGCACGATGGAAATGCCGCTGTTATAGCCGTCCAGCGTATTCTGCACCTCCTGGCCGACTTCCGCGGCGACGATGCCGCGGTCGCGGTTCAGGATCGGCGCCAGTGCAGAGCGTGCGATGATGTCGCGCATCACCGATTCCGAAACGGCGCGGATGGTATCCTCAGGGTCGGCCAGGTTGAACAGAAACTTGGCCGGGTCATTGATGTTCCAGACCACGCCAAACTCGATATCGACGATGTTCTGGTCGCTGGTCAGCATCAGCCCGTCGTCCAGCACCCCCGCCGCTCCGGTGCCGATCTCGGTGGTGTTCTGGCGCGTGGTGTTGACGATCTGGGCGGTGACCACGGGCCAGGGGGCAAAGTTCAGCCCCTCTTCGCCGATGCCGTTGAATTTGCCGAACATCAGCTCAACCGAGCGTTCTTCCGGTTTGACGGTGTAGATCGAATAATAGGACCAGAACAGCAACAGGCCGATGATCCCGAAGAATACGGACTGACGGTTGATGCCGCCGCCGGTGCCACCGCCCCGACCCGAACCGCCCGAACCACCACCGCCCAGCAGGACGCGCAAATGCTCCTGGCCGCGCTTTATCATCTGGTCGAAATCCGGGATTTGCGGGCCCTGACCCCGCTGGTCGTCGCCATTGCGCCGATCATCGCCACCCCGGCGACCCTCGTCCTTGCGACGCTCTTCCTCGTCATCGCCGCCACCACTACCGCCCCAAGGGCCACCGCTGCCTGCCATCCGCTTTTCCTTTTCCTTCGTGTCAGCCCTAGACTATGCATTTTCGGGCCAAATTCAAGCGCTCACGCCAAACGAGACGCTTTGCGCATCGTCACCAATTCCTCGGCCATGGTCGGATGCACCGCCACGGTCCGGTCGAAATCCTGTTTGGTCGCCCCCATCTTCACGGCAATGGCCGCAAGCTGGATCATCTCGCCGGCGTCCGGTCCGACGATATGGCAGCCCAGAACCCGGTCGTTATCCGCCGCCACGACCAGCTTCATCAACATCTTGTCCGCCCGCCCGGCAAAGGCGCTGCGCATCGGGCGGAAGGTCGTGGTGTAAATATGCACCGGCCCCCTGGCCCGCGCCGCCTCCTCGCCCAGACCGACGCTGCCAAGCTCGGGCTGGGTAAACACCGCCGAGGCCACCAGTTCATGGTCGGCCTGATGGGGCTTGCCGCCAAACAATGTATCGGCAAAGGCATGGCCTTCGCGAATAGCCATCGGGGTCAGGTTGATGCGGTCGGTCACGTCGCCCACGGCATAGATCGAGGGCACGGCGGTCTGGCTATAGCCGTCCACCTTAATCTGCCCACGCGCGCCAAGAGCAACGCCCAGCGCCTCCAGCCCCATGCCTGCGGAATTGGGCATCCGGCCGGTGGCATAGAGGACAAGGTCGAACTCGGCCAGGCTACCATCCTGCGCGGTCACCCTGATGCCACCCGCCACCTTGTCCAGCCGCACCACATCGGTCTGGCAGCGAATATCGACGCCATGGCCGCGCATACCCTCCGCCACATGGTCGCGCGCCTCGTCATCAAAGCCGCGCAGAATTTGGCCTGCACGGTAGTATTGCGTGACCTTGACACCCAGGCCATTCAGAATGCAGGCGAATTCCGAGGCGATATAGCCGCCGCCGACCACCAGGGCACGGGCTGGCAAGGCGGGCAGATCGAACATCGCATCGCTGGTGACGGCCAGTTCAGCGCCCGGAACATCCGGCACAAAGGGCCGCCCGCCGGTGGCGATCAGGATATGTTTGGCGGTGATGCGCTGACCGCTCGCCAAGCGCAGGCTATGGGCATCCTCCAGCACGGCGCGGGCATCATGGATGGTGACACCGGCGCCATTCAAAGTATTGCGATAGGTGGCTTCCAGTCGGGTCAGTTCCGCCGCAAGTGCGGCACGAAAGCGCAGCCAGTCAAACTGCGGCCGGTATTCGGCTGCCCCGTCTTTGGCTGGCGGCCCGATGTCCCAGCCAAAAGCCCGCGCCTCGGCAAAGGCTTCTGAAAAGCCCGAGGCATAGACCATCAGCTTCTTGGGCACGCAGCCGCGAATGACGCAGGTGCCGCCCATCCGGCTTTCCTCGGCCAGCCCGACCCGCGCGCCGCCCTCGCAAGCCGCAATCCGCGCCGCCCGAACCCCGCCCGAGCCGCCACCGATCACGAAAAGATCGTAGTCGAACACGCTGTCCCCCAGATTACTCAGGCCCCCAAATCGCTTACTCACCCAGATCGCTGAAGATATTCTCATCGGGGGCAAATTCGATGCGCTCGTCGTGTTCGGAGCCGGCATTGATGTCGCGCACCGTCACGCGGCCATCGGCATGGCCGATCACCACGACATCACAGATGTCGATGAACAGCCCGTTCTCCACCACGCCGGGGATCTGGTTCAGCACCAGCGCCAGTTGGCGGGGGTTGCCGATCCGCTTCAGATGCAGATCGAAGATGTAATTGGCCTGATCGGTCAGCAACGGGCGGTCGCCGTTCATCCGCAGCGTCACCTCACGGTTCATCACATCCATCGACACCAGGGTTTCCTCGATCAGCGCCTTGGTGGTCTGCCAGCCAAAGGGGATAACCTCAACCGGCAGGGGAAATGCGCCAAGCTGGGCCACCTCTTTGGCGGCGTCGGCGATCACGATCATCTGATCCGAGGCGGTCGCCACGATCTTTTCCTGCAACAAGGCCGCCCCGCCGCCCTTGATCAGGCAGAGGTTCTGGTCAAACTCATCCGCGCCATCGATGGTCAGGTCCAGCCACTTGGCCTCATCCAGCGAGATGACCTGAATGCCGACCTGCCGCGCCAGTTCCGCCGTGCGCATCGAGGTTGGCACGCCCTTGATCCGCAAACCCTCTGTCCGCACCCGCTCACCCAGACAGCGCACCATCCAGGCGGCAGTCGAGCCGGTGCCAAGCCCGACCTTCATGCCGGTCTGCACGAATTCCACAGCGCGCTTGGCGGCGACGAACTTGGCCTTGTCGATCGGGGAAAGGTCGGCGGGCATGACGGTCTCCTTGGGGTTGAGATGGCTTATAGGCAAGAGCGGGGCAAGGGGCGAGGGGGTATTATGCCGGAGCGCGCCCCGCATGAAATAACTATGATTGCTGCGCGTGGGTGATATGCTGCATGAGATTTCGGATACCGCAATCCTCAACAGGCCTGACACGGGCCGATACGAAAAAAGGGAATTCCATGGCAATTGTGACTTTGACAGAACTATACGGATCACTGAACGGTTGGCCGGGGAATCTGCTGGACGCCCCGCCCGAAACCGTGGTCAACAACCAGACGGCGACCCGGTTCATTTTCACCTATCCGCCGGGACATAACTTTGCCGGCTACAAGGTCACCGTCGCGGGCAGCGGTTTCACCTATGACAGCGACGGCCCGACCGGCGGCACGATCAGCAAGATCGTCATTTCCAACCCCGGCGGTGCCATGGTGGTGAGCGTGGCCAATATCGCGCCGAACACCCTGGCCAGCGACTTCGGGCTGTTCTATCGGAATGTCTTCGGGTTCTTTTATCCCGGCGGCGATTGGGGCGGCAGTCTGCCCCAAAACGCCTGGTCGATGCTGCTTTCGGGCAATGACGTGATCAATGGCACCGAGGGCGATGACTGGCAGCAAAACTTTCTGGGTATGAATGCCGGAAACGATGTCTTCAACATGAAGGGCGGCGACGACAACATCTATGGCAGCATGGGCCACGACACCATCAATGGCGGCGATGGCTGGGATACCCTGTGGTTCAATGAGACGAACTGGGACGTAGGGATGTCGATCAGCCAGGGCATCGTCGTCAATGTCGCCGCCGGAACCGTCATCGACGCCTGGGGCTTTACCGATCAGGTTTCCGGGATCGAATCCTACATCGGCTCGGTCGCGAATGACCGGTTTCTGGGCGGCGCCAATGGGGACGACTTCTCAGGTGGCCGTGGCGTTGACACATTGAATGGCGGTGGTGGCGAGGACTGGGTAAGGTATGACAATGACACTTGGACCGGCGGCAAGCGCGGCATCGTGGTCGATCTGGAAACCTCAACCGGTGGCGGCAATATCTATGGCCGCATCAGGGACGGGTTCGGCAATATCGACAAGACGATCAACATCGAAAGCGTCGGTGGCACAAGATACAATGATGTGTTCGTTGGATCTTCCGCCGACAACACCTTTGCCGGAGGAGAAGGGCGCGACAATTATGACGGGCAGGGTGGCAGCGACTTGCTGCGTCTTGACTGGGACTTCGTCAATGGCTCGACCGGGAGCAATGTGGACCTGACCCGTGCCACCGGGCAGATTCTGGACGATGGCTTTGGCAATGTCGAGAACGCCATTTCGATCGAGAATATCCGTGGCAGCCATGCGGCGGACCGGATCAAGGGGTCGGCCGGGGTAAATATTCTTGAGGGCAATGGCGGGCAAGATACTTTGACCGGCGCCGGTGGGGCGGATACTTTCGTCTGGCGCGGTGATTGGGAATTTGGCCAAGGCGATGTCATCAGTGATTTCTCCGCCGCTGCCGGTGCCAATCAGGACGTGCTGCAATTCCATATGTCCGACTTTGGCGCCTCGACCACCCTGCACCTAGTCAATGGCACCGCGGCGACGCAAGCCGTCGGCACCTTCATCTTCAACACCACCAATGACGTGCTCTATTGGGACGCGGATGGCACCGGCAGCGCGGCAAGCGTGGCGGTGGTGACGCTGACCGGGGTGGCATCGCTGTCGGCGGCGAATTTCGACCTGTTCTGACCGGCAAGACGGCACCCGCCGACCCGGCGCGCCGAGAGATGGCGCGTCGGTGACCCGTAGAGACGCGGTTTTGCGGCATCAAGGGTCGCATTTCGCTCGCCGCTGGCGGACCGCCACGCCATAGTGGCGGCGAGCAAGGAGGCCGCCATGTATGTTCTGCACGATTTCCCCGACACCGCTTCGCTGATCGTCAGGCTGCTATTGGAGGAGATGGGCCAGCCCTATGAGGTGCGGCTGATCGACCGGGCGGGTGGTGGCGCGCTGGGCAGTGCGGCCTACCGCGCCTTGCACCCGCTTGGCCTGATTCCGGTGCTGGAAACCCCGGATGGCGCGATCTTTGAAACCGCCGCCATTCTGCTTTACCTCTGCGAGCGTCACCCCGGCCTTGCCCCGGCACCGGGCAGCCCGGAGCGGGCGGCATTCCTGAAATGGCTGTTCTTCACCTCGTCCAATATCCACCCGCAGTTGATGCAGCTTTACCACCCCGAACGCACGGCGGGGCCGGAAAACAGCGCCGCCGCCGTCTCTCATGCCAAGGCCAGACTGACCGAACTGCTGACCATTCTGGAGGCCATGGTCGAAGGTGACAACCCCTCCTTCCTGTCGCAGAACGCAGCCACAGCGCTGGGCTATTACCTTGCGGTTCTGCTGCGCTGGCTGGCCGATGATTTCCCCATCGCGAACTATCCCGCCCTGCACCGCGTCCTGAGCGGTCTGGAGGCCCGACCCGCCACAAGGACCGTTGCTGCGGCGGAAAATCTGGGCGCCACGCCGTTCAGCAATCCCTGAGGTCCAAGTGTTCCTTTCCGTCTTTGAGATGTTCAAGGTGGGCGTCGGCCCGTCATCATCGCATACCATGGGGCCGATGATCGCAGCGGCGCGGTTTCTGGACCTGCTGCGCGCCTCACCCTTCCATCCCAGCGGCGTCAAAGCCTCGCTGCATGGTTCATTGGCCTTCACCGGGATCGGCCATGGCACCGACCGCGCCATGATCCTGGGGCTGGCGGGGTTTGTGCCCGCCACCTATGACGCTGAGGCGGCCGAGGCGATGCTGGCCACCATCCGCGAGACCCATCGGATCAGCCCGCCCGGCCTGCCCGATCTGCGTTTTGATCCCAAGGCCGACCTGACCTTCGACTATGGCCCCGCCCTGCCCGGTCACGCCAACGGCATGATCCTGAAGGCCATGGATGCCCAGGGTGACGTGATTCTTGCGGAGACTTACTACTCGATCGGCGGCGGCTTTGTGCTGACGGCGGCCGAACAGCGCGATGCGGGCGGCACAAAGGCCAAGGCGAGGGCCGATGTACCCTATCCATTTGAGTCCGCCGATGAAATGCTGGCGATGGCCAAGGCCTCGGGATTGACCATCGCCGGGATGAAGCTGGCGAATGAGTTGAAATTCCGTAGCTTGGCCGAGATTGATCAGGGCATCGCACGGCTGTGGCAGGTGATGAACGATTGCATCAATCGCGGGATGGCAGGCAGCGGCATCCTGCCCGGTGGGCTGAAAGTGCGACGCCGGGCCAAGGGCATCCATGAGGCGCTGCTGGCCGAACGCGGGCTGAACATGGTAGCACCGCATGTGATCAACGACTGGATGGTGCTTTATGCCATGGCGGTGAACGAGGAAAACGCCAACGGCGGGCAGGTGGTGACCGCGCCGACCAATGGGGCGGCGGGAGTGCTGCCTGCCGTGCTGCGCTATTACCTTGACCATGTGCCGGGCGCGTCAACCAGCCGGATCGCGGATTTCATGTTGACCGCTGCGGCCATTGGCGGATTGTTGAAACACAACGCCAGCATCTCGGGGGCCGAGTGCGGCTGTCAGGCCGAGGTCGGCAGCGCCGCCGCAATGGCCGCCGCCGGGTTGGCCGCCGTGCTGGGGGGCAGCCCCGAGCAGATTGAGAACGCCGCCGAAATCGCGTTGGAGCATCATCTGGGCATGACCTGCGACCCGGTGATGGGCCTCGTGCAGGTGCCCTGCATCGAGCGTAACGGGCTGGGCGCCATCAAGGCCGTCTCGTCCGCCAGCCTTGCGCTGCGCGGTGACGGGGTGCATGTGGTCAGCTTGGATGTCTGCATCGAAACCATGCGGCAAACCGGCAAAGATATGATGGATAAATACAAGGAAACCTCATTGGGCGGGCTGGCGGTCAACGTGCCCAATTGCTGAACACCACGGGCACGTCGCGCGGCGTCCTGCTGATGCTGGGCTTCTGCATCCTGGCGCCGCTGCTGGACGCCAGTACCAAACTGGCGACCGAAGCCATCCCGGTCGGCCAGATCACCGCCGCGCGCTTTGTGTTTCAGGGGCTGTGGCAGATACCCTGCATCGCGCGTAACGGGCTGGGCGCCATCAATGCCATTTCGGTCGCAATGATCGAAAAAACATGCTTTCACTCGGGGTAGCCGAATGACCACCTTCTCCAAGTCGCAGCGCCATGCGCAAATCGCCTTCTTCTCTCGCTTCCAGCAAGACCATCTGATGCAGGGTTGGGCATACCGGCTGATTGCAGACGAAATGGCTCAGAACCTCAATCCTGCATTCCGGCAGGACGTTCTGGACCACTTCTCCGCGGTTAACTCCCCGATCCAATGGCACCAGCACAGCAATCATGCCCTCTCGTCGCAGGTCTGTTGCGTGAACTTCCTCGCCCCCCTGATGCGGCGGCCCGAAACGCTGGCGCGGGTGATCGGCTCAGCGCTCGGCATTACTACGCCGAAAATGCTGCCGGTGGGACGGAACGCAGGCGACGATATTTTTGTCGATTTCGAATGGATCGGGCGGGAAAGCTATCTGGGCGAGTGGCCCAGGACCGCCGGGCCCACACGCGGGGCCAATGCCACCAGCGCCGATGCAATCGTACGCATGGCCGATCCGGAGGGCACGATCACGACCATTCTGATCGAATGGAAATACACGGAATCCTACGGAACGCCGCTCGATCCAAAGGGAAATCCCACACGTCTGTGCCGCTACATTGACAAGGCATTTGCACCTGATGGCCCGATCCGGGCCGATATCGGTCTCACTGTCTCCGATTTCTTCTGGGAGCCGTTCTACCAGCTTCTGCGGCAGCAGATGCTCGCATGGCGGATGGAAAAGGCAAAGGAGGATGGGGCGTCTCGGGTCATGGTGCTCCATATCTCGGCGGCCGGAAACGCGACGCTGCACAGGGTCACCGCCCCTGCACTGCAGTCCTTCGGAAACGATGCCTTCGACGTCTTCCGAAGCCTGCTGGCCAATCCCTCGCGCTTTCATGCTACAAGCATCGAAAGCGTCTTCCGACCCGTGGTGACCGAGCTGATCGCAAATGACCCTGCCGACGCCTGGGCCAGTTACCTGATAGGCCGTTACACCTTCCTTACGAGCGCCGATGGCACGCCCCACCCCGCTGACATCATTCTTGGACATTCCTGATGGCGAAAAAACCCATCGAGAATGCCATTTCGGCCGCCAGCCTTGCGCTGCGCGGTGACGGGGTGCATGTGGTCAGCTTGGATGTCTGCATCGAAACCATGCGGCAAACCGGCAAAGATATGATGGATAAATACAAGGAAACCTCATTGGGCGGGCTGGCGGTCAACGTGCCCAATTGCTGAACACCAAGGGCACTTCGCGTGGCGTCCTGCTGATGCTGGGCTTCTGCATCCTGGCGCCGCTGCTGGACGCCAGTACCAAACTGGCGACCGAAGCCATCCCGGTCGGCCAGATCACCGCCGCGCGCTTTGTGTTTCAGGGCCTGTGCATGTTGCCGGTCATTCTGCTGCTGCGGCTGGACTGGCGGACCAGCCGGCGCGATCTGATCCTGCTTGTGGTGCGGGCGTTCTGTCTGCTGCTGTCGACCTACAGCTTTGTCGCCTCGGTGCAATACATGCCGATTGCCGATGCCATTGCCATCGTTTTCGTCATGCCCTTCATGCTGATGTTTCTGGGCTGGGCGATCTTTGGCAATCCGGTCGGGGCGCGGCGCATCTATGCCTCGGGCGTCGGTTTTGCCGGGGCGATGCTGGTCATCCAGCCCTCACTTCAGAACTACGGCCTTGTCGCCTTGTTCCCGCTGAGTTGCGCCTTTTGGTTTTCCTTTTACCAAATAGCCACCCAAGCCATGGCGAACCGGGTCCATCCGGTGACCATGCAGTTGCACACTTCGATCATCGGCAGCCTGATATGCCTGCCGCTGTTGTGGCTGGCCAATGGCAGCGGTCTGGCCGAGTTCGACCCTGTGTTGCCCGATGCGCTGAACTGGCTGTGGCTGTTCGGCGTCGGCTTCTGGGCCGCCGTCAGCCATCTGAGCATGACCGCCGCCATGAAATACGCCCCCGCCGCCACGCTGGCCCCGCTGCACTATCTGGAACTGCCGACAGCGGTTTTGCTGGGCTTTGCGATCTGGGGCGATTTTCCCAATGGGCTGACCTGGGTCGGCATCGTGCTGATCGTGGGATCAGGGCTTTACATCATCCGCCACGAACACCGCTCATCCCGAAGGCATCCAATGCCACCGCCAATGCCGAGCGAGGCAAGATGACCAGCATCAGGTCGGCGTCAAAGCGCAGCCGGACCGGGCCGGTCACCTCATTCGAGGTGCCGATCAGCCCGCCCGGCGCAAAGTGCCGCCCCTGCAACGGCCAGCGCAGCCCCTCGCTCATGCCCTGAACCGGACCCATCGGGAACAGCGACAGCCGCGATCCGATGGGCAGCGCTAGGTCAATTTCGCGCGGTGCCAGAAAGGTCACATCCCGCCCGCTCAAGAGCAGACAGCGCTTGTCGGGGTGACGGACCAGCCCGTTCAGCACGGCCAACTGGTGATCCAGCCGCGCCCCGCAGAATCCGATCCCCAGCACGAAGGGTGCCGCGATTGAGCGCAGCGCCTTGTCGAAATCACCGGTCGTCTGTTCGGTGACCCTATGCAACCTGCCCGTGAGCCGCAGCTTCGTCGCCGCCTTGATCGAATCAAGATCCCCGATCACCGCCTCGGCCAGGCAGCCCAGAGCCAGCAAACGGTTGGCCCCACCATCCGCCGCCACCAGTTTTGGGGCCACCGCACGGGCAATCTCCAGCAATTTCGCCGAAAAACCACCGCCTCCGGCCAGAGTTACCCCCGCAGATGATTGGACAATCACGTCATTCATGCTGATACTGTGCTTTCAATTGCGGCAAGCCACCTGTTGCGGGGACACAATCAATCCTTCAAATCACCCCGTTTTGTCCACGGATTAGATCATTCGCCCCGTTAAGGTGACCGGTATCGAGTTTGGCAGAAAGCGAGCATCCGATGAACGGTGCAAGTAAGATTCTTACGGTATCCTACGGAACCTTCTCTTGCACGTTGGAGGGGTTCGATGATCCTTTCAACACAATGCGGGCGATTGCGGAATATTTCCGCGATCTGGCCGCCGATGACCGCTATTTCGGGGCGGAACCGCCAACCCCTGACGCCGCCATGCTGCACAGGATTGCCGAGCGTGAAATTCAGCGCCGGGTTGACGCCAAGATCGGCGACCATGGTGTGACCCTGACGGCCGCGGAAGCGCCGCAGCCCCGAGTGACCATGCCGGGGATGCGTCCTTCCGCAATACCGGCACCCGCGCCGGTCGTGGCCTCAGGTTTGGCCCCCTTGGTTGTCGACCTAGCCGAGGCCGCCCCAGCTGTCGAAAGCGCCGCAGCCCGCTTGTCACGCCTTCGCGCCGCCCAGTCGCAAGTTCTGGCACCCGCCGCGCTGGTTCTGGCCGACATCAACAACCGCTTTGCCGATGTTCAAGCCTATGCCGAGGATCAGGACGCAGAGGCTGCGTTCACGCCCGCACCGATCAAACCGACCGCAACGCCCGTTCAGACGCCGGTTTGGACTGTCCTCGCGGAACCCGTGGCCTCGCTGGCTGAGGTCGCGGCCCCGCAAGCCCTTGCCGAGGACTTGCTGCCTGATGTCGAGCCGACCGAACCCGAACCCGTTCTGGACCGCCTGCGAGAGACGCTGGCAGGTCTGATCGCTCAGGACGATCAGTTGGCCGAGGACATGGCAAACGCCGCCGAAGCGGCCGCCGCTTTTGCGGCCAGTTCCGCCTTTGCCGACAACGACGACGCCTTGCCCGAGGACGACGCCGAGATTGCCGACCTGCCCGAGGACGACGCATTTGACGGGCCGGATGAAGATACTGATCAATCTGATCTGGATGTCCTGTCAGCGCTGGACGCACCGACGCCGCTCATCGACGATGCCGCCGATCTGGACGACGAGGCGGCGCCAATCGAGGTGCCCGCGCGGATCGTTCAGAAAGCTACTGTCGCGGCGATCAGGCAGCCCGTAATCGAAGCCTCGCCCGAGGCGCTGATCGTGGCCGAAAAGATCCAGCGCGCCCGTGCCCGGGTCATCAAGATCCGCCGTCTGGACAAAAAGCCCGAAGCCGTTCCGGCCATCCGTCCGGCCCTGACCCGGACCGAGCCTGCCACAGCAACCCTCAGCCCCGAAGCCGAGGCCGATCTGCAGAGCACTCTGGCCGCCCTTGAGGCCGAGACCCTGCCGGTAACGGCTGAACCTGCCGCAGTGGTCGCGGAGTTTGTGGCCGACAGGCTGGCGCTCGAAGCGCAGCTTGAAGGCGCGCTTGCCATGGAGGTGGCGACCCCGGCCGGGGGTGCCACCTTGGCCGACCCAGCGTCGGTGGTTGAGAAGGCCAGTGAAACCATGCTGGCGGCCGACGAGGCTGCGGTTGAGCGGCTGCTGGCCGAAACCAATTCGCAACTGGAAGTGCCCGAAATCAAGCGCCGCCGCTCGGCGATTGCCCATCTGAAGGCCGCCGTTCAGGCCAATGTGGCGGATCGCAAGAACACCGCCAAGTTCAGGGCCGATGTGGCCGAGGTCAAGATGGACCCCTATCGCAAGGATCTCGATCAGGCGGTACGCCCGTCAGGCTCGCCTTTGTCCTCGGCTGGCCGTCCCGCACCGCTGGTCCTCGTCTCGGCCCAGCGCATCGACCGCAAACGCGACGCCGTGGCCGACGCCAACCGCCCGATGCCACAGATCGTGCCTTCGGTGCCCCCGCCTGCGTCGCAACCCGGTCCAGTCATGCCGGTGCGCCCGCGCCGGGTGTCCTCGGGCGGTCTGGCCTCGGGCGGTCTGGCCTCGGGCGGTCTGGCGCAGGCCGTATCGACCCAGTTGGCCCGCGACGAAGACAGCGACCTTGCGCCCGAGGCGCTGGGGAACATTTTTGCCGACGGCTCCAGACAAAGCTTTGCCGAGTTTGCCGAAAGTCTGGGGGCGGGTACCATGGCCGAATTGATCGAAGCAGCGGGCGCCTATTGCGCGCTGGTGCTGGAACGTCCCAGCTTCACCCGGCCCCTGCTGTTCCAACAAATCTCGTCGCTGCCGCAACTGGCCGAACTGAACCGCGAAGACAGCCTGCGCGGCTTCGGCAAGCTGTTGCGCGACGGGCGCATCCAGAAGACCGTGCGCGGCCAGTTTGCCCTGTCTGACACCTCGCCAATCCTGACCGAGGCGAAACGTATCGCGGGCCACAGCGGTTTGCCCGGCGAGCCGTAAGGTGCGCCGGAGGTGGGAATTTCGTGGGATATGGGCATTGCCATATCTGGAGATCTTGCTTCGACCGCGCAACATGCCCGATCGGAGGGTTGCCCGAGCCATGCCGCAGAACTTCAGAAACTGGCGGTGAGGATGGAGCCGCCGCAGGCCGCCCGTCTCGGCCAGGATCGTCAGTGCGCTGCCGGATCAGGCCTCTCCCCTCGGCGAGCCTGCGCCGGAACCTGCGGATTGCGTCTCTTCCGCCATCGGATCGCTCAGGCCATATCAGTTCTGCAGGAAATACACCCGCAGCATCGTCTCCAGCGGCATCGGCGGCACCACCAGTGCCCATTCCGCGTCAGTCATATCGCTTGCCTATTTGCCGCTGCTGCGCTCCTATCGCCGACGGGTGAATTCGCTCCAAGCCATGGTGATCTCCATTCAGTTTCGCAACCAAACAGACTCACAACCTGCTGAATTCATTCAACCAGTTTCGGATCAGCCTCTGGCAACCGTGACCATCTTTCCCTCCCCCGAGAAGCCGACCAACCCCGCCTGCACGGCTTTGAACTGCAGGTCACATGGTCGGATTTGGCGGCGCGACGACATTGCGCGACCGAAGCACAATTCCGTCAAGACCCATCCCGGTCGTGCCACCCGAAGTCACCCTTCATTCAGTTGGGTCAGTCCTTACCCGACGCGGCGTCGGCGAAAGAACAGCCCCAACAGCCGCAAGACCGCCGCCACGCCGAACCAGCCCCCGACATAGCCCAAACCCGCCGAAATCGCCCCCTCGGTGGTTGCCGGAACCGCCGGCCTGTAGTCGGCCCAGGTCGCCCGAAGGGTTGCGGCGTCGCCAAAGCGTTGCGGCATGGTCAGACGCTGCAACGGGCCCGCCGCGCGCAGCGCCGCCAGATTGTCGGCCAGACGCGCCTGTAGCGCCAGCGTGGCCCGCATGTCGGCCTGTTGGTCGGTCAGGATCGGGCTGCCGGTCAGCGCGGCCAGCGCCGCCTCGCGGGTCAGGCCGTTCCTGGCCGCCGTCGCATCAAACTGCGCGGCGACCGCAGTCAGGACATCAACCTTGCCCGCCAGCCGCTGCAGATATTGCTGCGAAAACTCGGGAAATTGCGACAGCGCCGCAGCACCGCTTACCCCGCCCAGAATGGCCAATATCCGCCACATCGCATCTCACCGCACCGCCCAAAGCGTTCCGCGCCGGATCATTTCGCGGGCCGGACCATGGTCGATCACCTTGGCCTGATGGCCCAGCGCGTTGTAATAGACCCGCCCCTTGCCCCATAGCTTGGTGAATGCCACCGGCATCGCCACCGGCCCGTTGGCCGCATGGGGGCCGCTGGCCAGCGGAAAGTCACAAACGGCATGGACCTTCACTGCCGGATCGACATGCAGGTAATATTGCTCGGTCGTGACGTCGAAATCGCCGATTCCGGCGACCAGCGGGTCATCTGACACCATCCGCACCCGGTATTCGGTCCCGTCATTGCCCGGATGCGCCACAAATTGCGCGCCGGTCATGAACTGCCACAGCACGTCGTTGCGAAAAGCGTCGCACAGGCCGCCGTGGCAGCCTGCCAACCCGACCCCGCCCGCCACCGCGTCCGCCACATTCTGCGTGCGCTCCTTTTCAATGGTGCTCATCGTCCAGATCGGCACGATCAGCGCCAAAGCCTCCAGCGCCGCCTTGTCGTCAAAGCAGGCCAGAGTGTCGGTCACCTCTACTTTGAGCCCGGCGTCACGCAGGTCATGGGCAAACAGCGCCGCCACCTTGTCCGGCTCATGCCTCGGCCAACCGCCCCAGGTGATCAGTGCCCGCTTTGCCATAGTGTCCACCGCTTTCGACCGCCGCATCGCGCCGCACAGTGACGGCCTATCGGCACCGAGGTCAACGGCGAAAGCTGATGTAAATAATCTTTGACATATGTGTTCCATCCCGGACGTTTGCATTGATGAACGCCGTCTGCCATTGTTCATCGCGCGGGCGAGGCTGCGCGAGTTGGCCCGGGGCCGTGAGGACGACGGTGGCTATTGCCCGCAGGCGGCACGGCTGGTGTATGAGGTTCGCCGCGCGCGATGCCGGCGCGGGCGCAGGCTCATCGAGGGCAGCGCGATCCATCGCTTCGTCCTGAGCCGCCTCACTCATCGTCGCTGGTCACCCGAGCAGATTGCGTGCAGCCGAGGAGTGGGCTGAAAGCCGCGATGACCCTCGCATTGCTACAGCACAAACCCGCTCGCGGACGCTCGCGCGCGACGCTGGCGGGCGGCTCTATCGCCCCGGAA
>JBCKXH010000032.1:0-22097 GCA_038921555.1 Paracoccaceae bacterium
CGCGAGCCGATGGCGCGGGCGGCCTCGGCTGCGCTGCGCAGTTCTCCGGCGATTTCCTCGGCCTCTTCGGGGTCGAAGTCCAACGGCAGGTCAATGCCGCCTTCAGCCTCGATATAGATGCGGACCATGCCCTGATCGGTCGGGCCGATCTGGATATTCGCGGCGATGTCGCTTGGCTTGTCGATGCCCATACTTGCCCCAGGTCCGGTTTCCCTTGGCGGTTTGGGCGCGGCTGGCGGCCAAGTCAAGCCGGGGATTGACCGATTCAAAGCCGGATTCACGGTTGGGCGGCAACAAGTCCGCTGCGGGAAAATGGTGACAAAATGGCAAGAACGGGTGAAAACGGATGTTATCCACAGATTCTGCTTGACTAGGCGGATTGCTGCCGATGAATATGACGGGCGGGCAGCACATGCAGGGTCCGGAAAATGTTCTCAAACGGGATAGTCCCGAAACGAGACGGAGAGGTAGAAAAATGAACTTCGATACCGTACGCAAGGTGATCAGCAGCATCACCGACCTTGGCATAGCGCTTCTGGCGCTGGCCATCGTGGCCTCGCTTCTGGTCGGACAGGCGGGCATGTCCTTCTTTCCGAACGTGGTCGGCAATATCACCGAACTGGTGGTAACGCTGGGCGGCAACGGTCTGGCCGGACTGATCTCGCTTGGCGTCGTGCTCTGGCTGATCCAGAACAAGTAAGCCGCCATGACAACGCCGCCCCCAGCAGAAGACCGTATGACGTTTGCCCGCGGCTTGGCTTCGGTAACCGGACTGTTCCTCCGCATCACCGAAGCGGGCTTTGTGTTCGTGGCATTCGTTGTGTTGGTCTACATTCTGCTGGGGGCGGACGCTGGCCCCTATGTCGGGTCGGTCGTCAGCAACCTGACCGGGCTGATCGCGGCCGTGGGGCCGCAGGCGCTGATTGGCGTCGCCATCGTGCTGGCCTTGCTGTATCTTGTGCGCAGGCAAGCCTGATTCGCCTTGACCCTATTGCCGCTTGGCACTAATGCGACCCGGGCGCTGCGCGCAGCAACAAGGTGTGCCGGCTTAGCTCAGTTGGTTAGAGCGCTAGATTGTGGATCTAGAGGTCCCCCGTTCAAGCCGGGGAGTCGGTACCATCCTTTCCCGTCAACTCAGCCGAGATACTGGGAGCGCAGCGTTTTGGGCGAGGCACCCTAGGCTGCCTTGAACTGATGGCAGAACTGGCTGATCGAAGTGAAGCCTGACGCATCTCGCGACCGAGGTGATCGCGAGGGCGCTTTCGACCAGAAGGGCGGGCACCCGCATCAGGCCCATGCGCAGGACGAGATGCTTGAGCGGGATCTGCATGATCTTACGGATATCAATTCAGAGCGGCTGGGTGCCTGACCCATGACCTGCAGGAGGCGCATGGCGTTTGGGTGAGGGAATGGGCGCGGGTGCCGACGCGCAAGGCGGGTTGAAAAAGGGTGGGGGGATTTCACATCCCCCCACACCCCCCCCCCCACACCCCCCGTGGAGTATTTTCGCCGAGATGAAACGAAATTTTGGTCGAATTGTCGGGAAGTTGCGCGGGTGAACTGGTCCGGGCATCGTCAATGTGGGCGGCGGGACGGCCGAGTGGTTGGCGGCGATGATGTTGTCGGATGGGGCTTTGCGCAACCGCCGGGGAAATTGGCGCAAATGTGGCTGGGCCAGCCCGGGGAGTGCTGGGGTCCAGTCAATGTCAGGGCTGGACAACTTCCCGATTTTCCTGCCCAATGTGGGAAGACAGACCGGATATGGCGGCGCTTTGGCAAACGCCGTTCCGGGCGAAACAGGGTGGCAGAACGCGATGGATGCGCGAAAACTCGACACCTCGCCCCATGTCTCGGACGAGGTTCGCAAGACCACCTGCTACATGTGCGCCTGTCGCTGCGGGATCAATGTTCACCTCAAGGACGGACGGGTCAGCTATATCGACGGGAACCGCGATCATCCGGTCAACCAAGGCGTGATCTGTGCCAAGGGTGCGAGCGGCATCATGCAGATCACCGCGCCATCGCGGCTGCGCGCGCCCTTGAAAAGGGTTGGTCCGCGCGGGTCGGGGGCGTTTGAGGAGATTTCCTGGGAGGAGGCGCTGGGGCTGGCGGTGTCCTGGATGAAGCCCTTGCATGAGGCGGCACCGGAAAAGCTGGCCTTCTTCACCGGGCGCGACCAGTCGCAAAGCTTTACGGGCTGGTGGGCGCAAGCGTTCGGGACGCCGAACTATGCCGCCCATGGTGGGTTCTGCTCGGTCAACATGGCGGCGGCAGGCATCTATACCATCGGCGGGGCGTTTTGGGAGTTTGGCCAGCCCGATTGGGACCGCACCAAGCTGTTCGTGCTGTTCGGCGTCGCCGAGGATCACGATTCAAACCCGATCAAGATTGGTCTGGGCAAGTTGAAGGGGCGCGGCGCGCGGGTGATCGGGGTCAACCCGATCCGCACCGGCTACAACGCGATTGCGGACGACTGGCTGGGCATCACGCCGGGCACCGATGGCTTGCTGATCCTGGCGCTGATCCATTGCCTCTTGGTGGCGGGCAAGGTCGATCTGGACTATCTGGCCCAATTCACCAATGCGCCCTTGCTGATCAATGAAACCGCCGGGCCCGAAAAGGGCCTGATCCTGAAGAACGCCGAGAGCCAGCCCTTCGTGATTGACCGCCGCACCGGCATGCCGGCACCCTGGGACGGCAAAGGGGTGGAGCCTGATCTGGGGGCTGTCTATCAGGGCCACCGCACGGTGTTTCAGCACATGGCCGAGCGCTATCTGTCGCCCGAGCATGCGCCCGAGGCGGTGGCAGAACGCTGCGGCATTCCGGCGCTGCGGATCCATCAGTTGGCGGCTGAACTGGCCGATGTCGCCTTCAACCAGGCCATTGAGGTGGCACAACCCTGGACGGATTTTCGCGGCAATCACCACAAGACCATGCCGGGCCGTCCGGTCAGTTTCCACGCCATGCGCGGCATCGCGGCCCATTCCAACGGCTTTCAGACCTGCCGCGCCCTGCATCTGTTGCAGATCGTGCTTGGCACGGTTGAGGTTCCGGGCGGTTACCGCCTGAAGCCGCCCTATCCCAAACCGGTCGAGGCGCATCCGACCCCGCATTTCAACGCGGTTCCCGGCAAGTCCTTGGCCGGGCCGCATCTGGGCTATGTCCGGGGGCCGGAGCAATTGGCGCTGAAGGACGACGGCTCGCCGGCCCGGATCGACAAGGCCTTCACCTGGGAAAACCCCTTCAGCGCCCATGGCCTGATGCATATGTTGATCCCCAATGCCCATGCCGGTGATCCTTACCGCATCGACACGCTGTTTTTATATATGGCGAACATGGCGTGGAATTCGTCGATGAACACCGGCCGGGTGCTGGAGATGCTGACCGACAAGGGGGCGGACGGCGAATATGTCATCCCGCGCATCATCTATTCGGACGCCTATGCCAGTGAAATGGTGGCCTATGCCGATCTGATCCTGCCTGACACCACCTATATGGAGCGGCACGATTGCATTTCGCTGCTCGACCGCCCGATTTCGGTGCCTGAGGCGGCTGGCGACAGCATCCGCTGGCCGGTGACCGAGCCTGACCGCCCCGGACACGCCGGGGTGCGGGGGTTCCAGTCGGTGCTCTTGGATCTTGGGGCGCGGTTGGGTCTGGCGCCGATGGTCAACCCGGATGGCAGCCCGAAATTCAAGGATTATGCCGACTATATCCAGAACCACATTCGCAGGCCAGGCGTCGGGCCGCTGATCGGCTTTCGTGGGGCCGCGGGTGATCAAGAGGGCAGGGGCGAGGCCAATCCCAACCAGATCGCCGCCTATATCGCCAACGGCAGCTTTTATCAGGCCCATGTGCCGCAGGAAGCCTTGTTCTATAAACCGTGGAACGCCGCCTATCAGGATTGGGCGGTCAAAACCTCGTTCTATGAGAGCCCTCAGCCCTATCTGTTCAACATCTGGTCCGAGCCGATGCGAAAATTTCAACTGGCGGCTGAGGGTCACGGACAGTTTCAGCCACCCGACCATCTGCGCGCGCGCCTTAAGCAGGCGATGGACCCTTTGCCGATCTGGTATCCGCCGTTTGGCGCGTTGGAGGCTGCGGGTTGGGGCTATCCGATCCATGCGCTGACCCAGCGACCGATGGACATGTACCATTCCTGGGGCAGCCAGAATGCCTGGCTTCGGCAGATCAGGGGCAAGAATTTCCTCTATGTGCCGACGAGGATCTGGACGGAGCATGGCTTCAAGGAGGGCGATTATGCCAGGGTGATCTCGCCCACCGGTGCGATCACCGCTCCGGTGGCGCATATGGCCGCGCTGAACGAAAACACGGTCTGGACGTGGAATGCCATCGGCAAGCGCAAGGGGGCCTGGGCGCTGGATGAAGGTGCGAGCGAGGCTGTGGAGGGCTTTTTGTTGAACCATCTGATCAGCGAGTTGTTACCTGAAAAGGGCGACGGTATGCGCTATTCCAATTCGGACCCGGTGACCGGGCAAGCGGCCTGGTTCGACTTGCGGGTCAGGCTTGAAAACGTCGGGCCAAAGGCGCAGTCAGAGCCAGCATTCCCGCCGATTGCCCGGGTTGTGCCGCAGGGTGACAAAAGATGACGCAACTTCCCACCCACACTGACAAGAAGCTTGGACTTGTGATCGATCTGGACACCTGTGTCGGCTGTCAGGCCTGTGTCACCGCCTGCAAGAGTTGGAACGATCAGGGTTATGGTGCGCCGTTGTCCGATCAGAACCCTTACGGCTCCAACCCTTCGGGCACCTTTCTCAACAGGGTTCACTCCTATCAGGTGCAACCCGCTCAGGGGCCGGGGCAAATCATCAATTTCCCGCGCTCTTGCCTGCATTGCGAGGATGCGCCCTGTGTCACGGTTTGCCCGACCGGGGCCAGCTATAAACGCCAGGAAGATGGCATCGTGCTGGTCGATGAGGATATCTGCATCGGTTGCGGCCTGTGTGCCTGGGCCTGCCCTTATGGCGCGCGCGAGATGGATGCGGCGGTGGGTGTCATGAAGAAATGCACTTTGTGCGTTGACCGCATCTACAACGAGAACCTGCTAGAAGAGGACCGCCAGCCGGCCTGTGTGATGGCCTGCCCGATCGGAGCGCGCCATTTTGGCGATTTTGCCGACCCTGAGAGCAATGTCAGCAAACTGACCCGTGAGAGGGGCGGCTATGACCTGATGCCCGAAATGGGCACCAAGCCGGTCAACAAATACTTGGCCCCACGCAAGAAGGACAAGCCATGCGAGGCGAGCCCGCTGGCGCCCTTGCTGGACATTCAGGCCAGTGGCTTTGCCGGTTGGCTGGACAGCATTCTGAAAAAGATCTGATGCATCCGGCCCCTTCCGTCATCTTGTTTTCCGTGCTGTCTGGCCTTGGCTTTGGGCTGCTGGCCTGGCTTGGTTTTGGCTCAGCGCTGGCTGCTGGCTGGGTTGGGTTCTTGTGGTGGGGCTTGGGTTACGGGCTGGCGCTCGGCGGGATTCTGGCCTCGACCTTTCACCTTGGCAACCCGCAAAGGGTGCTGTTGGCGTTCACCCAATGGCGCAGCAGTTGGCTGAGCCGCGAGGCCTGGGCCGCGGTTTTGGCGCTGCTTGTGCTGGCACCGATGGCGCTGTCCGATTGGCTGGGGTTGGGCTGGCCGCGGCTGTGGGGCTGGGCCGGCGGTTCTCTGGCGCTGCTGACCGTATTCACCACCGCGATGATCTACACCCAGATCAAGGCGGTGCCGCGCTGGCATCACTGGAGCACTCCTTTGGTGTTCCTCAGCTTTGCGCTGACCGGAGGGGCTATGCTGTCCGGGCAAGTGGTGGTGGCGCGCTGGTTGCTTGCCGCACTGGGTCTGGGTCTGGTCGTGGTCTGGCGCATCGGCGACGGGCAATTCATGCGCCGTGCTGTAAGTATTGGGTCAGCAACCGGGCTGGGGTTCATCGGTAAGGTAGAGGTGTTTGAACAGGCCCACACGGCAGGCAACTACCTGTTGCGCGAGATGATCTTTGTCGTGGCGCGCAAACATGCGCAAAAGCTGCGCGGGCTGGTGCTGATCTGCGCCTGCCTGATGCCGATGCTGATGCTTTTGGTCCTGCCGGTCTATGTGGCGACGATCGGCAGCGCCGCCACCGTCCACCTGATCGGCGCCCTTGCCGCCCGTTGGCTGTTTTTTGCCGAGGCCGAGCATGTCGTGGGCCTGTATTACGGCAAGCGCTGAGCCCGGTTTAGCCTTTGTTCATCCGGTTGGCGATCAGATCCTCAACCACAGCAGGATCGGCCAGTGTCGAGGTGTCGCCCAGAGTGGCGTAGTCATTCTCGGCGATCTTGCGCAGGATGCGGCGCATGATCTTGCCCGAGCGGGTCTTGGGCAGGCCGGGTGCCCATTGGATCAGATCGGGCGCGGCAAACGGGCCGATTTCGGCGCGGACCCATTTGATCAGGTCGGCCTTGAGCGCTTCGGTCGGCTGCTCCCCCTGCATCAGCGTGACATAGGCGTAGATGCCCTGGCCCTTGATGGCATGGTTGTAGCCGACAACAGCGCTTTCGGCAACCGATGGATGGGCGACCAGCGCCGATTCGACCTCGGCGCTGCCAAGGCGGTGGCCTGAGACGTTCAGCACGTCATCGACCCTTCCGGTGATCCAGTAATAGCCGTCTGGGTCGCGGCGGCAGCCGTCGCCGGTGAAGTAATAGCCGGGATACTGGCCGAAATAGGCCTGCTCAAAACGGGCATGGTCGCCCCAGAGGCTGCGCATCTGGCCGGGCCAACTGTCGGTGATGCACAAAACCCCTTCGCAGGCAGCCTCGGTCTGCAACGTGCCGGTGGCGGGGTCCAGCACTGCCAGCTTGACGCCGAAGAACGGCTTGGTGGCCGAGCCGGGCTTTTGCGGGATGGCACCGGGCAGCGGGGTGACGACATGGCCGCCGGTCTCGGTCTGCCAGTAGGTGTCGACGATGGGCAGGCGGCCCTTGCCGATGTTCTGGAAATACCAGTCCCACGCTGCGGGGTTGATCGGCTCGCCCACGGTGCCCAGAAGTTTCAGGCTGGACAGGTCGTGCTGGGCCGGAAATTCGGTGCCAAGGCCCATCAGGGCGCGAATCGCGGTGGGGGCGGTGTAGAATTGGTTGACGCGGTGCTTGGCGATCACCTGCCAGAACCGTCCGGCATCGGGGAAGGTCGGCACCCCTTCGAACATCAGCGTGGTGGCACCATTCGCAAGGGGGCCATAGATGATATAGCTGTGCCCGGTGACCCAGCCGACATCGGCGGTACACCAGAACACATCGCCGTCATGGTAGTCGAAGGTCATCTGATGGGTCAGCGCGGCAAAGACCAGATAGCCGCCGGTGCTATGCAGGACGCCTTTCGGCTTGCCGGTCGAGCCTGAGGTATACAGGATGAACAGCGGGTCTTCGGCACCAATCTCGGCATAGGCGCAATAGGGGGCGGCGGCGGCCATTTCGGCCGATAGGTCGATGTCGCGGGCCGCGTTCCAATGGGTCTGGTCGCCGGTATGCTTGACCACCAGGCATTTCACCGCTTCGCTGCAATGCCGCAGCGCCTGATCGGTATTGGCCTTGAGCGGGGTTTTGCGGCCGGCGCGCGGGCCGAAATCGGCGGTGATCAGGATCTTCGCGCCGCAATCGTTGATCCGGCTGGCCAGCGCGTCGGGCGAAAAGCCGCCAAAGACCACCGAATGAATGGCGCCGATGCGGGCGCAGGCCAGCATGGCATAGGCCGCTTCGGGGATCATCGGCAGGTAAAGCACGACGCGGTCACCCTTTTGGACACCCTGGGCTTTCAGCACATTGGCAAGGCGGCAGGTCTGCTCCAGCAGTTGCGCATAGCTGATGTGGCGGGCCGGGGTTTTGGGGTCATCCGGCTCCCAGATGATGGCGGTCTGGTTGGCGCGGGTCAGCATGTGGCGGTCGATGCAATTGGCCGAGATGTTCAGCGTGCCATCCTCATACCATTTGATCGACACCGCACCCTTGGCAAAACTGGTGTTCTTGACGCGGGTAAAGGGTTTGATCCAGTCGATGCGCTGCGCCTGAGCGGCCCAGAAGCTGTCCGGGTCGTCTATCGAGGCGGCATAGGACGCGGCATAGCCCTCGGCATCGATATGGGCGTGTTTGACGAACTCATCGGAGGCCGAATAGATCGACGGTGCGCGGTCTGACATGGTTTCCTTCCCGGTCGGGCGGCAGCGGGCGCTCTTCCCGATGAGCTGCAAGTCTTTTCGTCAGGCAGTCTAGCGCAGCTTGGCGATTGTGAAAGCGATTTGCGGTGGTTTATTGACGGTTCCTCGGCGTTTTCAGGCGGTTGCGGGCGGTTTTTCGGGCTGGTCGGTCAGATAGCGCACGAGGGGCGGCTGCAACCCGGCCTTTTCCAGCAGGCGGCGCTGCGTGGGTGAGGCCGCGCGCAATTCCATCTGGCCGCCTTTGCGCCGGATGCGCTGGGCCAAAAGCGCCAAAGACCGCGCGCCGGAACTGTCAAGGTAGTCAAGGTCCGCAAGGTCCAGCACGAAATGCCTTGGATGGTCGGCGATCTGGTCCAGCGCCGAGCTGAGTTGAGCGGCGGCACCAAAGAAATAGGGGCCGGACAGGCGAACCATAACTTGACCGGGGGCGAGGGTTTCATCCTCGGTCTGCTCCAGCGTGGCGCTTTGCGACATGCGGTGAATGAATACCAGTCCACCAAGGGCAAAGCCGGCGATGATGCCCTCGGTCAGGTCACGGAACACCACCAAGAGGAAGGTCACGGCGATGACCAGCGCATCGGCGCGGCTCAAACGGGCCAGATCCCATATTTCGGCCTTTTCGGCCATGCTCCAGGCGACGACCGCCAGCACGCCGGCCAGTGCGGCCAGCGGAATATGCCCGGCGAGCGGGGCGGCCACCAGCATGAACAAGAGGACAAAGACCGCGTGCAGCATCCCCGACACCGGCCCGCGCGACCCGGCGCGGACATTGGTCGCGGTGCGGGCAATGGTGCCGGTGGTGCAAAAGCCTGCGAACAGCGCCGCCCCGACATTGGCCACGCCCTGCGCCACCAGTTCGGCGTGGGAGCGGTGGCGCGCCCCGCTCATCCCGTCGGCGACCACGGCGGACAACAGGCTTTCGATGGCGCCAAGCAGGGTGAAGCTGAGCGCCCAAGGCAGGGCGGCCAGCAGGCTGGCGCGGCTGAGTTCGGGCAGGCCGGGCAGCGGCAGGCTGCGCGGCAGGGTGCCAAAGCGGTCGTGGATGGTCTCGACCGGCAGGCGCAAAACGGCGACGATCAACCCGGCCAAGGTGATGGCGATCAACATGCCGGGCAGGCGGGGGGAAATGCGCTTGACGATCTGGATCACCGCCACGCTCAGCGCCGAGATCAGCGCGGCCTGAAGCGAAAAGCTGGCGCGTGCGTCCCACAATGCCTGCATCTTGGGCAGGATGGCGGCGGGCTCAGCGGCGGGCAGGTGCAGGCCGAGAAGGTCCTTGATCTGGCTGGCGAAGATGATCAAGGCGATGCCTGCGGTAAAGCCCAGCGTCACCGGATAGGGGATGTAACGGACATAGGAGCCCAGGCGCAACAGCCCCGCCACGGTCAGAAACAGCCCCGAGAGCAAGGTGGCCACGATCAGGCCCTGCGGTCCGGTCGCGGCGACGCAGCCCGATATCAGCACGATGAAGGCCCCGGCCGGTCCGCCGATCTGATAGCGCGAGCCACCCAGCAGCGAGACGAGGAAACCGCCGACCACGGTGGTGAACAGACCCGCCTCAGGGCCGACGCCCGAAGCGATGGCGATGGCCATTGACAAGGGCAAAGCGACGACGGCCACGGTCAGGCCGGCCACGGCATCGGCGCGCAGGTCGGCGATTGTGTACCCCTCGCGCCAGACCGTGACGATCTTGGGCAGGAATTCCGATGCGGGCGGGCTGAGGTCGGTCATGGCGTGAGCAGACGCCTGTGGCGCGGGCATGTCAACATGGGCGGGGGGGGTGCCGGTTGAGGGGGGTGATCCAGTGGAGCGCCTGCGGCGCGTTGTTTGTTTCTCGCCTCTGGTCTGCGACCAACCGGCTCGGGCGTGGCCTCCGGCGGGGATATTTTGGAAAAGATGAAAGGGGGCCTCAGGCGAAAGGGTTCTGGGTATAGCTCACGCCAGTCAGGTAGAGGCCCTGCGGCGGGCAGACCGGGCCGCAGGCGGCGCGGTTGGCAGCGCGCAGGGCCTCGCCCATGCGGTCGGGCGGCCAGGCGCCGGTGCCGACCCGCTCCAACGAGCCGATGATGGAGCGGACCTGGTTGTGCAGAAAGCTGCGGGCGCGCAGGGTAAAGCGGTATTCGGTGCCTGCGGTGCTGGGCTGTTCGGTGATGGTGATCTCGTCCAGGGTTTTGTGTGGGCTTTGGGCCTGGCAAAGGGCGGAGCGGAAGGTGGTGAAGTCGTGATGGCCGATCAGGTGGCTGGCGGCCTGTTGCATAGCCGCCAGGTTCAGCGGGTGCCGGACCTGCCAGACCAGAGTGCGGTCATGGGTGAGCGGGGCGCTACGGGCGATCAGGCGGAACAGGTAGCGCCGCTCAATCGCGGAAAATCGGGCGTGAAAACTGTCGGGCACAGGGGCGGCTTGCAGTATGGCGATGGGGGCGGGGCGCAGGTGCCAGTTCAGCGCTTGCATCAGGGTGTGCGGGGCCCAGTCGCGGGCAAGGTCGCAATGGGCGACCTGACCGGTGGCATGAACCCCGGCATCGGTGCGGCCGGCGCAGGCGATGGTGTGGCGGCCGGGTTGCAGTGCCGCAAGGGCGGCCTCAACTGTGGCTTGCACTGAGGGTTGGGTGGCAGACTGGCGCTGCCAGCCGTGGAACGGCGCGCCGTCATAGTCGATCTTCAGGGCAAAGCGCGGCATGGGACCGGAGTAGTGCTGCGGTGCGGTGAATGCAATCGGAGCGTGATGAGGAAAAGTGGTTACCGGTTTTCCTCAATACTCACGCGACTACCAAGAATCGAGATCGGGATGATGTTTTCGATCAAACATCATCCCGATCTGGCACTACACTTGGGCGTGCGGGATGCCTATCTTGGGCAAGGCAGGGTGAAGGGGCAGGGTTTGGGCGTCTCAGACTTGGCGGATGGCTTGGTGCGCGGAACCCTAGGCTTGGCCGCGGCCATGTTCGGCAGCAGCTTTGAGCCGGTGGTGCGGCTGGGGGTTACCGGCCTGTCAGGGGCGGGCAAGACGGTGTTCATCACCGGACTGGTCGCCAATCTGTTGCAGCACAGCCGGATGCCGCAGTTGCGGGCAAACGCTGCGGGGCGGATCGAGGCGGTCTATCTGCAGCCGCAGCCCGATCTGACCTTGCCGCGCTTTGCCTATGAGGACCACCTTGCCGCAATGACCGGCGACGATCCGCAGTGGCCGCAATCGACGCGGGCGATCAGCGAGTTGCGGCTGTCGTTTCGGGTCAGGCCGACGGGCATACTGGCCGGGCTGACCGGGCCGCGGGTTCTGCATCTGGATATCGTCGATTATCCCGGCGAGTGGCTGTTGGACCTTGGCTTGTTGGACAAGAGCTATGCCGAGTGGTCCGAGGCCACGCTGGAGCGCATCGCCAAGCGGCCAGAGGCGGCTGATTTCATGGCGCGGACCCGGGCCGAGGATGGCGGGTTGCGGCTGGATGAGGGGCGGGCGCAGGGGTTGGCTGCGGCGTTCACCGCCTATCTGGCGGCGGCGCGCGCGGGTGGCTGGTCGGATTGCACGCCGGGGCGGTTCTTGTTGCCGGGCGACCTTGCCGGCAGTCCGGTGCTGACCTTTGCGCCCTTGCCGCAGCCTGTCGAGGCCGGGCGCGGCTCGATCTGGCGCGAGATGGCGCGGCGCTATGAAGGCTATAAGGCCAAGGTCGTGCAGCCGTTTTTCCGCGATCATTTCGCCAGGATCAACCGCCAGATCGTGCTGGTCGATGTGCTGGGAGCGGTCCATCAAGGGCCGCAGGCGGTTGAGGACTTGCGGCGCACCATGGCCGATGTGCTGGGGGCCTTTCGTCCGGGCCGCAATGGCTGGTTGCGCGGCCTTTTGGGCGGCAGGCGGGTGGAGAGGATCCTGTTCGCCGCCACCAAGGCCGATCATCTGCACCACAGCCAGCATCCGGCGCTGACCGCGATCATGGCCGCCATGGTGAGCGAGGCCCGCGCGCGGGCTGATTTCGCCGGGGCCGCGACTGCGGCGCTGGCGCTGGCCGCCTGGCGCTGCACGGTCGAGGAAACCGTGGAACGGGACGGCGAGGTGGTGGAGGCGGTGCGCGGGCGGCTGTTGTCGGGCAAAACTGCGGTGATGTATCCCGGCCAGTTGCCGCTCGATCCGGCGCGCTTGCTGTCGCCGGCGCGGTTGGGGGCGGAGCGCTGGCTGGATGCCGATTTTGGCCTGATGGGCTTTGCCCCGGCCCGCATCTTGCGCCGTCCGGGTGAGGGGCCGCCGCATATCAGGTTGGACCGGGCGGCGGAGTTCTTGTTTGGCGATCGGTTGTGAGGGGAGGTGCTGCGATGTCCGCTTGGAGTGGCAAGCATGACTGACGAATTGCCCCGGCTGAAGGGCCCCTTGATGATGGAGCGGCATGAGGAGGTTGACCCCAGCCAAGTGGACGCGGTGCCCGATCTGGCCCAAGGGCGGGCGATGCAGTCGCTGGCGGTTCTGGCCGGGCGTCAGGGGTCGGGGTTCGGGCGCTTTGCGGCCTGGGTGTTCGGCAGTCTGTTCGCGCTGGTTCTGTCGGTTGCGGCGTGGGATTTTGTCATCGGGCTGTTTGCGTCGAACTCGGTTCTGGGCTGGGTGGGCTTTGGGCTGCTGATCGCGGCACTGGGCGTTGCCATGGTCGTGGTGGTGGCGGAACTGGCGGCCTTTGCCCGGCTGGCGCGGCTGGACCGCATCCGCATCGCGGCTGGGCGGGCGGGTGCAGCGGGTGACCTCAAGGCGGCGCGGGTGGTGGTGGCGCAGGTCGCGCGGCTTTACGCGCGGCGGGGTGAGACGGCGCTGGCCTGCCGTCGGCTGGCCGAGCGGCAAAGCGAGGTCATGGATGCCGATGCGCTGCTGGCTTTGGCCGAGGCCGAGGTTTTGGCCCCCTTGGACCGGGCGGCGCAGGCGGCGGTTGAGGCGGCGTCCCGGCGGGTTGCCACGGTGACGGCGCTGGTGCCGCTGGCGCTGGCCGATGTGGCGACGGCGCTGGTGGTGAACATCCAGATGATCCGCCGGGTGGCCGAGATTTACGGCGGCCGCTCGGGCACTCTGGGGTCATGGCAGTTGTTGCGCCGGGTGTTTATGTCGCTGGTGGCAACCGGGGCGATGGCGCTGAGCGATGACCTTTTGGGCTCGTTCGCCGGGGGCGGGATATTGTCGAAACTGTCGCGCAGGTTCGGCGAGGGCGTGGTCAACGGCGCGCTGACGGCGCGGGTCGGCTTGGCGGCGATCGAGCTGTGCCGCCCCTTGCCCTGGGTCGCGCAGAAGCGGCCCGGCGTGTCGGCGACACTCGCTCGGGCGCTGGCGGGGTTGTTCGGGCGCGAGGGGTAGGGCATTGCAACGCGCCGCTCATCAAGCCCAAGCGGGCTTTCCTCGCGGGGGCATGGCGCGAGGAAAGCCCGCTTGGGCTTGATGAGCGGCCCTTACAGACCCGCCGCGATCTGGCGCAGCATGGCGCGAAGAAAGCCCGCTTGGGCTTGATGAGCGGCCCTTACAGGCCCGCCGCGATCTGGCGCAGCATGGCGAGGGGTCGGGCGGCATCCACCACTGAAAGCCATAGATCTCGCCACCGTGTCAGGGTGGCGGTGCGCGCCAGTTGACCCAGCGGCCGTGAAAATCGGCGCGACCCAGCGGGATGGTTTGACCGCCGGGCCACAGCGTCAGGGTCAGGGCGCAACCGGGGGCGGGGCCGTCCGATTCCATCGACAGATGTGCCAGTGGGCGGTCCGGGGTGGCGGCGGCCCCGGCTTTGGCAAGGGCGGAATGTAGGCGTTTGGTGGTCGCGTCCGAGAAGTATCTGGCGGCGGTGGTGTGGAAGATCAGGTGAAGCGCCTTGGGCCAGCTGACCAGCCGCGCCTCGGCCCAGGCTGCGGCGTCGCCCTTGGTAACCCTTGTGCCGTGGCGCGCGGCAAGGTCCAGCGCCATGGCACAACGTGCCAGCCGTGCGGTCTGATCGGCCCAGATATAGGCCAACAGGCGGTCGCGGTCGGTGACCGGATCCAAGGGGTAAAGGTCAACCCCGGCACGGTCAATCACTTGCGGGCAGGCGTTTGGCGGTGCCGCGCCTTGCCAGTCCGGCGTCAGGGTCAGGGCAGGACCTGCTGGCCCAAGCCGCCAGCCCTCGCCTGCAAGTGCGTAATGGTCCCACAGCAGGTTGACCCCGGCACTGGCACCAAGCTCGCTGAGGACCAAGGGCAGGCCATAGCGCGCCGTCAGCCAGTGGCCGACGGCGATAAGAACGGCCGAGCGGGCGACTTCATTGGTCTGCGGCGCTTGGTCAAGCCACGGCAGAATGGCTGCTTCCTGCGTGAAGGCGCGGCTCAGCGCATCGGCCAAAGCGGCGTCGCTGGGCGCGAAGGGCGGATAGACGGCAGCCAGGGCATCCCCGGACCGCGCCATGCCATGCAGCGCCCCGGCGAGGCGCAGAGGCAGGGCGTCCTCGGGTCTGGCGGCCATGCTCAGCACCCGCTGGCCAAGCGTGCTGGCCGGGTCCAGCAGGCCCGGCACCAGGTCCAGCACCCGCGCGGTGAAGGGTGAGCCGAGGGTGCGGCACTCCGCTGCTTGCCTCGCAAAAAGGGCGGCGTTGTCGGTCAATCCTGGCCCCGGAAGCGGGCGGCAAGGCGTTGCAGCGGGCCCAGTGCGGGCAAGGGCGGCGGTTCCGGTTGCTTTGCCGGTTCGGGCGGCGGCACGGATTTGGCGGACTTCTCGCTGCCCGCACTTGCGCGCTGCGGCACGGTGCGCAGCGCCACCGCATTCATGAAGCTCGCGCCGTCGCCGGCCGCCAGCGCCTCGGCCCCGTCCGAGATGCCGGCCAACAGATCGTTCAGCCCGTCCTGTTCGGCCTTGGCAAAGTTGTGCAGCACATAGGCCGACACGGCGTCCTTGTGGCCGGGATGGCCGATGCCCAGACGGACCCGCGCATAGCCGTCACCGATATGGAAGTGCAATGAGCGCAAGCCGTTGTGCCCGGCATGACCGCCGCCCAGCTTGACCCGCGCCTTGAACGGGGCAAGGTCCAGCTCATCATGAAAGACCGTGATGTCTGCCAGCGCCAGCTTGTGGAACGCCATCGCCGCTTGCACCGCCTCACCCGAGGCATTCATGAAGGTCTGCGGCTTCAGCAGAATGACCCTCTCCTCCCCCAGCCGCCCCTCGCTGATCAGCGCCTTGGTGGCGCGCGTCCACTTGCCAAAGCCGTGATCCGCTGCAATCCGCTCCACCGCCATGAAGCCGACGTTGTGCCGATGCCCGGCATAGTCGCCGCCCGGATTGCCAAGGCCGACAAAGAGTTTCATTGCCGCCCCACCCTGTTCCGCCCCAGCCTGTTCAGTCGCAGAATGCGCGGCCCTTGCGTCAGGGGCAAGAGGGCCAAACCCAAGCCCAAACCAGCCTTGACGCCGCAGCAACCCTTGGACAATCTCAGCCATCCAACAAGGGGTTGCGCTGGGTGAGTGTCGTCGTTGTCTGTTCCATGCGCAACGAGGGCACCTTTCTCCTGGAATGGGTGGTCTGGTACCGGATGCTGGGGTTTTCCAGCATGGTCGTGGTGACCAATGACTGCACCGACCACTCACCCCAGCTCTTGGACCTTTTGGCGCAGGCCGGCTGGGTCGAGCATCTGCGCTGTGACATCACGGCGGGGCAGGGCGGCATCATCCCGGCCAAACTGACGGCGGCCAGTGCGCTGCGGTCGGTGCGGCGGGCGCAAACGGTGATGGTCTGCGATGTCGATGAGTTTCTGGTCATTCACCGCGGCGCCGGCAAGATCGCTGATCTTCTGGCCGCCCCGGGCCGCGATTATCTCGGCATGTCGATCAACTGGCGGGTCTTTGGCAGCGGCGGGATCATGGATTATGCCGACAGCCCGGTGCATCGGCAGTTCACTGTGGCCATCGGGTGCAAGCTGGCCCTGAACCGCGGCGTCAAGTCGATCCACCATCACCCGCGCTGGTTCCAGCGTCTGGGCGATCACGGGCCGGTTGGCCTTAACCTTGCCAAGGCTCAGGTTGAGACCGGGGTGGTTTGGGGGCAGGGCGGGCTGGTCTGGCTGGCTCCGAGCGGCAATCTGATCGCGGACTGGACGCCGGACGGGGCCTATTTGCGCCTTGTCGCCAAGGGCGGGATCGACCATTCGGTGGCGCAGATCAATCACTACATGCTGCGCAGCGCCGAAACCTTCAGCCTGAAAAGCGGAACATTGTCGCCTTCGGCCGGGCGAGATCGCTATTCCCCGACCTATTGGGCCACAGCCGACCGCCGCGACGAGACCGACGAAAGCGCCCTGCGCTATGCCGGTGCCTTTGCTGCCCTGCACCGCGCCGCGATGGAGTTGCCCGGTGTGGCGCGGCTGCATTTCCTCTGCTGCGCCGACCATGTGGCCGCAATAGCCAACAAGGCCGGACGCCGCCCAGAGGATGACCCGCGCCACGCCGGGTTTCTGGCCAAGGCGGCGGAATAATGCCAAAGGGCGGCAGAACCCTGCCGCCCTTCGCCCATCCCTGGGTCGCAATCAGCCTGGTGCGATCAGGCCGCCGGGGCTTCTTCGACAAAACCGGCCGGAGCCGAGACATTGCCGATCACGAAATTCCGGCTGGTGGTCGGCTTGGCGCCTTCCGGCAGGACCACGTCACTGATGTGAATGACGTCGCCGATCTGCTTGCCGTCGAGGTCCACCGTGATGTGGTCCGGGATATCGCCCGCCAGCACTTCCAGATCGACCTCATTGCGCACCACGGTCAAGGTGCCGCCCTTTTTCAGGCCCGGCGACTTGTCGTGGTTGATGAAGCTCACATGGATGTGCAGCACGATGCGGCTTTCGTCGTGCAGCCGCATGAGGTCAACATGGATCGGAATATCCTTGACGACGTCGCGCTGAACGGCGCGGCAGATGACATGGACATCGCCCTGACCTGCAACCTTGAGGTTGAACAGGGTCTGCAAAAAGCGCCCGGCCTTCAGGTGCTTGACGAGGTAGTGGTAGCCAAGGTTGATGGCGACAGGCTCTGCGCCGTCGCCATATACGATTCCGGGTACGAAGCCGTCACGACGAGCTTGCCGGGCGGCCCCCTTGCCTGTCCCCGTCCGTACCACGGCGTTCAGATCAGCGATCTGGCGTGCCATAGGGTCTCTCCATATATATATCCGCCATCCTCCAAGGGTGCATGGCGCGACCGGGGGGCTATAGCGGGGATTGCCTGCGATGGGAAGCGGGAAATTGCCGTGGTCCTGCCGGTTTGCGGGCATCAAGAGGACTGCTATGGCCGACACCGCCTGATTGCCGCCGCCCACGCCGTGATGAACCCGCGCCGCCGGTCTGAAACGGTCGAACTTGGCGGTGTTGCGGCAGCCTTGCGCGCCGCCTCGGGGCGCATCTGCACCGGGGTCTGCATCGACGCAGCCTGCGGCATCAGCTTTTGCGTCGAACATGGCGCGGTGGCCGCAATGATCACGGCGCGGGAAAGCCGGATCACCGATATTGTCGCGGGCGACCGAGACGGCTGCATCCTGCCGCCTTGCGGACGCTGCCGCGAACGGGTGGTGCAGGTCGATCACGGCAATTGCGCCACCCGGGTCATCCTGGCCAAAGGGGGCGCGGACCATGCGGGACCTACTGCCGGATCACTGGTTGCTCGACCGTTAACCCCTTCATCTCGGCCCAAATACTCACTTTTTCACCGAGCCGGTTGGCGCTTGCGCCAGAGGCGAGAAAAAGCAAACGCGGCGGCACGCCGCTCCGCTGGATCAGACCCATTCACCCTCAAAATCCTTGGGCACCAGCACCTGATTCCGCCCGATGTCGGTGGCCTTTTGCACCCCGGTCAGCGCCATGGTGATGTCCAACTCCTTCTGGATCACCTCAAGCGCCTTTGTCACGCCAGCCTGCCCCATGGCGCCAAGGCCATAGACATAGGACCGCCCGATATAGGTGCTTTTCGCGCCCAGCGCCAAAGCCTTGAACACGTCCTGACCCGAGCGGATGCCGCCGTCCAGATGGACCTCGATCCTGTCGCCGACCGCCCGCACGATGCAAGGCAGCATCCTTATCGAGGACAGCGCCCCGTCCAACTGCCGCCCGCCGTGGTTGGAGACGATGATGGCATCCGCCCCGAAATCGGCGGCGATCTTCGCGTCCTCGGAATCGTTGATGCCCTTCAGGATCAGCTTGCCGCCCCATTGGTCGCGGATGCGGGCGACCTTGGCCCAATCCAGTTGCGGGTCGAACTGCGAATTGGTCCATGACATCAGCGAGGACAGGTCCGCCACCCCTTTGGCATGGCCGACGATGTTGCGGAAGGTCCGTCGCCTGGTACCCAGCATCCCCAGCGACCAGGCAGGCTTGGTCATCATGTCCAGAATATTCGGCAGCGTCAGGCGCGGCGGGGCGGACAATCCGTTCTTCAGATCCTTGTGGCGCTGGCCCAAAATTTGCAAATCAAGGGTCAGCACCAGCGCCGAACAGCCCGCCCTGCGCGCCCGTTCAATGACGCCCTCGACAAAGCCCACGTCCTTCATGACGTAAAGCTGATACCAGAACGGTGCCGAGGTGTGCTCGGCCACGTCCTCGATCGAACAGATCGACATGGTGGACAGGGTGAAGGGCACGCCGAACGCCTCAGCCGCCCGGGCCGCCTTGATCTCGCCATCGGCGCATTGCATTCCGGCCATGCCGATCGGGGCCAGCGCCACCGGCATGGCGACGCGGGTGCCGATCATGGTGGTCTGCGTGCTCCGCCCGGTCATATCCACCGCAACCCGCTGGCGCAGCCTGATCTTCTGAAAATCGGTGGTATTCTCGCGGAAGGTCTGCTCGCTATAGGACCCCGCCTCGGCATAGTCATAGAACATCCTCGGCACCCGGCGTTTATAGAGCCGCCTGAGGTCGTCGATGCAGGTGATGACGGGCATTGGCTATCCTTAACGATGCGTGAAACTGTTTAATATCAATGCGTTACCCAGGGTCTCACGCGTGAGAGCCTAAGCCAGATGCGCCCCGTCGGCCAGGGTTTTGACAAAGGCCAGAACCTCGGCCACCGGCCTGCCCGCACCGATCAGCGCGACAATGGCCGAGCCTACGACGCAGCCATCCGCAATCGCGGCGATGCCCTCAGCCTGCTCGGGGGTGGTGATGCCGAAGCCGACGATGACCGGCAGGGCGGTGCTGGCCTTGATCCGCGCCACTTCGGGTGCCACATCCGAAGGCCGCGCCACCGCCGCCCCGGTGATCCCGGTGATCGAGACGTAATAGACAAAGCCGGAGGTGTTGCTCAGCACCTTGGGCAGGCGTTTGGCATCGGTGGTCGGGGTGGCCAGCCGGATGAAGTTCAACCCGGCAGCCTGCGCGGGCAGGCACAGTTCGGCATCCTCCTCGGGCGGCAGATCGACGATGAGCAAGCCGTCAATGCCGGCCTCAGTCGCCTGCTCCAGAAACTGACCCACGCCGCGCGAATGGATCGGGTTGTAATAGCCCATCAGGACAATCGGCGTCGCCTTGTCCATCGCCCGAAAGTCCCGCACCATCTGCAGCACCTTGTCCAGCGTCATGCCAGCATCCAGCGCGCGCTGGCCGGCGCGCTGGATCGTCGGCCCGTCGGCCATCGGGTCGGTGAACGGCATGCCCAGCTCGATGATATCGACCCCCGCCGCAGGCAGCCCCTGCATCACGGCCAGCGCAGTTGCGACATCGGGATCGCCTGCCATGATATAGGCGACGAAGGCCTTTTTCCTGGCAGCCTTGAGCCGGGCGAAGCTGTCGTCGATTCTGGTCATGTTCCGGCCCATCCCTGCAATCCATTCCGGGTTTGCACGGGCGGAGCCGGAAAATCAAGGTGCCTCGGTCATGCTGGACCATCCTGCGTTGGCCCATCCTGCGTTGCCATCCTGCGTTGACTGTGCGGCGTCGCTGCCCTATGCGCCTTTCGGTCAGTTCAGGAGAGCGTCATGGGTTTCAAGATGGGTATTGTCGGCATGCCGAATGTCGGCAAATCGACGCTGTTCAATGCGCTGACCCGGACTGCCGCAGCACAGGCCGCGAACTTTCCTTTTTGCACCATCGAGCCGAATGTCGGTGAAGTGGCGGTGCCCGATGCAAGGCTGGACCGGCTGGCGGCGATTGCGGGCAGCAAGCAGATCATTCCGACCCGGATGATCTTTGTTGACATTGCCGGGCTGGTGCGCGGCGCGTCCAAGGGCGAGGGCTTGGGCAACCAGTTTCTGGCCAACATCCGCGAATGCGATGCCATAGCCCATGTGCTGCGCTGTTTTGAAGACGGCGACATCACCCATGTCGAGGGTCGCATCGACCCGATTGCCGACGCCGAAACCATCGAGACCGAACTGATGCTGGCCGACATGGAAAGCATCGAGCGGCGGATTGCCGGGCTGGCTCGCAAGATCAAGGGCGGCGACAAGGGCCTGCTGGATCAGGACCGGTTGCTGCGGGCGGCTTTGGCGGTGCTGAACCAGGGTCAGCCGGCGCGGAGTGTCAAAGTGGCGGCGGATGACCTGCGCCAGTGGCGGCTGTTGCAACTGCTGACCGCCAAGCCGGTGCTTTTCGTCTGCAATGTCGAGGAAAGCGCCGCGGCGAGCGGCAATGCGCAGTCGGTCCTTGTGGCCGCGATGGCCCGCGCGCAGGGTGCGGCTTCGGTGGTGATCTCGGCCCGGATCGAGGAGGAAATCAGCCAGCTTGCCGCCGAAGAAGCGGTGATGTTTCTGGAGGAGATGGGCCTGCATGAGGCCGGTCTGGACCGGCTGATCAAGGCGGGCTACCAATTGTTGGGCTTGCAGACCTATTTCACTGTCGGGCCCAAAGAGGCCAGGGCCTGGACGATTGCCAAGGGCACGCTGGTGCCTCAGGCAGCGGGCGTGATCCATGGCGATTTCGAGAAGGGCTTCATCCGGTCCGAAACCGTAGGCTATGAGGATTACATCGCAGGCAACGGCGAGTCCGGGGCCAAAATTGCCGGCAAGTTCCGGGTCGAAGGCAAGACCTATGAGGTCAAGGACGGCGACGTGCTGCACTTCCTGTTCAATGCCTGAGGCTGGGTCGGCCAGTGGCGTGGCGCTGGAAAACCCTTGGTTGATCGTCGCGCGGCGACTTGGCTGACGCAACATCGGCGCGACAGGCGCTGAGACCGCCCGCTGGCCTGGCCTGGCCGGGCGAATCATTTCCTGTCATTGGGCGGTCCGGCCCGGGCAAATTCCGAATCCGACGGACCCTGCCCGATCAAGCCTTGGTAGGGCGCGCAAGCAAATCAGCAGCGAAAGGTATAGCCGGGGCGTGATGGCTCGAATTCCATAAGGCTTTTCAGTGCCGCCCGTGGCCAGACCTGCGAAATCGCGCGGGATCGCCAAAGCACTTGTGCTATGGCCTGCTGAGTGGCACCTTGGCGATAAGACTACGATTTGGAACCGGGAGTTGTGCATGGCCAGTTTTCAAGACCAGTTGGTTGCCCTCATTGCCGAGGAATCCGGGCTGGACGCCGACATCCTTCGGGCCAGCAACGGCCTGATGTCGAAGGGCATTCTGGACAGCTTCGCGCTGGTCACCGTCATAACCTTTGTTGAGGAACATGTCGGCATCGAGGTGCCGACAGCCGACCTGACCTTTGAGAATTTTGATACCGTCCAGAAAATCTGCGCCTATGTCGAGCGCGCCCTTGCCGCTTGAACAGCCCCGGATCCGGCTGGCCGACCAGCCGGTCGAAGAGGTTGCGGTTCATCTGCTGGACCTGCTGATGGACAAGACGGCGGGCGACCGCCTGCGCAAGGCTATGACCGACCTTGGCCACATGATGTCGCCGCATAAGCTGGGTGAAATCTATCAGTTCATCGCGGCGATGACGACCGAGGACGGGCGGGCCCAGATCGCCGCCTATGCGCCGATGTGGTCGCAACTGCTGA
>JBCKXH010000033.1:0-21298 GCA_038921555.1 Paracoccaceae bacterium
CTGGGCAACGACACGGCCTATGGGTCCACCGGCAAGGATACCTTGTACGGGGATCAGGGCAATGACACTCTGTTTTCGGGTGGCAATGAGGACAAGGTCTTTGGCGACGAAGGTCAGGACGCGCTGGTCGGCGGGGACGGAAACGACAACCTTTATGGCGGTGACGGTGACGACTCGGCCTGGGGCGGTTCGGGGACAGACTATCTGGAAGGCGGCTATGGAGCCGATCTTCTGGTGGGAGGCGCAGATGTGTCGGTCGGCTGGATTGGAGATTTTTCCGAGGTCAGTGATGCCGTTGCCCTGACGCTGTTCGGGTCAGGATCAACGACCGATTCGGGCGATCTGATCTATGGCGACATCTCGCCTCAGTCATCGGTGAGCTTCGGGATACCCAGCTTCGGTGACGACACCATTCTGGGTGGTGCGGGCGGCGATACGATCGACTCGGGCGCAGGCAATGACATGATCGCCGGGGGGTCGGGGCAGGATCATATCCGGACGGGCAGCGGCGATGACCGCGCATCTGGCGAAGGCGACGATGACCTTGTCATCGGCGACGAGGGCGATGACCTGTTGACCGGCGGTCTTGGGAATGACCTTTTGTCGGGTGGTGCCGGATTTGACCGGCTTACCGGGGATACCGGCAATGACACCTTGTTCGGCGACGAAGGGAATGACGCGCTCTTTGGGGGTGTGGGCGATGACAGCGTTCTGGGGGGCTATGGTCAGGACCGGATAGAGGGTGACGCGGGCAACGATATTCTGCGCGGCAACGAGGATAACGACCTGCTTTATGGTGCTGAAGGCAACGATTCCCTGCTGGGCGACGCGGGCGAGGACCATGTCTATGGCGGGCAGGGCAGCGACAGCCTGTTCGGGGGCTATGGGGCGGACAATCTGCATGCGACGGCCGGCCTTGGCAATCAGTTATACGGCGGCGATGGAAACGACCGGCTGACAGGGGCGGATTCCGCTGGCGGTACCGCAGCCGACGGCGATTTGCTTCAGGGCGACGGTGGGGATGATACGCTGCTGGGCATGGCCGGACGGGACACGCTGCGGGGCGATGAGGGCAATGACAGCCTTGACGGCGGAGCCGGCAATGATCTGATCGATGCCGGTGCGGGCGATGACACGGCCCGGGGCGGCGATGGCGCGGATGTGATCCATGGCCAGGGCGGCACGGCTGGACTGGATGATCAGGGCTATGACCAGATCTTTGGCGGGCTGGGCAATGATACGCTGCACGGGGACGGCGGGGCAGACCTGATTGATGGCGGCTTTGGCAGCGACCTTGCATTTGGCGGGCTGGGCGACGACGAGTTGACCGCAGGCTATGGTCCGGCCGAAACGCTGTATGGTGGTGACGGGCGCGATCTGATCCGGGGTTCCGACGATGGGGCCGATCTGATCTTTGGCGATTCGGGTGACGACCGAATTCTGGGCTTGCGCGGCAATGACACGCTGGACGGCGGGTCTGGACGCGATGCGCTGGACGGTGGCGAAGGCGTGGACCTTGTGCTTGGCAATGCCGACAATGACACGCTGGTCGGAGGGGCCGACGGCGACCGTCTTTACGGTTTCAACGAGAGTTCTAGCGGCGTCGTCAACGAATCCGACCTGATTTTCGGTGATTTCACTGGCAGCGAGTCGGGCCTTCGCGTCGGCAATGATCTGATCTTCGGCGGGGCGGGCGTTGATCAGATGTTTGGCGGCGGTGGCGACGATGACATCCAAAGCGGCGGTCAATCCGGCGAAATCGTCAACTATGGCCCTGGTTCTGACGGTGCGGGATCGCCGGGACCGGCGGCCGTTGTGGCACCGACACCTGTGGACCCGGCGACGTTTGTCGATCCAGATGGCGGGCCCGCCCTGCCGCAGGTGACCGACCAGGGCGGCGGCTGGACCTGGCTTGCAGGGTTGGACGGTTCGACCTTGAATATCTCGACCGGCACACTCGCCGAGGTCGACCTGGCGACCGGGACCGACGGGAGCACTTATGTCGCTTGGGTCGACACCCGTCTTGGAAGTTCGCATATCTATCTGGCCGTTCTGGTTGGCGGGCAGTGGCAGCAACTGGGCGGTTCGGCCGCGCAGACCGGGATTTCGGGCATTTCAGGGCCGGTCCGGGGGCCGTCGGTGACCGTGGCTGCGAACGGGTCGGTTTCAGTGGCCTGGATTGAAGGCAATGGCGCAGGCAGCGTCGTGAAGGTTGCGAACTGGAATTCCGGCACCGAAAAATGGCGCGGCTTCAAGAATTCGTTGTCGCCATCGGGGATCGGCGCGCAAGGTGATATCGCACGGATTGAACTGGTATCCACGGCCAGCGGGTCGGCTGTTTTCTGGTCGGTTCTGGTCAACGGACAGTTGCAGGTTCAGGCCAGCCGGTTCACGGGCGGCAGTTGGCAAGCCTTTGGCACGGGCGCGGCCAGCGGTTCCGGCATCACCAGAACGATCAGCGGAATTGGCGATTTCGATGTGGCCGTTGCGGGCAATAAAGCGGCGCTGGTCTTTGATACCGAACGGGCCGGGGTGCGGCAGGTATTTGTGTCTGAATGGTCCGGCACGGGATGGGTGACGCAGATACGGTCGGTTTCCGGCAGCGCGGCCACTGGCGCACCCAATTCCGCAACCGATGGCTTTGCCGCCTATCTGGACATCGGCGGGACGCAAACCCTGTTTGTGGGCTATGTTGTGGCGACGGATGGTGGGCTTGGCACATCGGTTCATGTGGCCCAGCGCAGCGGGGCACTCTGGGTTCCGGCTGGCGAAGGCGCACAGTCGGGTCGCGGCGTCAGTGGAGCGGACAATGTGCTGGGTCCGGTCCGGCTGGAATCAGGGGGCGGCCAGTTGCATCTGGTGTGGCAGGTTCAAACCCGTGGCCCGGAAGGTGAGGTTCTGGTGCGGGACCTGCTGTGGCAGGGCGCGGGCTTTGTCAGCGACCCGGCCACAGATCTGCGTCCGGGGGGCAGCATCGCCGGGCTTGTCGTCGCCGTCGATGCGCAGGGCAGGACATTGGCCGCCTGGTCGGATGACAGGGATGCCGGCCAGGCCATTGCCGTCGTGATGCAAGCCTTCACCAGTCAGCGTCAGTTCACCGCGCATGACATGGAAGAGTTGCGCACCCTGTTCGAACAGAATGCCTTTACCACCGGCGACGTCATCGTGTTGCAAGCGGGCGTCTATGTCGGTGATCTGACGATTTCATCGGCAGATGCCGGTGTGATGCTGGTTGGCAGCGGCGGGCATGAAAGCGTGCTGACTGGTCTGATGACAATCGACGGCGCAGCGGGTGTGGTCTTGCAGAACCTGTGGATGGGCCGGCTAATGGCCCAAGACGCGGATGGGTTGGCCTTGCGGGGATGCCAGGTCAGCGGGGCGGTGGACCTGTCCGGTGGGCAGGATCAGGTCCTGATCGGCAACAGGTTGGGCGGTTTGTCCCTGACCGGCGTCAGAGGCATTCTGGTTCAGGACAACAGCATTGCCGTCGCAGGTCTTCGCATCGCGGCCGCTTCGGACGGCATGATCGTGGGCAACCGTCTGGCCGGCAGCACCGCGCTTGATCTTTCGGCGGCCTTTGGCGGGCTGATCCGGGGCAACTTGATCCGTGGCGTGCAAGTCGGCGTGCTTTACGCTTCCCCTGCCGCCTTGGCCGACAACGACATCAGCGCCGATGGGACAGCCCTGATCGTCACTGCCAGTTCACAGGCAGATGGCTTTGGCTATGTGGCCGGCAGCGGTCAGAACATGATCCACGAAAGTACGACCGGGGTCCAGATGATTGATGGCCACATCCGTGGCCAAGTCATCCGCGACAATCTGGTGGGGGTAACGGGCAGCGGCACGTTCGGTGACAGCAGCGACGGCGCTCGCAACCTTGTCCTGAACAACGACATCGGCATCCGCGCGTTCGAGGGTCTTGTTCAGTTCAGCCGGATCGGTCTGAACCGCATCGGCATCATCACGGCGTCCGGCCAAAGGATTCAAGGCAACCTGCTTGATCGCAATACCGAAGTTGGAATCCTCGCCCAGGGTGCCTTTGACCTCTTGATCCAGTCCAACACAATTCATGCTCAGTCAGGTGATGGCATCATCCTGACCGGCGGTGCCCGCGCTATCGAAATAAGATCGAATATCGTCTGGGTCGAAGCCGGCTATGCAATCCATGTCGCCAACGACAGCCAGGTCGGATTTTTCAGCGATTACAACATTCTGCTTTCCACCGGATCGGGCCGCCTGCTTTGGTGGACCAAGGACTACGTCGATCTGCTGGATTGGCAGGTCGAACTGGCGCAGTTTGATCGTCATTCCGTTGGCACGACCGTGATCAATCCCACTCTGGCGCAAACCCTGTTCGAGGGTGTCGCCACGGGCCAATACCGGCTTGCAGGACTTCTTGCTGGCCAACGCGTCACAAATTCGGCCGTCGGGGCCGGTGACCCGCGCGCGTTGGCTGGCTTTGCCGACTTTATCAACCTGTTGAACAACCCGGACTTCGACGGGGGCGACCTGTCGGGTTGGTCGACCAGCGATGGGACAAGCATCCTGAACGGTGGCGCCTATGGCAGCGCCTTTGCCTTGGCAACCGGGGGCGGCAATGCAACCTGGGCCCAGCAAACTGTCAATCTGCTTGGTACTGGTACCGGCCTGACCCTTGCCGATCTGGATCGCACGGCCGGTGGCCGCCTGATGGATGTGATCTTTGCCGGGCGCATCATGACCGGTCAGCCCGGTTTGGTTTCGGTGACCCTGACACTGCTAGATCAGTCCGGCCTCGTCATTGGTAGCCAAGAGTTGCAGGCGCGGACTGAAGATGGCCGTTGGGAACTGATCGGTGGGCGGTTCAACCTGACGCAGGGCGCGCGTCAGGCCGTGCTGCGCTTTGAAGGCAACAATGTCGGTGGCATGGTTCTGGATGATGCCAGCCTGATTGCCATTGCCGACAACGAGACTGCGCAACCCGGCCTGCCTGCGGTCGCAACGACCGGCGCTGCACTGGCCCTGCGTTCGCCCGACCTTTATATGGACTGGGTGCGCAGTTCACCCTTCGCAATTCGTTGGGACAGTTTCGGCACTGGCGGAACCTCGCCGGTCAAGATCGAACTGCTGCAAGACAGTGCCTCGGGTCCGGTTGTTTTGAAGGTCATTGCCCGCGAGGTGGCCGACACCGGCGAATTCATCTGGTACCCCGATCAAAGCGGAATTCCGGGGGGCACCTATGGCCTGCGCATCCGGATTTCACTGGTCGATCAACCCGAGGTGCGCGATCAATCGGTTGAAACCTTTACCGTGCCGGAAGACGGCAAGGAATATTGGCTGGATGACGGATCAAACACCGGCGATATCTTCACTCCGGATTCCCTGGGCAGCAATCGCAATACCGGAAAACTGGCCACGGCCCCGAAGCTGAGCCTGACCAATCTTTTCGAAACCTATGCGATGGACGCAACTTCGGTCATCAACATCGACGTCGGCAGCTATGGCCTTTACCGCTCGCTTTGGCTGTCCGGTTCGGTTGACCACGGCTTTGGGCTGGACGAAGGTTTCACCCTGCAGGGCCCACAGGGCCAGGCCACCGCGGTTGAAATCACCGCAGCCAACCCGCTGCTTGCACCGCAACGCCTGATCTTTCTGGATGACGCCGACGAGGTGGAGCTTTACAACTTCAGCATGCATGGCGGGCGTGTTGGTCTGACAGCCCTTGAATCAGACGATCTGACCCTGTCCAACCTGATCAGTTATGGCAATTCGGGCAACGGATTCACCCTCGCAACCCGATCCGCAGCCTCCGCATTTGACCACCTGAAGGCCTATGACAATGGCGGCGTCGGGGTGAAAATTTCGGGATCCGTCGGTGTGATGGATTACATCCTGGTCCACGACAATCGCGGGAACGGCCTGGAACTGGGTGGTGCATACGGCACGCTTAGCAACATAACCTCGGCGGACAATGACTATGGCATCTATTCGACAGCGCTGATCGACCGGATCGACGGCCTGTTTGTCACTGGCAACAGGTTCGGCGGTGCAGCCTTTTACGAAGTCGGTGGCGTGACGATCACGCGGGGCGAGATTGCCGACAACGGTGGAACCGGGTTGCTGGTCAGAAACAACACCGTCGACCTAGCCATGGTGGGCAGCACGGACCTTTCGCAGGGCGGCGGCCTGGTGATCCACGACAATGGCAGTCAGGAGTTGCGGGCCGAGGGTCTGGTGACTGTAGTCGGCAACCATGTGTTCGACGCCACGATGCGATCAGACAGCTATGGCGTTTATCTTTCAGGCAAAGCCAAGGCCCTGAACAACATCATTCACCGCCAGTCGATTGGCATAGTCTCCAGCGGTTTCAGCGGCGAGGTGGCCGTCGGCGGCAACCGGATATTCGATACCGGAATCGCGGTGCAAATCTACTACGGAAGCGGCCAGATCGCCGAGAATGTGATCTATTCCAACCTGACCGGGATCCGGGCCGAAGGAGGGGCGGACGGCTGGACGTTCCGGAACAATCTGGTCTATGACAACAGCCGCGTGGCCATGGACCTGTCGGGCGCCAACCATCTTGTGCTGAACAACACGCTTTACCAGACAACCGGCGTGCTGCTGCAACTGAACGGCGCACAAAAGGCAGAGTTGCGCAACAACATCTTCTGGGCAGCAGGCGGCGTGGCGCTTGATGTCAAGGACAACAGCACTGTCGGCTATGAGGCCGACTTCAATATGTACTGGATCGATCCGGCTGCCCGCATCGGCACATGGCAGGGCGTCGCATTCCAGGACCTTGCGGCGTGGCGTCTTGCCACGTTCACCGACGTCAACAGCTTTGCCGCCGATCCGCTTTTCGTGGATCCGGACGGCGCTGACGGAAAGCTGGGCTATGATGTCGCCACAGGGGACCGGGGTTCGGACGACAATTTCCACGAGAAAAGCCTGTCCGGCAGTGTCAGGACGGGAAGCCTTGCGCCGGTCCTTCTGGATGGGGGCTCGCTTCCCGGCTGGCAGACGGTCATTTTCCGCGACTATGCCGTGCAATCGCAGGCGATCGACCGAGCCGCAACCTCCGACAGCGTCGGAGCGGAGCCACTGAACAACGGTGGCTACCGCAACATTGGTGCCTATGGCGGCACAGCGCAGGCGTCCAGAAGCCCGGCAAGCTTTGTCCTTGTCACCCGCCCCTTGGGCGGCGGAACCTACTTGCAAGGCGCGACACAACTGATCGAATGGCGTTCAAGCGGTTTCGCGGGTCCGGTTGATCTGATCTATTCCATCGACGGCGGTGCCTTTCTGACCCTGGCGGGCGGGATATCCAACAACGGCAGTTTCGCCTGGACAATCGACCCGCTGGTATTCCCTGCAGACTCCGAAGTCCGCATTGGTCTGCGCTCGACAAACAGCCCGGCGATAAAGGCATTTGCCGCCGAAGTTCTTTACATCCAACCGCGTGTTTCGGCCTATTTCATCAATGACAGATCCACAGTCGGTGATCAGTACACGACTGCGATTGGCAGCAATCTGAACAACGGCCTTTCCGCCTCGTCTCCGATGGCGTCGCTTCAGGCTTTGCTTGCGGCTTATGATCTTGGGGCTGGGGATGTGGTTTATGTGGACAGCGGGATTTACGGGCTGACGCGGAACATCGTTCTGGGGGTCGAGGATGGCGGGTCGGCAGGGGCCGGGGGCCGGGTGTTGATCCTGGGGCCGACGGCGGCCGGGGCGCAGGCGGTGTTTGACCGGGGCAATCTGGCAGGCGGGGCGGCGGGTTTCGACTTTGCCGGGGCCGATTTCGTGACGCTGGCCAATCTGCAGATCACCGGGGCGGATGTCGCGGTGAGGGGTCTGGGCGGGGCGCAGAGCCTGGGAACCGTGCTGCGCAACCTGGTCCTGAACGACAACAATGCCGGTGTGCTGTGGAACGGATCGAACACCGGGGCGCTGTTTGACGGCCTGATCCTGTCCGGCGGTGGGCAATATTCCAATGGCTATGAGATTCATGCCGATGACACGGTGATCCGTGGCGGGTCGGTGACGGATCATTCCAACGGCATCTTTCTGGTTTCGGGCAGCGGCACCCTGGTCGAGGGCGTGACCGTCTTTGGCAACCGCAATGGCGGCATCGTAACCAACTCCACCCGGGACGTCACCCTGCGCGGCAACCGGATCGAGGCCAATGGCACCTATGGCATTTGGGGCCACGGGACAGGTCTGGTGATCGAGGGCAATACGGTGCTGGGCCACCGCAGCGCCGGAAGCTACGGGATCTTGTTGCTGACCGCCGCGGTGCTGCGCGGCAACCTGATCTTCGACAACGACCTGGGGATTCATGCCAACACCGGGGTGCAACTGCTGGACAACCGCATCTTCGGCAATGACCTGGGGGTCCAGCTGATCTCCTATGGCGGGCTGCTCGCCGGCAACAGCCTGTATTCCAACAAGACCGCCGTGGCCTCAATTTACGCCGGCCAGAGCGGCTGGATCCTGCGCAACAACCTCGTCTACGCCAACAGCAACTTCGGCTTTGACCTTCAGGGCGACAACATCCTCATCCTCAACAACACCTTCTACCAGGACACCGGAACCGCACTGCGCCTTACAAACGCAAGGCAAACCGACGTCGTGAACAATGTCTTTTTGGTCGGGGCGGCGCGTGCCATCGTGGTGTCTGACAACAGTCAGCCCGGCTTTGCCAGTGATTACAACCTGTTCCGCCTGCGTTCCGCGACGGCTGGCACCATGGTAAACTGGGGTGGCACCGATTACCGCACCTTGGCCGCCTGGTATTACGCCACCAATCAGGACCGCCACAGTCTCGCGACCGGGCAGGCCCTGTTCACCGATATCGACGGGGCGGACAACATCCTGGGCTATTCGGCCACGGCGGGCGATGGCGGGGCCGATGGCGGGGCCGATGGCGGGGCCGATGACAACCTCCGGCTGCAGTCGAACTCGCTTGGCATCGACGCGGGCGATCCGCTGACGCCGTTCCTGTCCGAACCCCTGCCCAATGGCGGGCGGGTGAACATGGGGGCTTTCGGCGGCACGGCGATGGCGGAACCCAGCGCCGGTCAGACGATCCAGATCCTGACGCCTGAGCCCTTTGACCGCAGCGTTGTCGGCGAGACGGTGGGGATCGACTTGCAGACCAGCGGACTGGTCGCTTGGGACAATCTGGGCCGCTTCGACATCGGCAGCGGCGCGGCACCGGGCCTGCCGCTCCAACTGGGCTGGTCGGGCGACCGCCTCCTTGTGGTCAGCGGCAGCGTGGGCGAGATCGCGTCGCCCGTGGCGGGGACGGGTGTCGCAGGGGCCGCCCCGGCCGCGATCTATGGCAGCTACCGCGAGGCGAGTGGCCCCAGGCTGGCGGTCGGGCTGGCGGTGGCGGATGGCAGCTACCGCGTGCTGCTGCATTTTGCCGAACCCTATGCCTCCGTAGTGGCCAAGCAGCGGGTGTTCAGTGTCTGGATCAACGGCCAGCAGGTCAGGGCCAGCTTTGACATCATGGCGGTGGCCGGCGGGGTGCAGACGGCGGTGGTGCTGGACCTTGCCGGGGTGGCGACCGGCGGCAAGGGCCTGACGGTGGAACTGCGTCAGGGCAAGAACTCGCCCTACAGGCCACTTCTGTCCGGGGTCGAGGTGTTGCGGGCCGTCGCGGCCCCCGTGGCCGGGGCCAGCGTGACGTTGCAGGGGTCGGTCGATGGCGGCCAGAACTGGGTCAACCTGGCGGCTGGCTTGCAGGTCGATGCTGCGGGCCGGGTGCATTACGACTGGACCCCGGGTGCCCTTTACAAGGACAAGACCGTCACCCTGCGTGCCGTGGTCGATCAGCGCCCGGCGGTGATCAGCCGCGAGGCCCGGCTTATGGTGGTGAACGCCGACAATAATTACTACATAAACGACGGCTCCACGCTGGGCGACCAGTATTCGGTCGGCCCCAATGCGACCGGCAACGACCTCAACTCGGGCAAGACCGCCTCGTCTCCGATGGCGTCGCTTCAGGCTTTGCTTGCGGCTTATGATCTTGGGGCTGGGGATGTGGTTTATGTGGACAGCGGGATTTACGGGCTGACGCGGAACATCGTTCTGGGGGTCGAGGATGGCGGGTCGGCAGGGGCCGGGGGCCGGGTGTTGATCCTGGGGCCGACGGCGGCCGGGGCGCAGGCGGTGTTTGACCGGGGCAATCTGGCAGGCGGGGCGGCGGGTTTCGACTTTGCCGGGGCCGATTTCGTGACGCTGGCCAATCTGCAGATCACCGGGGCGGATGTCGCGGTGAGGGGTCTGGGCGGGGCGCAGAGCCTGGGCACCGTGCTGCGCAACCTGGTCCTGAACGACAACAATGCCGGTGTGCTGTGGAACGGATCGAACACCGGGGCGCTGTTTGACGGCCTGATCCTGTCCGGCGGTGGGCAATCTTCCAATGGCTATGAGATTTATGCCAATGACACGGTGATCCGTGGCGGGTCGGTGACGGATCATTCCAACGGCATCTCGCTGGTTTCGGGCAGCGGCACCCTGGTCGAGGGCGTGACCGTCTTTGGCAACCGCCATGGCGGCATCGTAACCAACTACACCCCGGACGTCACCCTGCGCGGCAACCGGATCGAGGCCAATGGCGCCTATGGCATTCAGGGCTACGGCGGGACAGGTATGGTGATCGAGGGCAATACGGTGCTGGGCCACCGCAGCGCCGGAAGCTACGGGATCCTGTTGCAGACCGCCGCGGTGCTGCGCGGCAACCTGATCTTCGACAACGACCTGGGGATTCAGGCCAGCACCGGGGCGCAACTGCTGGACAACCGCATCTTCGGCAATGACCTGGGGGTCCGGCTGGGCCCCTATGGCGGGCTGCTCGCCGGCAACAGCCTGTATTCCAACAAGACCGCCGTGGCCTCAATACAAGCCGGCCAGAGCGGCTGGATCCTGCGCAACAACCTCGTCTACGCCAACAGCAACTTCGGCTTTGACCTTCAGGGCGACAACAACCTCATCCTCAACAACACCTTCTACCAGGACACCGGAACCGCACTGCGCCTTACAAACGCAAGGCAAACCGACGTCGTGAACAATGTCTTGTGGAACAACAAGGGCATCCTGTTTGATGTGGCGGCCAGCGCGACCAGGGGCCTGACAAGTGACAATAACCTGTTCTTTGCCGGGACCACGGCTGCCAATGTCGGGCGATGGGGCGGGGCTGTTGCCGCCACTTTGGCCGGATGGCAAGCCTTGACGGGGACAGATGCGCACAGCATCGCGGGAAACCCGCGCTTTGTCGACATCGACGGCGCTGACAACATTCTGGGCTACACTATGGCCACAGGCGATGGCGGTGGAGATGACAACTTCTATCCAATTGCGGGATCGCCATTGCTGGACGCTGGAAACGGCTATCTGGCCCCCATCGCCGACTATTTCGGCAACCCGCGCCACGATGATCCCACGACTGGCGACAGCGGAACCGGCTTCCCGTTTTACGGCGCGTCAGTTCAGCCTTCGAGCGGCTTCACCGCGTCGGGCCAGGCGACGGGCTGGGCTGCCCGTGGCGGCTACTGGAACCTCGACCTGGGCTTCGCCTTTGCATTTCAGGGCGCGAGCTTCACCTCTGTTACCGTGTCCAGCAACGGCTACTTGCAATTCGGCGCTTTTGCCTCAGCGGACAATTCGGGTCGCTCACTTTCCGACTTTGCCAACCGTATGCGGATATCGCCATTCGGAAGCGATCTTTCCTATGGTGCAAACGACAGTATCTTCGTGACCAAGACCGCAGATGCCGTGACAATCCGCTGGCGGGCGACCATCGCGGGGGGCGGAGGACCAGCGAACTTCTCGGTGCGGCTGAATTCGGATGGTACCTTTGCGTTCCATTATGGCAGCGGAAATGCCGATGCCCTGGCCGTGATCGGGGTTTCGGCTGGCAACGGGCAATTCGTGCAATATTCGGACTACATGGATCTCGCCGCGCAGAACGGGACGGCCAGTCTGGTCTGGGCTGCGGTGCCCGGGTCCGGGCTTGATTATGCTGACATCGGCGCGGTCGAGTTCCAGGGAGATTCCGCCGATGCATCGCCACCGTCCATCGTGACCGTAACTCCGCTGCCCAAGAATGGCGGAACCACGACCTCCCCGATCAACGCCATCACACTGACATTCAGCGAACCGATGGCGTCTTTGACCGCCCTTTCCGCCGAGAATTACGTGCTGTTGCGGGCCGGTGCCGACGGCAAGTTTGACACATTGGACGACGAACGCATCGCGCTTGACGTCACTTACGATGCGTCTTCGCGGGCGGTCAGGCTTACACTTCTGGAAGGTAACCTTGCGCCTGGTCTTTACCGGCTGACGGTTTCATCCTCGATGGTGGATCAGGCCGGCAATGCGCTTGACGGCGACGGAAATCTGACGCCCGGCGGCGATTTCGTGCGACGCTTCACCGTGGCGGCTGCGGCCAGCCAGACTGCCGCGGTTGCGTCCCGTTCAGGCGGGTTCATGTTGCCAGAGGCCCCGTCGCTGTACCGTCTGCGCGATCTGGTTGACACCGCGTGGAGGCACCGGACCGGGGAACTTTGGGTGGATCCCGAAACCGGTGCCGCGTGGCGCGCGGCGCAGGGCAGGGATTCAGATCAGGATGCACAAGAAAACCTGATTGACTGGGCGATACCGATCATGAATAGTTCCATGCATTCAAATGCGACACTTGGTAGTTGAATAGAAAAGGATCGTTCAGATGCCGACGGACAAGACCAAAAGCCAGACCGGCGATACTCAGGACATCAACAGCCAGTTGAAACCGGTTCGTTGGAACGACAAGAACATGGCAACCTCATTTGTCAATGTCGTCAATGTCCTGAACACACGCGAAGAGTTCATGCTGATGCTGGGAACCAATCAGACTTGGAACAGTTTGGACAGCGATGAAGTGGTCGTTGAACTCAGCAATCGCATCGTGATGACACCCTATGCGGCGAAACGACTGATGCTGCTTTTGCAGAACAGGATTTCGGAGTACGAATCCAAGATGGGCAAACTTTCCTTCTGACCTTGTCCCGAAGGGGTGGCCGGGACATGTCGACAACCGATTCCTCGACCGCACCTGATGTTCAGGAACCGGATGGCACAATCTGGCACCGTTTGCGTGCCATCGACGATTCTTATGCTTTTGGCGCGGCCTGGCTGGACACTTTGGCGCAACTTGTAGGCAATGTAGAGGGCGCGGTTCTGACGCTTCGCGTGGTGCCGGGCGGGCGACTGCTGCCTGTAGCAGCCTTGCCCCGCGCCAAGCCAACCCATCCTGATCTGATTGCCGCGGCCGAAGCCGCCCTGGCACGGGGGTTGGGCTTGCTGCGTGACGGCCCCGATAACAGCCTTGTTGCCGCACTGCCATTCATCGAAGGTGATCAGATCATGGCCGTGGTCGCCCTGCGGCTGCGCAGGTCCGGCGATGCGCAGCGCGCAACTGTCTTGCAGCACTTGCAATGGGCGGGGGGCTGGATCCGTCTTCATCTCGCACAGCAGTTCAAACAGGGTTCAATCGCCTCGCAAGTTTTGGATCAGGTCGCCGACACTCTGGCAACCAAAGGTTTTGCCGATGCCAGCCGGACATTTGCCACCGGCCTTGCCGCCGCCATAGGGGCGGACCGCGTCAGCCTTGTCTGGCTCACCGGGCGGGCACCGCGCCTGATCGCCGTGTCGCATGTGGCCGACTTCGGCCAACGCCGCAACTTTTCCGCGGCCATCATCAGCGCTGCGACCGAAGCGGTCGATCAATCAGTGGTTCTGCAAAGCCCGGTGCCAGACCAGTCTCCTGCCTTTGTGACCCAGGCTCTGGACCATTTGTTGCAGCAAAGCGGGGCAAGGTCTGGCCTGGTAATCCCGCTTTATGCCCAAGGCAAAGCTCTTTGCGCCCTGGTGGCAGAAACGGGCTCACCGTCTGGCTTTCGGCCTCAGGCTGCGTCAATTGCCCTTGCCACCGGCACGGCGGTCGTGCCCGCACTGGACGAAAAGCGCCGCGCCGGTGCGTCGCTTCTTTCGATTGTCGGGATGCGGCTTTCGGAAGGCTTTACTTCGCTTTTTGGAAAAGACCGGATCAAGCTCAAATTGGCTGCCATGGCGGTCGTTCTGCTTGGCGTTGGTGCTGCAACCCTGACCACCGATTTCAGCGTTGTCGCCGATGCGACCCTTGAAGGACAACAGATCCGCTGGATCGTGGCACCCTATGACGGCTATGTCGCAACCGTGTCGGCACGGCCCGGGGACGAGGTAAGAGCGGGGTCCAGTCTGGTCAGTCTCGACAAGATGGACCTGACGCTGGAGCGGCTTGGCCGGATCGCGGAACTCGACAGAAAGGAAATCGAGGTCAACATCGCGACGGGCAAAGGTGACCGGGGCCAGATCAATCAACTGCGCGCCGAAATGAAGTATGAAGAAGCCAACATCGCCCTTCTGGATGCCAAAATTGCCCGGGCCGATATGCGGGCACCTTTCGACGCCCTTGTCGTCAGTGGTGATCTGATGGACCGTCTGGGTGCACCTGTCAGGCAAGGCGACAAGCTGCTCAGTCTGTCACCCAAGGGCGCTGTCCGGGTGCAACTGTTCGTTCGTGATCAGAATATCGACGAGGTCAGGACCGGTCAGATCGGAACGCTGCGCCTGACCGCTTTGCCCGGCGTCGACCTGCCGATCAACGTGGTCAGTATCACCCCGGTCACCCAGATCGAGAATGGTCTGAATGTCTTTACTATCGAAGCGGCGATCAAAGGGAACCAAGCCTCCTTGACGCCTGGAATGAAGGGCGTCGCCCGGCTGCAGGTTGACCGACGATTGCTGGTGACGGTCTGGGTCAGACCGATCACGGATTGGCTTAGCATGGCCGTCTGGAAGTGGTGGCCCTGATGCAGCCGACCTTCAGCGCTTCGTGGTTTCGCGTCCGGGATCTGAAGCCCTCTCTGCGGTCCAATGTCCGCATCCTGCGCCAATCCCATTCCAGCGGTCCTTTGTGGCTGTTGCATGATGATCTGACCGGCCGCGATTTCTTTCTGAATCCGGTCACCTATGCTTTGGTCGGCTTGATGGACGGGACGCGATCGGTGGGCCAGATCTGGCTTGGGGTGGCAGATGTGCTCAAGGATCAACTGCCCACCCAAGAGGCCGTCGTGCGTCTGCTGTCGCAGCTTTATCAGGCTGATGCGCTGGCAATGGATGCTGCACCCGAATTGTCCGAGTTGAACGCGCGCGCTGCCCGCCAGCATAAGCGCAAACGGAACGCCGCTTTCCGCAATCCACTGAGCTTGCGTTTTCCATTGATCAATCCGGATGCATTTCTGACGGCAACGGCGGGGTGGGCGGCATGGGTTTTCTCGCCTTTCGGATTGGCTCTTTGGCTTGTGAGTGTCTGCTGGTTGTTTGTCCAGATCGGTTTGAATTGGCCGGGTCTGACCAATAACCTGTCAGACCGCGTCCTTGGTTCTAGCAATATTGCAGTCTTTCTGGTCGCCTTCTGCGCGAACAAACTGGTGCATGAACTGGGCCACGCCTATGCGGTGAAACGTTGGGGGGGCGGCGTATATGAAATGGGGGTGATGCTGCTGATCCTTATGCCCGCCCCTTATGTCGATGCCTCGGCTGCGTCGACTTTTCCCGAACGATCGCGCCGGTTTATTGTTGGGGCGGCAGGGATGATGGCGGAGTTGGCCTTGGCCGTACCGGCCATGTGGGTCTGGACCATGTCGGAAGAAGGGCTGCTTCATGCCATGGCTTTCAACACCATCCTGATCGCTACCGTGTCATCGCTGGTCTTCAACCTCAATCCGCTGTTGCGTTTTGATGGCTACTACATGCTGTGTGATGCATTGGGCCTGCCGAACCTTGGCACCAGATCGACACGCTACTTGCAAGATACCGCAACCAAGGCGCTGGGCGGCACACCAAAGCAGACTAGCCGCATCAAACCGGCCGAACGGCTGGCATATCTCGTCTATGCGCCCCTGGCTTTTGTCTACAAGATGCTCGTCGTCCTCGTCATCGCCTACTTTCTGTCGGGCAGTTTTCTTGCACTGGGGTTGGGGCTTGCACTTTGGGCTTTGTTCCAGGCAATCGTGGTCCCCCTGTACAAGGCCGCGCGATATCTTCTGTTTTCCGGCGAGATCGGCATAGCCCGGATGAAGGCGTGGATCCGCGTGGCAATAGTCCTGCTGGTGCTGGGTGCTGCGATCTTCTGGCTTCCGCTGCCGCATCACAGCCTGGCGCAGGGCGTTGTCTGGGTCCCCGACACCGCCCGCATAAGGGCAAACGAGCCTGCAGAGGTCGTCACGGTTTCAACCCGCACTGGCGCAAAGGTTGAGCGGGGCGAAATCATCCTTGAAACCTCCAGCCTATGGCTTGACTGGAAATTTCAGGTCCAGCAAGCCGCAGTCGCCACAATGGTCATTCGGTTGCGTCAGGCAACGCTTTCCCCCGCAGTCTCTGGAGCAGTTGCTTTGCAGCTTGCAGTCGAGCAAGACCGGTTGGCCAATCTGGACAAAAGGCTCGGTGATCTTGTGATTCGGACCGGCACCTCGGGCCGCTTGCTGCTGGAACGGCCCTCTGACCTTATCGGCCAGGCGGTTCAGCGCGGCGATCTGCTTGGCTTTGTGGTCGAGGAAAACCGCCTGCGAATCCGGGTAGCGGTCCCAGATGATCAAGCCGATTTTCTGCGCAACGATCTGACGGGCATCGAGCTGCGGCTGGCCCGCGATCTGACGGAGTCCTTTGTCAACGTGCACATCACCAGCGTATCGCCCGGCCTTGGCAATGTCCTGCCGGCACCGGCCTTGTCCACCCTAGCAGGCGGCCCCCTTCTCGTTGATCCATCCGACCCAAGAGGCACCGTGACTTTGACGCGCTTTCTGACAATGGACCTTGTTGTCGAACCTTTTGACGGCACTATACTGCTGGGCGAACGGGTCCATGTTCGCCTGACGCACACGCCAAAGCCGCTTGGCCTGCGCGTCTTGCACTGGGTGCGACAACTTCTGATCGGACACTTTGATTGGTAAACTCATGCAAAAATTGGACAATCCCTATCTTCACATGCTGACAAAAGCCCGGCGCAAGCCGGCGCAGGATGGTTTTGACAGGGTCGGGCGCCAAGTGGCAGGGCGGTTCCAGAACGCTGGGGCGCTTTGGCGTCGGCTGTCGGCCCAACGGATCGCGCGCAGCGCCAACAGTCATGCCCCTGTGCTCGGCGCCATGGACGACGCAGCACTTGACGAGGTTCTGATAGTAATCCGGACACAACTTGTAGACAAAACCAGCTTCGCCAAATCCCTGCCAATGGCCTTGGCAATCATTCGGGAAAAAAGCCGCCGCCTATTGGGAATGGCGCACCACCACGTGCAACTAATGGGCGGCGCCGCCATGATAGGGGGTGCCGCCATCGAAATGCGCACCGGCGAAGGCAAGACACTGGTCGCGCTGCTGCCGGCTTGCATAGCGGCGCTGCGTGGCCAGCCTGTGCATCTGGTCACCACCAATGACTATCTCGCCGCACGGGACGAGGCGGAACTGCGCCCGGTTTACCGCAGCCTTGGCCTGACATCGGGATGCATCCAGCACGGGCAAGACCGGGCTACCCGCGCCGAAATCTATGGGCGGAACGTCGTTTACGGTAGCAACAAGGAATTCGCCTTCGACTATCTGCGCGACCGGGTGGCCATGCGGGGGTTCAGCGCCACTTCGGCCCGCCTGCGCGAGGCCATCGGAACCCTGCCTGAAGGTCCCTTAATGGCGACCCGCATGGCGCTGTGCATCGTCGATGAGGCGGATTCAGTCCTGATCGACGAGGCGCGCGTTCCGCTCATCCTCAGCCGGACCATTCCGTTCGAGGATGAGGACAAGGTCTATCGCTCTGCCTTGGAGATTGCGCGCCAGTGCGTCCAAGGCACGGATTTCAGGCGTGAAAACCCCAGCCGCACCATTGAACTGACCCCTACAGGTCAGCGGAAGGTGGATGACATGACGAATGGCTGGACTGGTATCTGGCAAAGCCGTCCGCATCGCGCGGATGTTGTGGCCAAGGCCCTGCATGCGCTGCACATACTGCAATGCGATGTCCACTACATCTTGCAGGACGGCAAGGTCGCCCTTGTCGACGAATTTACCGGTCGGATACTGGATGGCCGCAGTTGGAGTGACGGCTTGCAGCAACTGGTCGAACTTAAAGAGGGGCTCACGCCGACGGCGCCCACAATCCCGGCAGGCAGCATCACCTTCCAGCGCTTCTTTTCTGCCTACCCTGCCATTTCGGGGATGAGCGGCACCCTGTCCAACATTGCCACCGAACTGGCGGAAACCTATGACATGCCCGTCGTTCGGATCCCGACCCACCATCGCTCGCGGCAAAAAAGGTTGCCGACCACCGTGATGCCAGACTTGCTCAGGAAGATCGAGGCGATTGCCGCCCGGGCGGCAGAAGTTTCCGGAAAGGGCCAACCCGTTCTTGTCGGCTGCCGTTCTGTCCGGGCTTCAGAAGCCCTCTCGCAAGCTTTGGACCGGCACGGGGTCCGGCATCAGGTCCTGACGGCGGCGCAGGACGCGCATGAGGCTGACATCATCGCAGCCGCAGGTCAGACCGGGCGCGTGACCGTCGCCACGAACATGGCGGGGCGGGGAACCGACATCCGGCTGGATGAGGTTGCCCGGCAACGAGGGGGACTGCATGTGATCATCACCGAAAAGCACGAATCCCGACGGATTGACCGCCAGCTTCAGGGCAGATGCGCACGTCAGGGCGATCCCGGCACAACCGAGACCATTGTCTCGCTGCAAGATGAACTGGCGCCGCGCCTTTTCCGATCCGGCAAGCTTTCCGCCCTCGCCTCTTTGCTCTGCCAAAGCCGGATTGGCCAATTTCTGGCCGATCAGATGATCGACTTGTCCCAGCGTGCAGTCGAACGGCGCCATCGCAGGATGCGGGCACGGATCACACAAATGGACGTGGCAAATCAGCAGATGATGTCTTTTGCGGGAGAATGGGAATGAAGTCCGCTGCCCTGTCAGTCCTGATTGTCTGCGGCCTCTGCGCAGGTGCTGGCGCGGGGACTTTTGACTGCGTGATCGAACCATCCCGGGTCGTCAAAGTAAGTGCGGGTTCTGCGGGCCTGCTGGCATCGGTCAAGGTTGAGGTTGGGGATTGGGTCAAGAAGGGTCAGTTGCTGGCCGAACTCGAGTCCCAGATCGACGAACCCGCGCTGGAAGTGGCAAAGCTGCGTGCCGCAGACGAATTCAACACCAAGGGCCTGAAACTAGAGCGTGATTTTCTACGCCGAAAACTCGCCCGCTTGACAACATTGAACCAATCCTCGCTGGTTTCCGACGAAACCCGCGAGGAAACCGAGGCCAGCCTGGCCAAGCTTGAGGCTGCCATCGAACAGTCCGAACTGGCCCATAGGATAGCTCTGGCTGAATTGTCGCGGGCGCAGGCTGTGTTGGATCAGCGCCGGGTTTTCAGCCCGATCGACGGCGTGATCGTCGAAAGGCACCTCTCGGAAGGCGAGTTTCTGGCCGAACAGGACTATGTCGTGGTCATCAGCCAGCTGGACCCCCTGAACATCCGTGCCTTTCTTCCGGTTGACGCCGTTGACCTTGTGGACTTGGGCCAGACCGCCACCGTTGAACCCGAGCCGCCCGTGTCCGGCCGATACGCCGCCCAGATAGTTGCGATAGATCGGGTGTTCGACGTGGCAAGCGGCACCTTTGGCATTGTGCTGCAACTGACCAATGACGGCGGTGCTCTCCCTGCAGGGCTAAAGTGTCAGTTGACCCTGAATTGAACGGGACACCGCCCCGTCATGCGCCCAAATGCGGAACCGCCGGCCGTGAAAGCGGCTGCGCGCTAGCAGGCAAGTGGCATGCAACCACATGGCCCGACCGCATGTCGATCCGCGTGGTTTCCGACCAGCGCCGGGCGTCGCGGAAGTCGCTGACGGCATCGGCACGCCGGGCGACGACACGCACCAGCAACGGTGCGCCGCCGTCTGGTGTGTAGGTCGCCGCCACGCCGATGTTCGGGTCGGCAAAGAGCGCGCCGACAGCAATGGCAAAGGCGCTCATCATGTCCGCCGCGCCGAGCGCAGCACCTGCGGACGGGTGCAGATCGGCAGCGGGTTGCTTTCGATCTCCAGACGCACCCATTCGTCGCGATCCCGGTCCAGGATCATCCGCGCGTAAAGCGGCTGACCCAGCGTGTTGACCGTCTCGAAGGTATCGGCCCAGGCGTGGTAGATTTCGAACAACCCGTCGACGGCTTCGGGATAGAACACCGCCTTGTCGGTGGCCACGCCAAAGCCCGCACCGCCACGGTAGCGGCGGAAGGTGATGCTGCCGAAGCTTACCTCGTCGGCGATGCGCGACCGCAGATCAGCCGCAGCGGGGGTGTTATCCGGGACAGGCGATGGTGAGCCCGAGGTCGAGCCCGCCTGCGCCGGAGCACAGCGAGAGGCCGAACAGGCATGCGTCTGCGGTTCCGAAATGGTCTCCGGAGGGATGTAAAGCTAGGTCATGCATGTCACGCGGCGGATTTGCGTTTGCGGGTAGTTTCGGGTTCGGCGTCAGCTTCTGAATCAGCGGGGGCGTCAGCATTGTCGCCAAGCCGTTCTGCCCGCACCTGCGCGAAGGTCCGCCCGTCGACCTCAAGGATCGCGTCGCGACCGGTTGCGGCCTGCCAGCGTTCCACCGCGACGTCGATGTAGGCCGGGCTGATTTCCACCCTGAAGACGCGCCGCCCGTTGGCCTCGCCCGCCATGATCTGCGAACCCGAACCACAGAACGGCTCATAGCACAGCCCGCCCCGCGCCACATGCTGGCGCATCGGGATGCCAAAGGCGTCCAGCGGCTTCGGCGTCGGATGGTCTGGCGGGTCGTCCTTGGCGAAACTCGGCAGCGCCCAAGTGGATGCGAGGGTTTCCTCAGCCAGATCGGCGGGCGATTGCCCCTGATCCAGCCCATGAAGCAGGCCTTCACCCAGATGATCTGCTGATGGACGAAGGCGCCGACCTTGTCCCAGCAGGCCTCCAGCATCGCTTGGGCGACGCGAGGCGTGCCAGCAATACCAGGCCGCATCCTCGGTGATCGCCTCGGCGACAGCGGCGGCGATGAAGCCGTCGTAAAGCTCGGCACCTTGGCTGCTGTCGTCCCAGGTGACGCCGTAGCTTTGCGACCAGTCCTTGTTGCGGGTCGGATGGCTCAAACCGTCGTAATCCACCAGATACGGCGGGTCGGTCGCGAACAGGATCGCCCGCTCGCCGCTCATCAACCGGCGCACATCGGGGACGCTGGT
>JBCKXH010000034.1:0-20508 GCA_038921555.1 Paracoccaceae bacterium
GATCGGCAAGACCCGCCGCAAGGTCCAGTTCCGCCAAGCCGCGCGCCGCAGCACCAATCTGGCCCGCCCGCTCCAGAACCGCCTGCCGCAGGGCTTCAAAATGCCACTTCTCAATCTCCAACACGCGGTTTGCGGCGTTCAGAATACTTGTCTCCAACGCGCTCAACTCCACCGTGGTAAAGCGCACTTGGTTGGCGGTGGTCTGTCGGTGGATGAAACGCTCTGACAAAGGCGGCGTCAGCATCCGCGCCGCATGAGTATCCGTGGTCTCGATGAAATAGCCCAAGACATTGTTATGCTTGATCTTCAGGCTAGAAATACCGGTCGCCTCAATGAAACCGGCCTGCATTGCGGCAATCACCCCACGCCCCTCGTCGCGCAATAGCCTTGTCTGGTCCAGATCGGCGTCATACCCCTCGGCGACAAATCCGCCATCCCGCGCCAGCACAGGCGGCTCAGCCACCAGCGCGCGGTCCAGCAGCGCCACCAGTTCGCCATGCCCGCGCAGCGCCGCAGCGGCCTCAGCCAGAACCTGCGGTGCCGCCTCAAACTGTGCCGCCAGCGTCCCGGCCCGCGCCAACCCGCCCCGGATCGCGGCCAGATCGCGCGGCCCGCCACGCTCCAGCGCCAGCCGTGACAGCGCGCGGTCAATGTCGGGCGCCATCCGCAGAGCGTCGCGCAAACCGTGCCGCAGCGCGCCGCCCTCCACCAGATGGCGCACCGCCTGCAGCCGGGCATGGATCACCGCCAGATCCTGCGACGGAGCGGCCAGCCGCCGCTCCAACAGCCGCGCGCCGCCAGATGTCACCGTGCGGTCAATCGCGGCCAATAACGAGCCTTCCCGCCCGCCCGACAGCGCCGTGGTGATTTCAAGGTTGCGTCGGGTCGCGGCATCAATCTGCAACGCCCCACCGGCCACCTCGCGTAGCGGCACCTGCAACAGCGGCAGCTTGCCGCGCTGGGTCAGATCAAGATAATCGACCAGCGCCCCCATGGCCGCCACTTCCGCCCGGCCAAAGGCACCAAAAGCCTCCAGTGTTCCCACCCCGAACAGCGCGCATAACCGCCGCTCGGCATTGGTGCTGTCGAAACTGCCGCGCGCCAGAAGGGTCACCGCCGCCCCCGCCTCGGCCACCACGCCGTCCAGAGCCGCGCCCATGCCCTCGGACAACAGCACTTCACGCGGCGCAAGGCGCGCCAGATCGGGGCCAAGCCGCAACAGACTGCTGGGCATCACCCGCAATTCGCCGGTCGAAATATCGGTCCAGGCCAGCGCCGCCTCACCCCGCACCTCGGCATAGGCGCACAGGTAGTTGTTGCGCCGCGCCTCCAGCAAACTGTCCTCGGTCAGGGTGCCGGGCGTGACCAGCCGCACCACATCGCGCCGCACCACCGACTTATAGCCGCGCTTCTTCGCCTCGGCCGGGTCCTCCATCTGCTCGGCAATCGCCACGCGGTAACCCTTTCGGATCAGCGTCAGCAAATAGCCTTCCGAGGCATGGACCGGCACGCCGCACATCTGGATCGGCTGGCCCTGATGGGTGCCGCGCTTGGTCAGGGCGATGTCCAGCGCCCCGGCGGCAGCCACCGCATCGTCAAAGAACATCTCGAAGAAATCGCCCATCCGGTAGAACAGAATGGCGCCGGGGTAGCGCGCCTTGATTTCCAGATACTGCGCCATCATCGGCGTTACCGGATCGTCCATTTCCACCACCGCCCCTAAATTCCGCGTCACAAAAGCACCAAGTCACCCGAAAGGAAACCCGCGCTCTTTATGGCTGTCGGTTGATCTAGCCTCTGGAAAACATCGCAACCCATGGTAAACATCGCCATCGTCACCTCATCAAGGCGGACCCTTGCTCAATCAGATCGCCTTCGAACGCCAGCCGGACCAACTGATCCTCGATCCGTATAGCGCCCGCAACCTTGCCGCGCTGCGGCAGCCCGATTTCCTGTGGCGGCCGATCCCGCGCTGCCAGATCAGCGGTTTTGCCGCCAGCGCCCATGATGAGATCAACGAAAAGATCGACAACTACCTGGCCAACTCCGAGTGCAACAAGCTGTTTCAAAGTGCTATCGAGTTCAACAGCTTCCCCGTCGTGCTGGAAAACGCTTGGTTCAACAAATCCTTCGTCTCGGTCGAGGACAAGTGCCTGATCAGCGGGGCGGCCGGAACCCGGCTGTTGAACCGCTATTGCTGGGAGAACGGCGAAAACAATCCTCAGGCCGAACTATCGCTGGTTGACTACTTCCTGTCCTGTCAGGATCAGGCGGCGGACAAGGCGCTGCCAGTGGCGAGACATCCGCTCCCCCAGGACACGCCCTTTGCGATCGAGTGTCGCAACACCTTCAACTATTACCATTTCGTCACCGAATCCCTGAGCCAGCTTTGCCTGGTCGGGGAGACCGGCCTTACCGGGCCGATCTATCTGCACTTCCCCAACAAAGCCGAAAAAACCCGGCCCTTCGCGCGCAATTTCATTTCTGCGCTGTTTCCCGAACTGGCCGGCCGAGTGATCTTTCAACGCGCGCCGGTCCACTACAACCGCGTGGTGACGCCCTATAATTTCGCCAATTCTTTCTACCAGATGCCCGCCTGCGAGGTCGGTTTGATGGACCTTTACGCCCCCTCCAAGGTCGATTGGAAGGGTCGGTTGGCCACCCGCGCCTCGCAGGGCGTCTTGACAATGAATTCGGTTGATTCGAGTCTGCTCAAGCTGCGGGCGCGGGCGCTCAGGGCGATCGAAGGGCAGGATTTCAGCCATTTGCCGCGGCGGTTCTGGGTTGGCCGCGACAGCGATCAGTCCCGCCCGCGCCTGATGAAGGGCGAGGCCGAGATTCTGGAGATGCTGGCGATGTTCGGGTTCGAATCCGTCGCCTTCGAACGGCTGACCCCGCTGGAACAAGTCGCCATCATGGCCAATGCCGAGATGATGGTCTCCTATCACGGCGCTTGCTTCACCAACATGCTGTTCGCCGGGCCCAAGGCCTATGTGGTCGAGCTTGGCACCCTGCAAACCGCGATGTTCCGCTGGGGTGATATCTGGCGGCTGGCCAATGCCGCCCAGTGCCGCTACATCGCGTTCTTTGCCGATTTCAATGCCGACGATCCTCTGCGCGAGCCTGCTTTCGCGCAGGATGGCCAGGTGCCGGTGCATCTGTCGCCGGCCGGCCTGGCGCAGGTGATGGCCTTTGTCGTTACAGTTCTGGGCCATATTCCCAAATTCTCGCGCCCGGATGAGGTGCAGCGCCTCGGTGAGCAGTTGATGAAGGTCGGCGCCCATGACCGGGCGCAGGCGCTGTTTGTCGCCCATCCCGGCATGGAGCAGGGCCATGCCGGTCTCAGCCTGGCGCTGGCCGATTGTCTGGAGCATTTCGGCAGGTATTTCGACCAACTGGCCGCCCTGCACTCCGCCTATCTTGCCGATCCGGCCAGTTGGACCGTTCTGGTCCGCATCATCTGCTGCGCCCGCACGCTGGATCAGCCGGAAACCCTGCGCGACGCCCTGCTGGCCTTGCAGGACGGCTTTCCCGAACGCTTTGCCGCCTTTGCCAAAGACCAGCCATGGGTTCAGCAACATGTCGCGAACCCGGCACCAAGCCGGGCCTCGTGATCCGGACAAACAGGAGGCGAAGGTGAGTGATCCGATCTCGACCCATCAGGCCGAAGATGACGCCCGCAATCAGGCGATCCTGATCTATGTCGATGGCCGTATCGTGGCACGGGCGCAGGCCATGGTGTCGGTCTATGACGCGGGCTTCCTGCTCGGCGATGGCGTGTGGGAGGGTATCCGGCTTTACAACGGAAGCTGGGCCTTTGTGCAAGACCACATCGACCGCCTGTTCGAGGCGGCCAAGGCCTGTGACATCGACATCCGCATGACCAAAGAGGCCGTGATTGCCGCCTTGTTACAGACCCAATTGGCCAATGAAATGCACAGCGACGCCCATGCCCGCCTGATGGTGACGCGCGGCGTCAAGACCAGGCCGTTCCAGCATCCAAGCCTGTGCCAGCACGGGCCGACCGTGGTGATCATCATGGAACACAGCCGCCCGCACCAGCCGCGCCCGATCCGCTTGGCCACGGTGCCCCATATGCGCGGCCTGCCGATGACCCAGGACCCCAAGCTGAACAGCCATTCCAAGCTGAACTGCATCCTGGCCTGTATCGCCGCCGAAAAAGCCGGGGCGGATGAGGCCCTGATGCTCGATGTCCACGGCTTTGTGAACACCACCAATGCCTGCAACTTCTTCATCGTCCGCAAGGGTCAGGTCTGGACCAGCACGGGCGACTATTGCATGAACGGCATCACCCGCCAGAAGGTCATCGAGCTGTGCCGCGCCAATGACATCCCGGTGTTTCAGCGTAATTTCAGCCTTGTAGAGACCTATTCCGCCGATGAAGCCTTTCTGACCGGCACTTTTGGCGCGCAAACCCCGGTCGGCACAATCGACGGGCGACAGATCGGCACCGGCCAACTGGGGCCACTGACCGAGCGCTTGCGCGTTCTATACAAAACCATGGTGGGCGCATGACACCGGACCCCAAGCGCATCGCCATGTGGTCGGGCCCGCGCAACCTGTCCACCGCCCTGATGTATGCCTTTGCCGCGCGGGGCGATTGCGCCGTGGTGGATGAGCCGTTTTACGCCGCCTACCTCAACGCCACCGGCATGGATCACCCGATGCGCGATGCGGTCATCGCCGCGCAAAGCCCCGATCCTGCCCAAGTGGCGCAGTCGCTCTTGGGGCCAATTCCGCAGCGACAGAGCCTGTTTTACCAAAAACACATGAGTCTGCACATGATCCCGTCCTTTGATCGCCATTTCATGCGCGGCTTGACCAATGTCTTTCTGATCCGCCATCCCGCCCGCGTCGTCGCCAGCTATGCGCGCAAACGCGAAGCCCCGACCCTGGCTGATATCGGCTTTGTTCAGCAAGCTGAACTGTTTGACGAGGTGGCGAACTGGCTGGGCCATGCCCCCTTGGTGATTGCCGCCGAAGATATTCGCGCCGATCCACCGCGCGCGCTGTCGGCGCTGTGTTCGGCGCTGGGCATCGCCTACACCGACGCCATGCTACACTGGCCTGTCGGGGGAAGTGCGGCGGATGGCGTCTGGGCACCGCATTGGTATGGTACTCTGCACCGCTCCACCGGGTTTGAGGGGGCGGAAGGGCCACTTCCTGCGCTGGGCGGGGACTATGCGCGGGCGGCCGATGCGGCAATGGGGAGTTATGAGCGGTTGGCGGGACACAAAGTGTAACCTACCTTCCTAGAATGCTACTCCACCCCAGAGGGCGACAATTTGAGGAAGCCATTCTGAATGGCTTCGCGAATACCTTGTTCGATCAACGTCTTAGCTACATCCGAAACGCTATCGCCGTGAGTGCCCATACCTGCCAATGCCGCAAGGTAAGCCTTTGTCTTGTGGGACAGAGTTACATTTTGTCGTGTGGTTGAGGTTTGTCCCTTGGCCATCCCGTTTTGCTCGAATATGACTCGAATATGACTCGAATTCGTACATTGACATATTGTTGGTGATTCGTCATTATGAATCCAGAACAAAAAAGGGGCGGCTTGAAGTCGCCCCAAGTTAAGATACTAAGTCAACACGTGGTGGGCCCGGCAGGAATCGAACCAGCGACCTCCCGTTTAGCAGACAGGCGCTCTATCCATCTGAGCTACGGACCCCACGTTTGCACCCTGCCTTCTGAAGAGGCGGGGTGCATTCATATGGTAGGCCATTGCTGTCGAACTTGCAACAAATACTCAAGATTTAGTAACTTGGCGACTAGCCCTTGATTCGCTTGTGGAATTGCCTGCGGGATGCCACCATAGGCGGTGTGAGTGCCCGAGAATCTTGCTCAAGCGAGCGGCTGAATCGGTTCCGGGCAACACATTTTTCAGCAGGGCTGAATTGAGGTAGAGAAGTCGGCGTATGAAGGGGGCAACTGGTGCATCCGTGAAAGTCAGTCCCGACCCTGGCCGACCTCGGCTTTGTTCAGCAGGCCGCGCTGTTCGATCAGGTCGCGGACTGGCTTGGCCATGCGCAACTGGTCATTGACAGCGCCGACATCCGCGCCGCTCCGGCCAAGGCGCTGGCCGCCCTTTGTGCCGCGCTGGCCATTCCCTACACGCCCCGCATGCTGCACTGGCCGCAAGGCCCCAAGCCCTATGACGGGGTCTGGGCACCGCATTGGTATGGCGCCGTGCATGGCTCAACAGGTTTCGCAGCGCCCGAGGGGCCATTGCCGGACCTGAGCGGAGCTTTTGCCGATCTGGCAACGGCAGCGCTGCCGCATTATGATAAGCTTCGGGCATTTTAGCCTTAACAGAAGATAAACAGATCCAGAGTTACCGCTTGATTTCAATAGGTTATCAAAGCTCTCACGCGTGAGAGGGTCAGGCCTTCACCCGCGCATTCCGTGCCGCTATCAGCCGCAGCCGCAGCGAGTTCAGCCGGATGAATCCTTCGGCGTCCTTCTGGTCATAGGTGCCGGCGTCTTCCTCGAAGGTGACGTGCTTTTCCGAATACAGCGAATGGTCCGACCAGCGCGCCACCGTCCGGGCGGAGCCCTTGTAGAGCTTCACGCGCACGGTGCCGGTGACATGCTCCTGGCTTTTGTCGATCAGCGCTTGCAGCATTTCCCGCTCGGGGCTGAACCAGAAGCCGTTATAGATCAGCTCGGCATAGCGCGGCATGATACTGTCTTTCAGGTGGCCCGCACCGCCGTCCAGGGTGATCTGCTCGATGCCGCGATGCGCCTCCAGCAGGATCGTCCCGCCGGGGGTTTCGTAAAGCCCGCGCGATTTCATGCCGACAAAGCGGTTTTCCACCAGATCCAGCAGACCCACGCCATGTTTGCCGCCCAGCTGGTTCAGCCGGGTCAGCAGGGTTGCAGGCGACATCGCCTCACCATTGATCGCCGTGGCGTCGCCCGCCTTGAAGCTGATCTCGACCATTTCGGCCTGATCGGGGGCCTTTTCCACCGGGGTCACCCGCTGATAGACAAATTCCGGCGCCTCCTCAGCGGGATCCTCCAGCACTTTGCCTTCCGAAGAGGTGTGCAGCAGGTTGGCATCGACCGAGAACGGCGCCTCGCCGCGCTTGTCCCTGGCAATCGGAATCTGGTTGGCCTCGGCGAATTCCAAGAGTTTGCTGCGCGAGGTCAGATCCCACAGCCGCCACGGTGCGATGACCCGAAGGCTGGGGTCCAAAGCCGCTGCCGAAAGCTCAAACCGCACCTGATCATTGCCCTTGCCGGTCGCGCCATGCGCCACCGCATCGGCCCCGGTCTCCTGCGCGATCCGCACCAGATGCTGCGCAATCAGCGGCCGGGCAATCGCGGTGCCCAGCAGGTAAAGCCCCTCATACAGCGCATTGGCGCGGAACATCGGGAAGACAAAATCACGGACGAACTCTTCCCGGACATCGACGATATGGATGTTTTCCGGCTTGATCCCCAGCAGCATAGCCTTGGCCCGCGCCGGCTCCAACTCCTCGCCCTGCCCCAGATCGGCGGTAAAGGTCACCACCTCGCAGCCATATTCGATCTGCAGCCATTTCAGGATGATCGAAGTATCAAGGCCCCCGGAATAGGCCAGGACAACTTTCTTCGGGGCGATTTTGGCGGACATTTTGAGCTTCCTCATGCGGGTGGCCCGCGATTAGCGGGAAACCGGGCCAAGGGCAAGCGAGGGGCGTTGACAGGCCGGGCGCAAGACCGCTCAATGGCCAAAAGGCAAATGGGAGGTTGGAATGAAGGGCTGGCAGATTTTCGTGCATTCCCTGCGGCAGGTGACCGGCAACTTTGAGGCCGCCCTGCGGGTTTCGGGACTGCTCTATGTGGCGCAGACCGTGGTCGGCTTGGTATTGCTTGGCGGTGTGGCGACGCAGGGTAGCGGTGCGGCGGCGATGATGCAAAGCGGCTTCACCTCGGGTCTGGCGCTGGGCTTTCTGCTCGTGATGCTGGTTGCCCTAGTGACCGGCCTGTGGATCGCCGTCGGCTGGCACCGCTATATCCTGCTGGGTGAAGCGGCGACATTTATTCCAGCCTTCCGCAGCGACCGGATGCTGGCCTATTTCCTGCGCTCGCTTGGCTACGGCGCAATCCTGATCCTGCTTGCTGCGGTTTGGGGCGGAAGCGTCGGTTTTGCGGTGGGCTCCATCTTTTCCGACTCGGGGACGCTGGCCATTATCCTGATGGCGCTCCTGATCTATCTTCCCTTGCTGGTGATCGGATTTCGCATCACAGCCGACCTTCCGGCAGCGGCCATTGGGGGTTGACAAGCCGTTTTTGTCGGGCTGGGCGGCCACTGCCGACCAAACGGCTGATCTTGCCGTTCTGGCCGTGGCCGTTGTCGTGATCCTAGTGGGCCTTGGCCTGATAGGCTTCTATGTCTTTGGCAATTCAGCGGAGCTATATGCGATATGGACCTTCGTGTTCGGCTGGCTGCAGATGATGGTCTTCGTTTCCATCCTGATCACGCTTTACGGCCATTACATCGAAAAGCGCCCGCTGGTCTGACTGGGGTCAGGCCGCAAAGGCCTGATCCTTGCCGGCCTCGAAGGTGGCTTTCGAGGCGGCATAGCTGTCGCGCACCGCGTCCAGATCGACATTGGTGTTGCCAGCTGCGGCGCGGCGTTCACCGTCCTGACACAGATTGGCCAAGTCGCGAAAGCCAAGGTTCAGTGCGGCACCTTTCAGAAAGTGCAGGTCCGCTTCCATCGCCTTGGCGGTCATTGCAGGCGACAGGTGGCCCGCAGCCGCGTCCGCCTCTTCCAGAAACATATCGACGACTTCGGCAAAGTCGTCAGCGCCAATTTCAAGGCGCAACTCTTTGACGCGATCCCAATCTACCATGACACAACCCGCCCCCCGGCGGCCCCCAAGTTACCCCTGTCACAGAGCTTGGGCGCAGCGTCTTAACAAAGCGTAATTGCGCCAAAGCCGAAAATGGAAGGTTTTAGGCTTCACTGGCCGTTAAGCTGTGCCACCCTTACTGATGGCGGATACAAGCAGGCGGATCCGGTGGCACTCAGCATGACCCAGGCGAATGAACAATCCGTGCCGGTGCAGACTTTAGGCAAGCGGGTGCTGATTGTTGACGACAGCAGGGCGCAACGCCGGATTCTGGCCGTTCAGCTGGCGCGCTGGGGCTATTACATCTCCGAGGCGGACAGTGGTGAAGCAGCGCTGGCCCTGTGCCAGGACCACGCCTTCGATATCGTGCTGTCCGACTGGATGATGCCGGGCATGACGGGGCTGGACCTGTGTAAGGCCTTTCGCGCCCTGCCGCGTGAATTCTATGGCTATTTCATCCTGCTGACCTCGAAATCCGAAAAGGCCGAAATCGCCAACGGGCTGGAAAATGGCGCTGATGATTTTCTGGCCAAGCCGGTCAATTCCGACGAATTGCGCGCCCGGTTGCGGGCGGGGCAACGGATCGTCGGCATGCAACAGGAACTGGTCGAAAAGAACCGGCTGGTTGCCAGCATGCTGGGCCAGTTGCAAAAGCTGTATGATTCGCTGGACCGCGATCTGGTTGAGGCGCAAAAGCTGCAACAGTCCCTGATCCGCGACCGCAACCGTGATTTCGGCACCGGCAAGGTCGCGATCATGATGCAGTCGTCGGGCCATGTCGGCGGCGATCTGGTCGGCTCTTTCATCATCGACGCACGGCGCATTGCGCTCTATTCGGTGGATGTGTCGGGCCATGGTGTTGCCAGCGCCATGATGACGGCGCGGCTGGCCGGGTTGCTGTCGGACGGCTCACCCGATCAGAATATCGCGCTGACCATCAATGCCGACGGCGGCCGAGACGCCTTTCCCCCGCATGAGGTCGCGTTCCGGCTGAACCGCATGATGATCGAGGATCTGCAGGTTGAGCAATATTTCACCATGGCCTATGCCGAGATCGACATGATCAACGGCCAGGTCCAGATGGTGCAGGCCGGGCATCCGCATCCTATTCTGGTGCGGCGGGACGGCGTGGTGCGCCCCCTGGGTGACGGCGGCCTGCCCATCGGGCTGATTCCCGGCGCTACCTATGAATCGTTTTCGACCGTGCTTCTGCCCGGTGATCGGCTGTTTTTGATGTCGGATGGCGTGACCGAATGCCCCGACCTTGACGGCATCGAGCTTGGCACCGAGGGCCTGCTTGAAATATTGCGCGCATCAGCCGACCTGCCCAGCAACGACCTGCTTGAAGCCGTGATGTGGGACCTTGCCGGTCACGCCAATGGCGCGGATTTTCCCGATGACGTCTCGGGCCTGCTGTTTGACTATCTCGGCCCGCCATGACTTGACCGGGCATGACCTGACCCAGTCTTAGCCAGCGCGCGGGCCAGCATGGCGCGGTCGCCTTGGTTGGTGACCAATTCCACTGCCATTTCGGCAGGGGCCCAGATGGCGGTGTGGCCAGCCTCGGTCGGCGGACCCAAACGCATGGTCGGGCGGGCGACAAAGATCGTGCAGAGCTTTTCGGTCCATCTGTCGTATTCGGGCATATAGGTAAAGCGCCGAAAGCTGCCGATATGGCGCAGCCGGCCGATGTGCCAGCCGGTTTCCTCATAGATCTCGCGGTGCAGGGCGGTGATCGGGTTTTCACCGGGATCAATGCCGCCGCCCGGTAGCTGAAACTCCGGCACCGGTTCGGCCTGATGGGTCAACAGCACCGCATCGCCGTCCAAGAGCACGCCGTAAACCCCCGCCCGGCGGAGGTAACGCTGCCCCGGCTTGACCGGCTCACCGTAACGCTTGATCATCCTGCCCGCCTTGGTCACCCGGTTGCCCTGAGAATACAGGCGCGGTATGGCAAGAACGCCAGCTTTAGGAAACCCCATGACGACGGCCAAGCAGATCACCTGGGACGATTCTGTCCTGCCCTTCCAACTTGATCGTTCGGACATTCGTGGCCGGGTGGCGCGGCTTGACGGCGTGCTGGGTGAGGTGCTGTGCCAGCACAACTATCCGCCGCAGATCGAGGCGCTGGTGGCTGAGGCCGCTCTGTTGACCGCGCTGATCGGCCAGTCGGTCAAGCTGCGCTGGAAGCTGTCGTTGCAGATCAGGGGCAAGGGTGCGGCCCGGCTGATCGCCACCGATTACTATGGCCCGACCGACGACGGCCAGCCCGCTCGCCTGCGCGCCTATGCCAGCTATGACCACGACCGCCTTGACCCTGCGGCCTCGCCGTTCAGTCAGATCGGTGAGGGTTATTTCGCCGTCATGCTGGATCAGGGCAGCGATATGGTGCCCTATCAAGGCTTTACCCCGATTGACGGCACATCGCTGTCGCACTGTGCCCAGACCTATTTCGCCCAGTCCGAACAACTGCCGACCCGCTTTGCCGTGAGCTTCGGCAAAAGTCAGTCGCCCGGCCAACCCGCGCGTTGGCGGGCCGGTGGGGTGATGCTGCAACATATGCCGGCGATTGGCAGTTCCGGCCCGCTGTCCCATATCGACATTCTGGCGGGGGATAAGGCGGAAAACTGGACCCGCGCCAATCTGCTTTTGGACACGGTCGAGGCGATTGAGCTGATCGGCCTCAACGTCTCGCCGACTGAGCTTCTGGTGCGGCTGTTCCATGAAGAAGTGCCGCGGGTGTTTGACGCGACGAAGGTGCGCTTTGGCTGTTCGTGCTCCGCCCAAAAGGCCCGCAGCACCATGTCGATCTATTCGCAAAAGGACATCCGGCATATGACCGCTGTCAACGGACATGTCACCGCCGACTGCCAGTTCTGCGGCGCGCATTATGAGTTTGACCCCAAAACCCTGGGATTTGAGGCGACAGGTGCGGCGGATGCCTGATCAGGTCGCCCGCCTGATCGCAGCCCTTGCCCGGCCCGCAGGCCCCTCATCCGATTTCGACCTGAACCCGGCCCAGACCCTGACGCCGGGTAGCACCTTGCGCCCGGCGGCGGTTCTGGTGGCATTGTGGGGCCAAGATGTCGTCATGACCAAACGCGCCTCGCATCTGAAACACCACCCCGGCCAGATCGCCTTTCCCGGCGGCAAGTTAGAGGTCGGCGACGCAAGCTTGGAGGCCTGCGCCCTGCGCGAGGCTGAGGAAGAGATCGGCCTCACGCCCGCAAACGTCCGCATTCTGGGCCGCCTGTCCGGCCATGAAACAATCACCGGCTTTCAGGTCACCCCCATTCTGGGCCATGTCAGAGCCGATTTTCAGCCCCGCCGCGACCCATCCGAGGTGGAGGAGGTCTTTACCGTGCCGCTGCGCCACCTCTTGGACATCGACCGCTATGTGATCGAGGGGCGGCTGTGGCGCGGGCAGTATCGGCGCTATTATACCGTGCCCTGGGGGCCCTATTATATCTGGGGTGCCACGGCGCGCATCCTGCATGGCCTGGCCACGCGGGTGGCCGGATGATCCTGCACGACGCCTGGCTCAGCCATCATGGCACCCAAGCCCTGTGCGCCGCCATCGGCGTGTCCGGTCACCGCGCGTTGTTCGTCGGCGGCTGCGTTCGCAACGCCCTCTTTGGCTTGCCCGTCACCGACATCGACATCGCCAGCGATGCAAGGCCGGAAACCGTCACTGATATCGCACAAAGTGCCGGGTTCAAGGTCATTCCCACCGGCATTGACCACGGCACCGTGACCGTCATCGTCGGCGGTATTCATCACGAAGTCACCACCTTTCGCCGCGATGTCACAACCGATGGCCGCCGCGCGGTCGTGGCCTATTCCTCCGACATTGCCGAGGATGCCGCCCGCCGCGATTTCACCATGAACGCGCTTTACGCTTGGCCCTCGGGCGAGGTCGTCGATCCCTTGGGTGGCATGGCTGACCTCAGGGCGCGCCGGGTCCGCTTTGTCGGCGATCCGCAGCAGCGCATCCGTGAGGACTATCTTAGAATCCTGCGCTTTTTCCGCTTTCACGCGGTTTACGGCGACCCGATGGCCGGGATTGATGCCGAAGGTCTGGCCGCCTGTGCCGAGCTTGCCGCCGGTATCGCCGCCTTGTCCGGCGAACGCATCGCGGTTGAGATGCGCAAACTGCTGGCCGCCGCCAATCCGGCACCTGCGGTTGCCGCCATGGCGCAGTCAGCTGTGCTGTCCCGCGTCCTGCCGGGGTCAGACAACAACGCGCTGGCCCCGCTGATCCATCTGGAAGGCGAGCTGCCGCCGCGCTGGCAAAGGCGGCTGTGTCTGCTGGGGGGCGCCACCGAATCCCTGCGGCTGTCGCGGCAGGAGCTGGCCGAAATCAGCCGGACCAGAGCCGAAATCGCCAGCACTCTGACCGCCGCCGCGCTGGGCTGGGCGCTGGGCGAGGTTCCGGCTCAAGATGTGATTCTATGCCGTGCCGCCCTGTTTGAAGCCGCGCGGCCAAAGGATTGGCTCGCCGAGATCCTTCGCGGCGCGCAATCGCGCTTGCCCGTAAGCGCCGCCGATCTGATGCCCGCGCTGCAAGGCCCGGCCCTTGGCGAACGCCTGAAAGCCTTGCAAAAGCGCTGGCTGGCCAGCAATCTGACCCTGACCAAACAGGCTCTGCTGCACAGTGGCGACGATTGAGGGGTGACAGTTCGCCCGGCTTGCGCTAAGCATCAATCACGAGCAATCAAGAGGTGCGGCATGGAACACGGGATCTCACTCAGTCAGCGGTAACGCAGACCGGTCCCGTTTGGGCGGTCTGTTGCAGATCCGCCTCACCCATAACCCGCAATGCCAATTCACAGGCTTTCTCATGCTCCGCTTTTTTGAAAATCTCGTCGATCCCTATACGCCTTATGTCCAGACCGACACGCCGCCGCGCAAGCTGTGGCCGTTTCTGCGCGACTATGTCCGACCGTTCCGCAAGGTGTTCGTCGCGACCGGTCTGACCTCGGTTCTCAATGCCGCGATCGACGTCGCGCTGATCTGGTATGTCGGGCGCGTCGTCGATCTGCTGGCCGAAGGTGCGCCCGCAGAGATCTGGGCCAGCCACCGGACCGAGATCCTGCTGGTGGCGCTGGCCATCCTGACCCTGCGCCCGCTGATCGGCGGGCTGAATGTGGCGCTGCTGCACAACGCGATTCTGCCGAACTTTGGCACGATGATCCGCTGGCGGGCGCATTCCCATGTGCTGCGCCAGCCGGTCGGCTGGTTTGAAAGCGATTTCGCCGGGCGGATTGCCAACCGCATCATGCAGGCCCCGCCCGCTGCGGCCGATGCGGTGTTTCAGGTGTTTGACGCCGTGGCTTTCGCCTTGGTGACGCTGGTCGGTGCGGCGCTGATGCTGGCCGAGGCCGATCTGCGGCTGGTCTTGCCATTGCTGGTCTGGTTCGCGTGCTATCTTTTGCTGATGCGCTGGACGATGCGGCGCATGGGGCCGGCCTCCAAGGCCTCGTCTGACGCGCGCTCGGCGGTGACCGGGCGGGTGGTGGATGCCTATACCAACATTCATTCGGTAAAGCTGTCCGGCCATCACGACCGCGAACTGGCCTATGCCAAACAGTCGATCGAGAACGGGCGCCGGGCCTTTCAGCGTGAAATGCGGATCGTCACCATAATGGACATCACGCTGAACACGCTGAACGGGTTCCTGATCGTGTCGGTGACCGGCTGGGCGATGGTTCTGTGGTATTTGGGTCAGGCTTCGGTCGGCACCGTGGCCGCGAGCAGCGCTTTGGTGCTGCGGCTGAACAGCATGACCTTCTGGATCATGTGGGCCACCTCCAACCTGGTGCAGTCCCTTGGTGTCGTGGCCGAAGGGATGGAGACCATCACCCATCCGATCGAACTGGTCGACCGGCCCGCCGCACCCGTCCTCAGCTTCAAGGCCGGCAAGATCGAGATCGACTGCGTCTCGCATCATTACGGGCGCGGCTCCGGCGGCTTGCAGGACATTTCGCTGGTGATCCGGCCCGGCGAGAAGGTCGGTGTGGTCGGGCGGTCGGGGGCTGGGAAATCGACGCTCGTCAAGCTGATGCTGCGGTTTTATGACTGCGAGGGCGGGCGGATTCTGCTTGATGGCCAGGATATCGCCGGGGTGACGCAGGAATCTTTGCGCCGTCAGATCGGCATGGTTCAGCAGGAATCGAGTCTGATGCACCGGTCGGTTCGCGACAACATTCTCTATGCCCGCCCGGATGCCAGCGACGCCGAGATGATCGCCGCAGCCAAGCGCGCCGATGCGCATGATTTCATTCTGACCTTGCGGGACCCCGAGGGCCGCATGGGCTATGATGCTCAGGTCGGTGAGCGCGGGGTCAAGCTGTCGGGTGGTCAACGGCAAAGGGTGGCGCTGGCGCGGGTGATCCTGAAGGACGCGCCGATCCTGATATTGGATGAGGCGACCTCAGCTTTGGACAGTGAGGCCGAGGCCGCTATCCAGGAGGCGCTGTTCAGCGTCATGGCAGGCAAGACGGTGATCGCCATAGCGCACCGCCTGTCCACCATCGCCGCGATGGACCGCATCGTGGTGCTGGAGGAAGGTCGGATAGCCGAACAGGGCAGCCACGGTGCCCTTCTGGCCCAAGGCGGCCTTTACGCCCGCTTCTGGAACCGCCAATCCGGCGGATTCATCGGCACCGATGAACAGGAAGCCGCGCAATGATTCTGACCATCGACCGCTTGGGCCATTTGGGCGACGGTATGGCCAGCGGGCCGGAAGGCCCCGTGTTCGTCCCGCAAATGCTGCCGGGTGAGGTGATCGAAGGCGAGCTTCATTGCGGCAAACTGTTGCGCCCGCGCATTATCACCCCTTCGGTCCACCGGGTGCGGCCACCCTGCGCCCATGCAAGGACCTGTGGCGGCTGCATGATGCAGCACGCCGCCGATGAATTCGTGGCCGATTGGAAACTGAACATCGTCAAGACCGCACTAGAGGGCCAGAGACTTGCGACCCTGTTCCGCCCTATAGTGACCATACCGCCGCGCTCGCGCCGCCGCGCCACGCTGGCGGCACGGCGCACCAAGGGCGGCGTCCTCTTGGGTTTTCACTCCCGCGGCTCGGATACTCTGGTTGCCATACCGAACTGCCAGCTTCTGCATCCCGACCTGATCGCCAGCTTTCCGGCACTTGCGGCGCTGGTAAAGATCGGCGGATCGCGCAGCGCCGAGCTGGCGCTGACCGTGACCCGCAGCCTTGCCGGGCCGGATGTCATGGTAACCGGCGGCAAACCGATTGATGCGGCGACCCAGATGGACCTTGCCCGCCTTGCCGAAGTCCATGGCTTGGCGCGGCTGACGTGGAACGGCGAGATGGTGTCTTTACGGGCCCAGCCGCTGCAACGCTTTGGCCGCGCGCTGGTCGCACCACCGCCCGGTGCCTTTTTGCAAGCGACCGCCGAGGGTGAGGCCGCCCTTCTGCAAGCCGTGGTTCTGGCCGTGGGTGCCGCCCGTAGGATCACCGATCTTTTTGCAGGTATCGGCACTTTCACGCTGCCGCTGGCCGAACGGGCCGAAGTTCACGCCGTCGAGGGCGAGGCCGCGATGCTGGCCGCGCTGGACAAAGCGGCGCGCGGGGCCGAGGGCTTGCGCCGCGTCACCGTTGAAACCCGCGACCTGTTCCGCCGTCCGCTGGAGCCTGACGAATTCAAAGGAGTTGATTCCGTAGTGATCGACCCGCCCCGCGCCGGGGCCGAGGCGCAGAGCCACACCCTTGCCGCCGCTAAAGTTGCCGTGATCGCCGCCGTATCGTGCAGCCCGGTCACCTTTGCCCGTGATGCGAAAATCCTTACGAATGCAGGCTACTCGCTTGATTGGGTGCAGGTCGTCGATCAATTCCGCTGGTCGCCTCATGTCGAACTTGTGGCGCGGTTCAGTCTTTGATGGCTGGCCAGAGCGGGGAAACTCGGCTAAAGGGGATGGAAAAACTATGGGCAAGGCATGACAGCAGTTTTCCGGGTTGTTCTGATGGTGGTGGCGCTTTTCGCGCTGGCGACCTGCGGGCCCACGTCCAAGTTCCGCAGCTACAACGGCCCTGCGGTGACCGCGATCGAGGTTCACAAGGCCGACCGCAGGATGTATCTGCTGAATGGCGCTGATGTCCTCAAGGCCTATAGAATCAACCTTGGCGGCAATCCGATCGGCCTCAAGCAGTTCGAAGGTGACCTCAAGACGCCCGAAGGCAGCTATATCATCAGCCATCGCAACCCGAATTCGGCCTATCACCTGTCGTTGGGCATCTCTTATCCCAACGACACCAACCGCGCCTATGCCAAGGCCGTGGGCAAGCCGGTGGGGGGCGACATCTTCCTCCATGGAGCCAACACCAACGGCGCGTCGCGCGGCAACTGGACCGCGGGCTGCATCGCCGTGTCAGACCGTGAGATCGAAGAGATCTATGCCATGGTCCTGCCCGGCACGCCAATCAGGATTTTCCCGTGACAAACCCTAAATCTTTGTTAACTTGCAGGGTAAGCCCTAGGCAATAAAGGATAAAACGTGATGTCGCGCAAAACGACATCAGGCGACATCACTGGCCGGGCGTCGGGCTCGGCACGGCAAAAGTGCCGCCAGCCTGACCGACCAGCGCCGTCCACCAGATCTTTCCGCTGCTCTCCTGGAACCAGGCAAAGCCCAGATCGGTGGCGCGCCGGTCCAAGAGAACATCGCGGGTGTCCTGCCGGCCCATCCAGTTTGCCAGGGTGGTCAATTCCGTCTCGAAGGTCTCCGAGATCAGCTCGCCCAAGAGCTTGCCCGCATAGCCGACCCGCTGAACCCGGGCCAGCGGAGAAGAGCCGTCGGACCCGAAATGCCAGGGCCGGTTCTGCATCGCCATATCCCGCGAATGGGTGGCACTGGCGGCGTTCAGTTCCGCGTTGAAGCCCAGCAGCGTCAGCCCCTTGGCCTTTCTCAGCGCATTGGCCCCGTCCAGCATGCGGAAAGAGATTACCGATTCGGAGCCGGGCGCGATCACATAGACCCGCGGCAGCGCCTTGCCGTCAGCGCCCAACGGAATTTCGGGGGCCCGCGCGCAAGCAGCTAGGGCTGCGGCTGCCCCAAGGAAAAGTGCGGAACGTCTGTCCATCGTGATCAACCCCGTATCAGCCCGCATTGGGGCCCTGCCTGATTTTGCCCCGTCTTACAGAAAAATTGCCGGCGGCAAAACCCTTTGCGGGCAAGAGGTCCGGATAGTTTCGTGAATTGCGGCGGCGCCAGTTTGGCTGTATGGGCCAAGCCACGAGCACATCAAGGAGATCAGAGCATGTCTGACACCAGCCAAAATCCGCTCAACCGTCGCCTGTTCATCGCGGCTGCGGCCGCCAGCCTGGCAGCCTGCGCCCTGCCGGTGCGGGCGCAGTCCTTCCCGAACTCGACCGAGTTCGAGGCGCCGACCACGGCCGCAGCACCGCGCGCCAATATCTCCAGCTTCAAGCTGCGCGACTGGCAGGACCATTTTGCCAACACCAACAACGGCGTGATTCTGTGCGACATCACCTCGCGCGCCGTGCATTTCTGGTCCGAGGATCAAACCGTCTACAAGCTTTACCCCAGCTCGGTGCCTTTGTCCGAAGAGTTGACCCGGCGCGGCAATACGGAGGTGATTCAAAAAGTTGTGAACCCAACCTGGACCGCGACTCAGAGCATGTTGGAGCGCAACCCCGACTGGCCAAAGTCAGTGCCCGGCGGCTCGCCTGAAAATCCGCTGGGGGTGCGCGCGCTTTATCTCGGCTGGGCGACTTACCGGATCCACGGCACCCATGACACCCGCAAGATCGGGCGGCAGTCGTCTAATGGATGTATCGGCCTATATAACGAACACATCATCGAGTTGTTCGAACTGGCCAATATCGGCACGCAAGTCCTGTTGCTCTAGCCCGTCATCAGCACGCGAACGCCATGTCGAAGGCGGTTTGCCGGCCTTGGTGCAAAGCAGGCACCCAATCTAGTCTTACTGATTGCTCGAAAAGCGAAAGACGGCAGCCTGTGGCCGTCTTTTCGTTTTTCTCATGGGGCAATCAGGCAACACTAGGGCAACACCAAGGCACGGGTGGTTGCAATCCCCCCGCCAAAATGCTTTGTTCAGCCCACGAGCAACAATCTTGTCGCTTCCGGTCCGGGACTGGACGTTCTGGCCTGGTGCATAAAACTGGAGACTAAAATGAAGAAAATCGCCCTCGCTGCCGCACTGTCGGTCGCAGCATCTGTCGCATTTGCTGGCGGCCTGGACACTCCGCTCACGGAAGAGGCCGTGATCGTCGCCGACGTCACCCAGGCGGGGTCGCTCAATGGCGGCCTGCTGATTCCGCTGCTGCTGCTGCTCATTCTGGCCGCCGCTGCGTCGAACTGATCTGATTCATTCCGATCTGAAACGGACGGCAGGACAACCTGCCGTCTTTTTCATTTGTTCAGCCATCCGCCCAGATTCTCGCCGATGATTGCGGTCAGTGCGGCGATGTGGTCGGGCTGATCGTTCAGACATTGGATATAGGTGAACCTTTCTCCCCCGGCGTGCAGAAACGCCTCGCGAATTTCGCCGTTGATCTCTTCCAGCGTCTCAATGCAATCGGCCGAAAAAGCCGGCGCCATGACCGCTATGCTTCTCAGGCCGCCACGCGCCAGTTCGGCCACATGCAGGGCGGTATAGGGCTTTAGCCATTCTTCCCGACCGAACACCGACTGAAATGTCACATCGATGCGCGAGGGGTCCCAACCCAGCTTTTCCCGCAAGAGCCTGGTCGTCTTGGCGCATTGGCAATGATAGGGATCACCCTGCATCAGGTAACGTTTTGGCATGCCGTGATAGCTGGTGACCAGCCTGTCGGGCACATGGTCCAGTTTGGCATAGGCCGCAGTAACTGAGCCTGCCAGGGCATCCATGTAGGCCGGATGGTCAAAGTATTCGGCAATAGTTCGCACCGCAGGCGGGCGTTTCTCATAGGCCAAGGCGGCAAAGAAGGCCTCATTGGCACTGGCCGAGGTTGCGCCCGCGTATTGTGGATAAAGCGGAAAGAATAGAATCTTCTCGCATCCCGCCGCGACCATCTGCCGCACTTTCGTATCGGTGGCCGGATTGCCATAGCGCATGCAGAAATCGACCACGACCGCATCACCGTATTGCTCGGCCAAGGTGCTAGAGACTGCGGCGGTCTGCTCGCGGGTGATGGTCAGCAGCGGGCTTTCGTTGCGCTCCTTGTTCCATATCTTGCGGTAGTTCGCACCGGACTTCTGCGGGCGAAACGACAGGATGATCAGTTGCAGGATCGGCTGCCATTTCCAGTCAGGCAGGTCGATGACCCGCTTGTCCGATAGAAACTGGCTAAGATAACGCCGCACCGACCAGTAGTCGGTGGCATCCGGTGTGCCCAGATTGGCCAGAAGAATGCCGACCCTCGACGACTTCACCGACGGATGCCCGGCAGGGGCATGCGCAAGGCGAGGGCTTCCGGCGGAAATATCCTTCATTCTCACTTTCCTCCAATTGCACCCCAAAACAGCTTTTGGAGCGAGCAGGTCAACCTAGGGTTCCGAGTCTGACACTTGCTACCTGTTTCCTCTGATTTCATCGAGCCTGTCCAGCGCGCGTCGTTCCCGGGTTAGGATTTCCTCAGCCGTTTTGGT
>JBCKXH010000035.1:0-19843 GCA_038921555.1 Paracoccaceae bacterium
GGGTGACATCTTCCATGGCAGCCCCGAAAGCGGACTTGGCGTCCGGTGGGTTGTGCTCATTGAGGTGCGGCTTGAGGATGTTCTTTGAGCGTCCGCCCGATCGTGTTGTCCCCGACCCGCGCGACGATTTTCAACGCAACAACCTGATTTTCCAGCAGTTGCAGCGTCCAGCGCGCGCGGCCCCCCCGCGCGGCCCCCGTGCGGCGCGGAGCCAAGCGAGCGCGATCAGCTTCGCCTCGCTGGCGCCGCCCCATATCCGCGCCCTGGCGGAGTTCGGCGAACGCTGGCGTCAGCACGCCTTCGACCCCTTCCTCGCCCGCTGCCTCGCCAAGTTGCTGACGCACAGGCGCGACCGTCTTGAGGCTGGTGTCCAAACCCGCGGCGATCTGATCGTCAGTCCATGCATCGCCGGCGTCAGAGCTGTCGGCCTTCAGCAGCTTGCGCGCAGCACCTTGCCGCTTCGGATCGTTGATTGCAGCTGCGCCCGCTCCTCGACACTGAGCGTGACGATGTACTTCTTGACCGTGCTCTGTTGCGTAAACATCGAATCGACCTCCAACAAACGGAGCCGTCATCGATTCAGAGAAGACAGTCACTGTCAATGACTTGGCCCACTAGAGCACGTCGCATTTGATCGGATGCGCATACCCGATGTGACGACGGATTTCGCTTGGCACGGGCTGCTTTCCAGCGCGCCGTAGGGTGTGCATTTATGCGCACCTCTCCTTCTGCTTGCCGGATTTGATCCGGTCAAATCCGGCCGCGCCTGCTTGCTCGGACTAATCCGCGCCATCAGGTGCTACGGTTCCTCGTCACCCCGGGCAGGCGCGTGACCGCCCACCCCAGGCAGGTGCTGCCGGATTTACGACCGATCTCGGCAAGCCCAACCTCCCTTGCCCTGCGGCTTTCGCCTTCAGGCAACCCTACCGGGCCATTCGGGGGCTTACGCGGCCCCACAGGGGCCACGGCCCCCCTCATATGCCACAGGCAGGTCGCACATCCGGTCCTCAGCGCACCCACCCGCCGTGGCGCTGGCTGCGATCAAAAGCGACGCGCTCTAACGACAAAGCACAGATCTCCTTGCTGCTTGCCCCCGGGCAGGCGCGCCCGGATTTACGACCGTTCAGGCCAAGCCCAACCCCCCTTGCCCTGCGGCTTGGCACCTTCGGGCAACCCTACCGGGCCATTCGGGGGCTTACGCGGCCCCACAGGGGCCACGGTCCCCCTCATATGCCACAGGCAGGTCGCACATCCGGTCCCCTGCGCAGACCCCGCCGTGGCACTGGCTGCGATCAAAGGCGACGCGCTGTAATGATAACATTTAACTCATTGTAAACGCTGATAAAAACATGGCGTCTCGCAAAACGACATTCTCCCAGCCACTCCCTGAATCGACTTAATCCCTACAAGGTCGGCCCCGGCACCAGCTTGGAGCCGTCGCTGAAGCGCGACAGCGCGAACCGGGTCAGGTCATGGCCGACCGGCTGGCCTGCCACCAGATCGGCCACCACCCGGCCCAGTCCAGGCCCGATGCCAAAGCCGTGGCCGCACAGGCCGGTGGCAATCACCAGCCCCGGCAAGGCCGCTACCCAGTCGATCACCGGCACCATGTCGGGAATGGTGTCGATCATCCCGGCCCAGGCGGTCTTGATCTTTGGCCGGCCAAGGTTGGGGAAGGCGACGGCGAAGTCGTCCTGCGCCTGGGCCAGAAGTTTCAGGTTGGGTGCGGGGTTCAGAATTCGCATCCGCTCGAACGGCGTCACCTCATCGGCTGACCAGTGCCGCGCGGTGCCCCAGGCGTCCGGGTAATCGCGCGGGGCGCGCAGGTGGAACCGCGTCGAGCGGAAATCGCGTTTCAGCGCCGCCAGATGGTGACCAAGGTTGCGAAAGCTGTCGGGGCCGATGAAATAGTCATGCAGCAGCCCCGGCGCGATGGTATAGCCGCCATCCGCCCGCCGGCGCAGGCCCATGCGGCCATCGCCCAGGCAGCCCTCGAACGCCTGCGCCATAGGCTCGGTCTGCGCCACCGAGGCCAGCACCGACAGTTGCGGGATATCCACCCCCTCGGCGCGCAGGAACAGCGAGGACCACGCCCCGCCCGCCACCACGACACGGTCGCAGGCGATGCTTCCCTGTTCGGTTGCGACGCCGACCAGCCGCCCCGCCGCAATGTCCAGCCTGCGCACGGCGCAATCCTCGACAATCACCGCCCCGCGCCGCACCACCGCCTTGGCCATGAGGGGCACCGCCACCCAAGGCTCGGCCTGCGCATCGCTTTCGGTAAACAAGCCGCCGACCCATTGCACCGAGGCGCTGTCATAACGGCCATAGATCTGCGCGGTGGAGTGCAGCCGCACGTCCAAGCCATGGCCGCGCGCCTCGTCCATCCAGCTTTCAAATCCCAACATCTCGCCATGATCGCGGGCCAGATACATGCAGCCCCGGCTTTGAAAGCCCAGCCCCGGCATTTCCTCGGCCATCGCCTGCCACAACCGCAGGCTTTCCATCATGATCGGCAGTTCGGCAAAATCGCGGCCCTGTTGCCTGATCCAGCCCCAGTTGCGGCTGGATTGCTCGCCCGCCACCCGGCCCTTTTCGCAGACCACCACCCGCAGGCCCCGTTCGGCCAGATGCCAAGCCGTCATCACCCCGATGATCCCGCCCCCCAGCACCACCACATCGGTGGCGGCAGGCGGCGGGCCGGGATAGGCCAGCGCCGTGCCGTCATGGATCGGAAAGCCCGTCACGCCAGCCGCTCCACTATCTGACCCACCGTCAGTTCTTGCATCTTGAGGCCCCCAAATCTGGCGGCAAACCTGCCCCTGCCGCCCCGCCCTGTCAATATATGGCAGGTTGCAGCGCCAACCCGACATTCTGACGACAGGGCGCGCTGGAATATGTTACAGAAAAAGGATTGATAGCTGAACCAAAATCGGAAACACTTGCGGCAGCGCAAGGGCGACAGCAGATCGCCTGGCTGTAGAAAAACAACGACCTGGGAGAGTTCCATGCCCGATGGGGGCCCCGATTGGGGCAATACCGTCCTTGATGTCAGGGACCTCACGACCGTATTCCGCAGCCGCGGCGGTGAGGTTCATGCCGTGAACTCGGTCAGCTTCCATCTGGCACGCGGCGAAGTGCTGGGCGTGGTCGGTGAAAGCGGCTCGGGAAAATCGGTGACCATGATGTCGCTGATCGGGCTCTTGCCCTCACCTCCGGCCGAGATTCGCGGCGGGACGGTCATGCTGGACGGGCGCGACCTCTTGCGGATCAGTGCGGATGAGCTGTGTGATGTGCGCGGGGCGCGGATCGGCTTCATCTTTCAGGACCCGATGACCAGCCTGAACCCGGTGTTCAGCGTCGGCAACCAGATCATGGAGCCCATGATCCGCCACATGGGCCTGACCAAGCGTCAGGCCCGGGTGCGGGCGGCGGAACTCTTGGATCTGGTCGGTATTTCCGATGCTTCCACAAGGCTGGACAATTATCCGCACCAATTTTCCGGCGGGATGCGGCAAAGGGTGATGATCGCCATTGCGCTGTCTTGCGACCCCGATGTGCTGATCGCGGATGAGCCGACCACGGCGCTGGATGTCACCATTCAGGCGCAGATCCTGGAGCTGGTCAAGGAGCTGCGCCTCAAGCTGGGCATGGCGATCATCTGGATCACCCATGACCTTGGCGTGATCGCCGCCATCGCCGACCGGGTGATGGTGATGTATGGCGGGCAGGTCGTCGAACATGCTCCGGTCAAAGAGTTGTTCGCCAACCCGCAGCACCCCTATACGCGGGCTTTGCTGAAAACCATCCCTGCGCTGACCGGCCAGCGCCCCGCGCGGTTGCAGGTGATCGAGGGTCAGCCGCCCATCATGCTGGCCGCTCCGAGTGCCTGCGCCTTCCGCGACCGTTGCAGCCACCGACATGCGCGTTGCGACCGCGAGAACCCGCAGCGCCGCGCGCTGGACGGAATTGCGGTCGGCCTTGGCCATGACGTGGCCTGCCATTGGACTCCGCAGGCCGCCCATGCTTGACCTGCCCGCCCAGCCCTTGGTGCCCGCCCCGCTGGTGAAAGCCCCGCTGGTCAAAGTGCGTGACCTCAAGATGTATTTCCCGGTCTACACCGGCATTCTGCGCCGCCACACCGGCGATGTGAAGGCGGTTGACGGCGTCAGCTTCGACATTGCGCAAGGTGAGACGCTGGGTCTGGTCGGCGAAAGCGGTTGCGGCAAAACCACGGTGGGCCGCTTGCTCTTGCGCTTGTATGAACCGACCGCAGGCGCGGTCGAGATCTCGGGGGAGGATCTCGCCCGCCTGTCGCCTGAGGCGCTGCGCCGCAAGCGTCCGACCATGCAGATGGTGTTTCAGGACCCGCAAGCCAGCCTGAACCCGCGCATGACCCTGGCCGAGATTGTCGCTGAGCCTTTGGTGGAACATGCCAAATTGTCGCCCGATGCGCGGCTGGCGCGGATTTATGAACTGATGGATCAGGTCGGCCTGAACCGCCGCTTTGCCAACCGATTTCCGCATGAATTTTCAGGCGGCCAGCGCCAACGCATCGGCATTGCCCGGGCCATTGCGCTGAACCCCAGGTTCATCGTCTGTGACGAGCCCATCGCGGCGCTTGATGTGTCCATTCAGGCCCAGGTGGTGAACCTGCTAGAGGATTTGCAAGACAATCTCGGCCTGACCTATCTGTTCATCAGCCATGACCTGTCGATGGTCCGCCACATCGCCGACCGGGTCGCCGTGATGTATCTGGGCCGCATCGTCGAACTGTCGCCCCGCGACGCCCTCTATGACCGCCCGCTGCACCCCTATGCCGAGGCGCTGCTGTCGGCGGTGAACGAGCCTGACCCCGCTTTGGCCCGCCGCCAGCGCATCATCCTGCAAGGCGATGTCCCCTCACCCGCCCGCCCGCCCATTGGCTGCAATTTTTCAACCCGCTGCCCCAAGGCATTCGCGCGCTGCCACGTCGAAAAACCGCGTTTGACCGAGGTCGAGCCGGGCCGTCAGGTGGCTTGCTTTCTCTATTCCGATCAACCAAAGCATTCTCATCAACAAGTGCAGGCCGGATCAACCGGCCGACCCGGAACCAACGCGACAAATCAACAAGGAGTGACACAATGAAGCTGAAAACCGCCCTTCTGGGGGCAGCCTGCGTATTTGCCATGGCCCCTTCGGCCTGGGCCGAGCGCGGCACCGACGGCGAGGTCAAACTGACCTTCCCGCAAGCCGTTTCCATCATGAACCCCTATCTGTCGTCGGGCACCAAGGACATCTGGGCCTCCTCCATGGTCATCGAACCCCTGGCGGGCTATGACGACAAGGGCAACCTGATCGCCAAGCTGGTCAGCGAAATCCCCAGCGTTGCAAACGGTGGGATCTCGGAAGATCTCACCTCGATCACCTGGAAACTGCTACCGGGCCTGCTTTGGTCCGATGGCACGCCGGTCACCTCGGCCGACGTAGTTTTTACTGGCCAGTACTGTATGGACCCGGCTGGTGGCTGCGCCCAGCTGTCCAAGTTTGAAGGCATCGCGTCGATCGAAGCCGTGGATGACATGAGTGTGAAGGTCACGTTCACCGCGCCCAAACCGAACCCTTTCAACGCCTTTGTCGGTTCGACCAACCCGATCCTGCAAAAAGCCCAGTTCGCGGCCTGCATTGGCGCTGCGGCCCCGACCTGCACGGATCAGAACAACGGCCCAATCGGCACCGGCCCGTTCAAGGTGACCGGCTTTACCGTCAATGACACCGTCTCGATGGAAGCCAACCCGAACTACCGCGACCCGGCCAAACCCGCCTTCGCCACCGCGATGATCAAGGGTGGCGGCGATGCCGAAGGCTCGGCCCGTGCCGTCATGGAAACCGGCGAGTTCGACTATGCCTGGAACACCCAGATTCCGCCCGACAGCCAGGCGGCTATGACTGCGGCAGGCAAGGGCAAGTTCGTCGTGGCCTTCGGCACCCTGGTCGAGCGTCTGGAAATCAACCTGACCGACCCTTCGGCGGAATGGCCGGAAGGCGAGCGTTCGACGGCCAAGCATCCCCACCCCTTCCTGACCGACATCAACGTGCGCACCGCGCTGTCCAAGGCGATTGACCGCGATATCCTGCGCGAAGTGGGCTATGGCGCGGGCGGCAAGCCGACCTGCAACGTGGTGCCTGCTCCGGCCATGTATGCCTCTGATAACACCGACTGCGTGGCGCAGGACATCGAAGGTGCCAAGGCGCTGTTGGAAGCCTCGGGCTGGACCGATACCGACGGTGACGGCATCCGCGACAAGGACGGCAAGAAACTGTCGATCCTGTATCAGACCACCGTCAACCCGATCCGTCAGGACTTCCAGGCGCTGATCAAGGATTGGTGGAGCGAGATCGGCGTTGAAACCGAGTTGAAGGCCATCGACCCCGGTGTGTTCTTTGGCGGAGACGCGGGTTCGCCCGACACTTTCCAGAAGTTCTATGCCGATGTCGAAATGTACGCCAACAACTTCGACGGAACCGACCCCGAGTCTTATCTGACGCAGTATAAGTGCGACAAGGCACCTTCGCCTGAAAACCAGTGGCAGGGCGAGAACATGAACCGCTTCTGCGACCCGGCCTATGATGCCATGATCACCGAACTGTCTTCGACCCGCGATGTCGCCATGCGCGCAGATCTGGCCAAGAAGCTGAACGACATGGTCACCAAGGACAGCCGTGTTGTGATTCCGCTGGTGCACCGCGGCACGCTGTCGGCGCATTCCAATGCTCTGGGCGGCGTGATGATCAACGCCTGGGATACCGAAATGTGGAACGTGGCCGATTGGTTCCGCGTCAAGTAACGCCAAAGGCGGGGCCGCTTTGCCGGCCCCGCCACCCTTTTTGCTTATGACCCCCCGACTTATGACCCCCAGTTACTTATGACCCAAGGCGTCGCCACACATGCTTACCTTCACGCTTCGCAGGCTTTTGCTCGCCATACCGACGCTTCTGGTCATCAGTATCGTGATCTTCCTGCTGGTCGATCTGGCCCCCGGCAGCCCGATGTCGGAAATACCCCTGACCGTCCCGCCCGAGGTGCGCCGGAAGATGATGGCGGCCCTTGGTGCCGATCAGCCGGTTTTCCTGCGCTATGTGCTGTGGTTGCGGCAGTTCTTCTGGGTCGAGCCGGCCACCCTCATGGACGGCTGGTTCGGCACCAACATGGCGGGAGATGAGCAGCGCATCCTGTCGTGGCAAAGCCGTTCGCCGGTCTTCACCGTGATCGGCCAGCGCTTGCCGCAGACCCTGACCGTGGTTGGCACCGCCTATCTGGTCGGCATCATGATCGCGCTGCCGATCGGCATCTATTCGGCTTACCGGCAGTATTCGTGGTTCGACCAATTGGGCACCTTCATCGCCATGGTCGGCTTTTCGGTGCCGACCTTCTTTACCGGCACCGTGATCATCATCGTCTTTGCCATTTGGCTGGGCTGGTTCCCGACCAAATACGACACCACCCTGAACGTCACCGACTGGGCCAGCTTCAAGGAACAATTGCGCCAGATGGCCATGCCGGTGATGACGCTGGGGCTGGCCAATGCCGCGGCGATCTCGCGCTATATGCGGTCATCAATGCTGGAAAACATGGGAGCCGATTATGTCCGCACCGCCCGCGCCAAGGGGATGTCGGAGCGGGTCGTCGTGCTGAAACATGTGCTGCGCAACTCGCTGATCCCGGTCGTCACTGTCATAGCACTGGGCATCCCGGCGATCTTTGGCGGCGCGATCATCACCGAAAACCTGTTCGGCGTGAACGGCATCGGTGCGGCGCTGATCGGCGCAATCCATGCCAATGACCTGCCGATGGTGCAGACATTGGCCTTCATCTTTGCCGTGCTGATCGTTGGGTTCAACCTGATCGCCGATATCCTTTACGGAATGCTTGACCCGAGGATACGCTATGACTGACGCCGCATTGGCCAAACCCCCAAGCCAAACGCGGGCAATCTGGACGCAATTTCGCAACCACAAGGGTGCTGTCTTTGGTTTGATCGTGCTGGCGGTGCTGATCGTGGCGGTGTTGATCGGCCCCTATCTGTGGCTGCCCGAAAAGCTGACCGTGGCCAAGGCGATCAAACTCAAGAACCTCGGGCCGTCGCTGCGCTTTCCCCTGGGCACCGACCAGTTGGGCCGCGACATGCTGGCGCGCGTCATGCTGGCGGGGCGGGTGTCGCTGGCGGTCGGCTTTGTCGCCATGATCATCGCCATCGTCTTTGGCACCACCCTGGGCATTCTGGCCGGCTATTTCCGCCGCCTTGACGGCATATTGATGCGGCTGACCGACATGTTCCTGGCCCTGCCGCTGATCCCGCTGCTTCTGGTCATGGTGATGCTGTTTCGCGACCGCATCGCATCGCTGATCGGGCCAGAGCTTGGCGTCTTCACCATGATCGTCTGCGCCATCGGCATCACCTCCTGGATGCAGACGGCGCGCATCGTGCGCGGCGAGGTGCTGGCGCTGAAGGAGCGCGAATACGTCCTTGCCGCCCGCTCGATCGGCGCGCCGTCACGGCGGATCATTCTGCGCCACATCCTGCCCAACGTGATCTCGCCGGTCATGGTGGCCGCCACCCTTGGCGTGGCCGAGGCGATCATCACCGAAAGCGTTCTGTCCTTCCTCGGCCTTGGCTTTCCGCCCGATTTCCCGACCTGGGGGCGGCTGTTGTATGACGGCTTGAGCTATATCCAGACCTCGCCCGAGCGGGTGCTCTGGCCGGGACTGGCGATTTCGCTGACCGTGCTGTCGGTCAATTACATCGGCGACGGCTTGCGCGATGCGCTGGATCCGCGGATCAGAGGGCGCTGACACCACCGGCACCTCAACGCGCCGCAGTAGGGCGTCCCCTGCGCCAGTGCCACAGCACCCCGGCCAGCATCGCGACAAGCGCCACGACCGCGCCAAGGCCGAAGGTGGCCGGCGCGCCGTAAAACACCCAGACCGCCCCGGCCACCCCGTTACCGATCAACAGGGCAAACCCGGTCGCCAGGTTGAACAGACCAAAGGCAGTGCCGCGCAGCGCCGCCGGTGTCGCATCGGCCACCATGGCGGCCAGCAGACCCTGGGTCAGCCCCATATGCAGCCCCCACAGAACAACCCCGGCAAAGATCACCCCCAGCCCCTGCCCGAATGCAAGGCACAGGTCGGCCAGCACCAGAACGCCAAAGCCGCTGACCAGAAGCCCCGCCTTGCCGAGCTTGCCCGCCTTGCCGAGCTTGTCAGACAGGATGCCGACCGGCCATGAAGTGGCCGAATAGACCACATTCATCGCAACCAGAACGAAGGGCGCATAGGCCATGGCCAGTCCGACCTCATGCGCTCGCAGGATCAGGAAGGCCTCGGATATCCGCGCCAAAGTCAGCGCCGAGCCAATGGCAATGGCGATCCACACCCCCGGCCCCAGCAGCGTTAGGCTGGCAAGGGTGATCCGGGCGGGCGGCGCAACCTTGTGCTGCCGGGCGGGCTCACGGACGAACAGCAGCAGTATCGCCACCGAGATTGCCGCCGGGATGCTCGCCAAGGCAAATATCAGTGGCACATTGCCGCTCACCACCACCATGAGCAGCACCGCCAGCAGGGGTCCTGCAAAAGCGCCGACCGTATCAAGCGACTGGCGCAGGCCGTAAGCCGCACCACGTTGGTGCGCAGGCACCAGATCGGCCACCAGCGCATCGCGCGGCGCACCACGGATCCCCTTGCCCACCCGGTCCGCCACCCGCGCCCCCAGCACCACAAACGGCGATCCGGCCAAGGCGAACAACGGCTTGGTCAGTGCGCTAAGCCCGTAACCCACCACGACCAGCGGTTTGCGGCGGCCCCACCGGTCGCTGAAATAGCCCGAGAACAGCTTGGTGATCTGGGCCACCGCCTCGCCCGCGCCTTCGATCAGCCCGACCAGCAAGACCGAGGCACCAAGCGTCCCGGTCAGATACAGCGGCAGCAGAGCGTGGATCATCTCGGACGACATGTCCATGAACAGGCTGACCAGGCCCAGCGCCACAACACCAGCAGGCAAAGCGGCCTTCATCGCATCTCCGTAGGGCGGTGCCAAGGCTTCATGCGGTAGGGCGGGGTTCACCCCGCCATCCGCCTCACTCGATCAGCGGCAACAAGGCGTCCAGCGACTTTTTGGCGTCGCCATAGAACATCCGGGTGTTGTCCTTATAGAACAACGGGTTCTCGATCCCCGAATATCCCGTGCCCTGACCACGCTTGGACACGAACACCTGTTTGGCCTTCCAGCATTCCAAGACCGGCATGCCGGCAATCGGGCTGTTCGGGTCGTCTTGTGCCGAGGGGTTCACGATGTCGTTCGACCCGATGACGATGGCGACATCGGTGCTGGGGAAGTCCGCGTTGATCTCATCCATCTCCAGCACGATGTCATAGGGCACCCTAGCTTCGGCCAGCAGCACGTTCATATGGCCCGGCAAGCGCCCGGCAACCGGGTGGATGGCAAAGCGCACCGTCTTGCCCGCCGCGCGCAGTTTGCGGGTCAACTCGCTGACCGACTGCTGCGCCTGAGCCACCGCCATGCCGTAGCCTGGGATGATGATCACGCTGTCGGCGTCGTTCAAGGCCGCTGCAACCCCTTCGGCGTCAATCGCGATCTGCTCGCCGGCGATTGCCATTGCCGGGCCAGTGGTATTGCCAAAGCCGCCCAGAATAACCGAGATGAAGCTGCGGTTCATCGCCTTGCACATGATATAGGACAGGATCGCGCCGGACGAGCCGACCAGCGCCCCGGTCACGATCAACAGATCATTGCCCAGCGTAAAGCCGATCGCCGCCGCCGCCCAACCGGAATAGCTGTTCAGCATGGATACGACCACCGGCATATCGGCCCCGCCGATCCCCATGATCAGATGATAGCCGATGAAAAACGCCATGAGGGTCATCGCGGCCAGCGCCCAGATGCCGGCTCCGTTGAAATACGCAACCAGCAGCACCAGCGACCCCAGCGCCGCCGTAGCGTTCAGCGCATGGCCGCCCGGCAGTTTTTTGGCCTTGCCATCGACCCGCCCCGCCAGCTTGCCAAAGGCCACCACTGACCCGCTAAAGGTCACCGCACCGATGAAGACGCCCAAAAAGACCTCGACACGCAGAATGGCTACCTCAACCGCGTCCTTGTCGGCCAGCTTGCGGGCAAAGCCGATCAAAGCCTCACGGGCTGTGGCGTCCAGCGCGGTGACCCGCACCAGTTCCAGATCGGCGTTGAAGCCGATCAGAACCGCCGCCAGACCGACGAAAGAATGCAGCGCCGCCACCAGTTGCGGCATCTCGGTCATCTGCACCCGCATGGCGATATACCAGCCCAGCGCGGAGCCAACCGCCACCATGACGGCGATGATCCAGAGATTGCCGACATCCGGCGACCACACCGTCGCCGCCACCGCCAGCGCCATGCCGGCAATGCCATACCACACCGCCCGCTTGGCGCTTTCCTGACCCGACAACCCGCCAAGGGCCAGAATGAACAGCACAGCCGCCGCGATATTGGTGGCCAAGACGATACCGATGCTCAAGGACCTGACCCCTTACGATTTCTGAAACATGGCGAGCATCCGGCGGGTGACCAGAAAACCCCCGACGATGTTGATGGATGCAATCAGCACCGAGATGGCGGCCAGCCCCACCACCAGCCAGTTGCCCGAACCGATCTGCAACAAAGCACCGAGGATAACGATGCCCGAAATGGCATTGGTCACCGACATCAGCGGGGTGTGCAGCGCATGGGAGACGTTCCAGATCACCGAAAAGCCGATGAAGCAGGCTAGGGCAAAGACCATCAGATGCGCCATGAATTCCGCAGGCGCGAAGGTCCCGAGCAATGCCATGACCAAGCCGCCCGCCACCAGCAGAGCAACCTGCGAAAGGCTCTGCGACTTGAAGGTTTGAGCCTCCTGCGCGCGCGCCTCGACAAGGGTCAGTTCGCGGGCCTTCTCCCTCGGCTTCTGCACCGCAATGGCGGAAATCTTGGGTGGAGGTGGCGGATAGGTGATCGCCCCGCCATGGGTCACGGTCGCGCCACGGATCACGTCGTCGCCCATGTTCTGGTTGATCACACCGTCTCTCATTGGTGTAAGATCGCTCACCATGTGCCTGATATTGTTTGAATAAAGTGTAGATGCCTGTGCGGCCATCCGGCTCGGAAAATCGGTATAGCCGACCAAAGTCACGCCATTGTCGCTGATGATCTTTTGATCGGGCACCGTCAGATCGCAATTGCCGCCACGTTCCGCCGCAAGGTCGATGATCACCGAGCCGGGCTTCATCATGGCCACCATATCGGCCAGCCACAGCTTTGGTGCCGGTCGCCCAGGGATCAGCGCCGTGGTGATGACGATGTCCATCTGAGGCGCCAGCTCGCGGAACTTGGCCAGTTGCTTTTCGCGGAACTCAGGGCTGGAGGGTGCGGCATAGCCGCCAGTGGCAGCGCCATCCTGCGCCGCCTCAAACTCCAGATAGACGAAACTGGCACCCATGCTCTCAATCTGTTCGGCCACTTCGGGGCGCACATCGAAAGCATGCACAATGGCGCCCAGCGACACCGCAGTGCCGATGGCGGCCAGACCGGCCACGCCGGCGCCGACGATCAGCACCTTGGCCGGCGGTACCTTGCCCGCCGCCGTGATCTGCCCGGTGAAAAAGCGGCCAAAGTTGTGGCCGGCCTCGATCACCGCGCGATACCCCGCGATATTGGCCATCGACGACAAAGCATCCATCTTCTGCGCCCGGCTGATGCGCGGCACCATGTCCATGGCGATCACCGTAGCACCACGCGCGCGGGCAATCTCCAAAAGCTCGGGGTTCTGGGCCGGCCAGAAGAAGCTGATCAGCGTCTGGCCCTGGCGCAAAGCCTCAGCCTCGGCCTTGTCGGGTCCGCGCACCTTGACCAGCACATCGGCCGCCGCCACCACCGCCGCCGCATCGGGCAGAACCGCAACCCCGGCCTTGGCGTAAAGCGCATCCGAGAAGCCCGCAAGCACCCCGGCCCCGGCCTGAATGCAGCAAGTGTGGCCCAGCTTGATCAGCGCCTGCGCTGACTCCGGCGTCATGGACACCCGGTTCTCACCCGGAAAAACCTCTGAAAGCGCGCCGATTTTCACTGTCTGCCCTCCGCTGCCCCTGACCTATGGGCCCTTGTCGCCGCAGCCATACCATCGCAGCGCCCAAGTTCAACGGCAGAACGACGCCACGGCCAAAATAGCGCCTGCGCCAGATCAGACAAGCCAGCGTGGCACGCGCGCGGCATAGCTTTCATACTCTGCCCCGAAACCCTGACGCAGCCGGGCTTCCTCATCGTGGATATATCTATATGTTATCAAAACCATGAACAGCGGCACCAGCGGCACGGCTGCCCAAGCGCCCCAATACAGGATCGCCCCGCTCAATACCAGCGTGCCGCCCAGATAGATCGGGTTCCGACTGTAACCAAAGACCCCGCCGGTGACAAGCCCGCTGGGGTTGCGGCGCGGCATAAAAGTGGTGCCTGCCCGGGTCATGGTCCAGACAGCCACCCGCGCCAGCACCAGCCCGCTCGCCACGAGCAGCCCGCCAAGCCAGCCGAGCCATCCAAAGCCGGGGCCGGGGCCAGCCCAGACCTGCCCAAGGCCCCAGCTTGCCAGCACGGCCAGCACCAGCCACAAATCCGGTATGTCGATCTTACGCCACATATTGCACCTCGCAGCCGGTCTGCACATCCGCCTAGGATCTGCAATTGCCCGCCAGACATTTCAAGCTTGAAATTCAACCAGCCCCCGCTATTGCTGAAACTGGCACCGTCAGGCAGTCTGACGACAGGAGGCTCCGATGACCAGTGATTTCGCCGCGACCAAGGCGCTGTTCCAGTTGCCGCAGGGGGTGACCTATCTGGACGGCAATTCGCTGGGCCCGCTGCCGCGCGCCGCCGCCGCCCGGGTGGCACAGACCGTGACGCAGGAATGGGGTCAGATGCTGATCACCGGCTGGAACAAGGCCGGCTGGATGGCGCAACCGAGCCGGGTCGGTGACCGGATTGCCCGGCTGATCGGGGCCGAGCCGGGCCATGTCGTGATGGGCGATACGCTGTCGATCAAGGTCTATCAGGCGCTGGCCTCGGCCCTTGATCTGAACCCCAACCGCCGGGTGGTGCTGTCGGACAGCGGCAACTTCCCCTCCGACCTCTATATGGCGCAGGGTCTGTGCCAGACTCTGGGGCAAGGCTATCAGTTGAAGATCGTAGCGCCCGAAAAAGTGCTGGACGCCATCGACGAGGCCACCGCCGTCACCCTGATCACCGAGGTCGATTACCGCACGGGGCGCAAGCATGACATGGCCACGATCACCGCTCGCGCCCATGCCAAAGCTGCCCTGACGATCTGGGACCTAGCCCATTCCGCCGGTGCCCTGCCGGTCGATCTGGCGGGGGCCGGGGCCGATTTCGCCGTCGGCTGCACCTACAAATACCTCAACTCCGGCCCCGGTGGCCCGGCCTTCATCTATGTGGCCCCGCGCCATGCCGCCCAGGTGCGCCCTGCCCTGTCGGGCTGGCTTGGCCACCAATCGCCCTTTGCCTTTGACCCCGACTACCGCCCCGGCGCAGGGATCGAGCGGATGCGCGTCGGCACCCCACCGGTCCTGCAACTTGCCGCCCTTGAGGCAGCACTCGACATCTGGGACCTTGTCGATATGGCCGACCTGCGCGTCGCCTCTCTGGCCCTGACCGACCAATTCATCGCCGGGGTCGAGGCCGCCTGCCCCAGCCTGACCCTGATGACCCCGCGCGACCACTCCTCACGCGGCAGCCAGGTCTCTTTCGCCCATCCCCAAGGCTATGCCATCATGCAAGCCCTGATCGCCCAGGGCGTCATCGGCGACTTCCGCGCCCCCGACACCTTACGCTTTGGCTTCACCCCGCTGTTCATCGACGCCACCGACGTGGCCCGCGCGGTGGCCGTGCTGTCGGACATCATGGCCGCTGGCCTCTGGGACCGCCCCGAACACAAGACCCGCGCCAAAGTAACATGACTTACCCTTTCTGAAATACTCCCCGCGGAGCGTCCAGCCAAGCCGCAACCCCGAAGGCCGCCACCATGACACCAACGCGCCACCCCGACATGACCTTTGACCCCGCCCTTGACGGCGCCGAGATGTCCTTTGATGGCCGGATGTCCTACGGCGACTATTTGCAGATCGACCGCATCCTGTCCGCGCAACGCCCGCTGACCGGCGCGCATGACGAGATGCTGTTCATCATCCAGCACCAGACCTCCGAGCTGTGGATGAAGCTGGCGCTGCATGAGTTGGACGCCGCCCGCCGCGCCATCGCAGCCGACCGCCTGCGCCCGGCTTTCAAGGTGCTGGCCCGCATCGCCCGCATCTTTGAGCAGCTGAACAACGCCTGGGACGTGCTGCGCACCATGACGCCGCCCGACTACACCACCTTGCGCGAGGGCCTGGGCCAGTCCTCGGGCTTTCAGTCGCACCAATACCGAATGATCGAATTCGCCGTCGGCAATCGCAATCTGGCCATGCTGCGCCCGCATGCCCATCGCCCCGACCTGACCGCCGCCCTGACCTGCGAACTTGCCCGCCCCTCGCTCTATGACGAGGCCTTGCGCCATCTGGCCCGTGCCGGCCATGCCGTGCCGCCCGATGTGCTGACCCGCGATCTGGCGCAGCCCTGGAGTGCGCGCGATGATGTGCAGGCGGTCTGGCTACAGGTCTACCGTGACCCGCAAGCCCATTGGGAAGCCTATGAACTGGCCGAAAAGCTGATGGATTTCGAAGATTACTTCCGGCGCTGGCGTTTCAACCATGTCACCACCGTCGAGCGGGTCATCGGCTTCAAACGCGGCACCGGCGGCACTTCCGGGGTCAGCTACCTCAAGCGCATGCTGGAGGTCGAGTTGTTCCCCGAACTGTGGCATCTGCGCACGAAACTGTGATCATTTGGCCGCTTGCCTCTTTCCCCCTGACCCTGCATTGACTTAAGTAAGGCAACACACCCGGCGACCCCCGGGGTGGCAGGCCACGGACCAGTGACATGCGATTGACAATTGGACAGTTTTTGACCACGGCGGCCCTGATCACGGCTCTTGCGGGCTGTGCTGTGGACCCCGCTCTGCTAGGCACGACGCCCGCCGCCCAGCCCGTCAGCGCGGCCGCCCTGAACGACCCCAGCCATTACGCCGCGGTCGTGGACAGCGGCCTTGCGGTGCCCGCCATTCCGGTTGAAAAGGTTCCGGTCGCCTATCAGCGCCAATTGGTGGCTTACGCAACCGACCAGCCGGTCGGCACCATCATCATCGACCCTTCGACCAAGTTCCTCTACCTCGTCACCGCGCCGAAGGCGGCGCTGCGCTATGGCATCGCGGTCGGTCGCGCCGGATTTGCCTGGTCGGGTGAGGCTGATATCGACAGCCGCACCACCTGGCCCAGCTGGATCCCGCCCTATGAAATGATCGACCGCCTGCCCGAGCTGGAAAAATTCCGCGATGTCGGCCAGCCCGGCGGCTTGACCAATCCCTTGGGGGCGCGGGCGCTTTACCTCAAGACCAATGGCGTCGATTACGGCTACCGGATCCACGGCACGCCCGAATGGCAAAGCATCGGCCGCAACGCCTCATCCGGCTGTATCCGCATGTTCAACCAGGACGTGATGGACCTGTATAACCGCGTGCCGGACGGCACCCGTGTCGTGGTGCTGACCGAGGATGGCCAGTTCCCCACCCAGCTGCAGGTGCCGCCACCGCATGTGGACAAGAAGCCGGTCGTCGAAGCCCTGCCGCCGGTCGTATACGGGCCAATCTGACGCGGGCCAATCTGACGCGGCTCAGGTTCCCGGACCCGAGCAATCAATGGCTCAGGCGACGGACTAAAAACCGGCTTAATTTATAATCCACCTATATCAATGGATTGATAGGGCTCTCACGCGTGAGAGCCCCCTTCGTCCGGGCATCACGCCGCCTTGACCAGCCAGTTTTCATAGTCGCTGACCAACAGATGGGTCGGGGAAACATCCTCCTCAATCGAGGCGAAACGACCGATCGGCTCGCGGAAAACATTGTCAGTCACGTCGTCATTAACGGTCGAAACCTCCCCGATCAGGACATCGCCGCCCTCGCCCCAGAAGGCATGCCAGTCGCCCGGCATCAGGGTGACGCTTTCACCGGGGGCCAGTTTCAGCTTCTGCCCCGGCTTGTAGGGCACCTCGATGCCGTCACAACGCACCAGACCGCCATGACCCTGCGAACACTTGCCCTTGTCGTCGGACCCGAACAGCTCGACCACCAGCGTGGCCCCGCCCCGGTTGATGATATCCTCGGCCTTGATGACATGGGTATGCATCGGGCTAAGCTGATCCTGCCGCGAGATCAGCAGCTTTTCAGCGTAACACATGCCCCCGCCGCGCTGCAGATCGGCCAGTTGGCCGTTGCGAAGGGTGAACAGGAACAGCCCCATCTGATCAAAACGCCCCTGGCCATAATCGGTGATGTCCCAGCCACAGCGCCCGTCGATCAGCCGCGGCACCCGCCCGGCATTGGCCTTGAACTCGTTCGGGCTCCAAAAGGCAAAGGGCGGCAGGACAAAGCCGTAGTGGCGGATCATCTCATCCGCCGCCGCCATGATTTCATTGATGCGTGACCGTTTCATATCGACCTCCCTCAGGCATTTCCGCGCAGTATAGGGCTTGGCCAAGGCTTCACAAGGCGGCCGGAACAGAACTCTCAGGCGCTGTGACGCAAAGGTTCGGAGCGCCGCCCCGTCATCCAGTCGCGCGCCGCCTTGCCAAAGGCGCTGAACAGGGGCCGCGATACCGGGTCGCCGCAGGCGTTCCATTCCGGGTGCCACTGCACGGCCAAGGTAAAGCCCGGCGCGTCGCGCACATAGATCGCCTCTGGCGTGCCGTCGGCAGCGCGACCGTCGATCACGATCCTCTCGGACGGGCGGGCGATGCCCTGACCGTGCAGGGTATTGGTCATCACCTCGACCGCGCCCATCAGCCGGTGGAACACGCCACCTTCGCTGAAGCGGACCGAGTGGCGCAGGCCGAATTGTTCCTCCAGCATGCCATCGGGCGGCATGCGGTGGTTCATCCGGCCCGGCAATTCACGGATCTCAGAGTGCAGGGTGCCGCCAAGGGCCACGTTCACCTCTTGAAAGCCGCGACAAATCCCCAGAAACGGTTGCCCGCGCGCCACGCAGGCCCGGATCAGCGGCAGCGTCACGGCATCGCGGTTGCGGTCAAAGGCACCGTGGGCGGCGGTTTCATCCTCGCCATATTCGGAAGGGTGGACATTGGGGCGACCGCCGGTCAGCACAAAGCCGTCGCAGGTTTCCAACAGTTCCTCAACTGTCACATAGCGCGGGTCGGTCGGGATGATCAGCGGCATGCCACCTGAAACATCGGCCACCGCAGCTGAATTCATCGTGCCGCCGGTATGGACCGGATAGCGGTCGCCGATCACGAAGTGATTGCCGATGATGCCGATGACAGGTCTGCGCGCGCGGGACATGGTGGGACCCTGGGAAGCTTGTCCACAGGATCATAGGCATGGAACCCTTTAAGGAAAAGCCTGGAAATGCAGGTGCCGCGCAACAACTTTGCTTGAGAGCGGGGCAAAAATGCTGACATTCTGCATCTGTTGCCGAATTGACAGGATCCAGCCATGCCCAAACCCCGCGCTCGCGCACTTGGCCTGCCGTTTCCCGGCACGCCGGGCCCCTTCAACGCCATCACCGACGTGCCCGGCGTCACGGTGGGGTTCTGCACCCTGACCGACCCGGCCCGGCAGATGCGGACCGGGGTCACGGTGGTCAGGCCGCGGCAGGACAAGGGCACACCGCAGCCGGTCTGGGCGGGGCAGTTCACCCTGAACGGCAATGGCGAGATGACGGGCACCCATTGGATACAGGATGCCGGCTATTTCATCGGGCCCTTGGCCATCACCAACACGCACGCAATTGGCGCGGTTCACCACGGTGTCACCCAATGGATGATCGAGCATTACGACGCCTTTTTCGCCGGCGGGCATAAATGGGCGATGCCGGTGGTGGCCGAGACTTATGACGGCACCCTGAACGACATCAACGCCCTGCATGTCACCCCCGACCATGCCATCGCCGCCATCCGCGCGGCCAAGGGTGGCTTGGTCGAGGAAGGCTCGACCGGCGGCGGCAACGGGATGATCGCCTATGAGTTCAAGGGTGGCACCGGCACCTCGTCGCGCAGGGTCACCCTGGCCGGGCAGGATTATATGGTGGGCGCGCTGGTGCAGGCCAATCATGGCCGGCGGGAGTGGTTGACGGTGCTGGGGAGGCCGGTGGGCCGCGCGATGCCGGAGGGGGCGTTCCGCGCCAAGGAGGTCGGCTCGATCATCGTCTATATTGCCACCGATGCGCCCTTGTCGGCGCTGTCGCTGCGTCACCTGGCAAGGCGGGCCTCGATCGGGATCGGGCGGGGCGGCACGCCGTCGGGCAATTCGTCGGGCGATATCTTTCTGGCCTTCTCGGTCGCAAATCCGGGGCCGATGCCGCAGCAGGCCGGGGCTTTGCTCTCGCGGCCCGAGTTGAACAATGAAGTGTTGGACCCGATCTATCTGGCGTCGGTCGAGGCGGTGGAGGAGGCGGTGATCAATGCCCTGGTCGCCGGGGTGAATGTCGATGCGGTGAGCCCCAAGGGGCTGACGGTGCGGGCCATCGACACCGAAAAGCTGGCGGCGATGTTCAGGTAAGCGGGCCAATGTCGCAGGATGTCGTTTTGCGCGACATCGTGTTTTATCAAGCGTTCACAATGGGATAACGACTTACGTTAACTTTTGCGAAAGCACGTTG
>JBCKXH010000036.1:0-19555 GCA_038921555.1 Paracoccaceae bacterium
TCGCCTTGATCTCGGCCTTGGGGCGGCCCTGCATCAGCAGGCCGAAGCCCACGTTGTCGGCCACGCTCAGATGCGGAAACAGCGCATAGCTTTGGAACACCGTATTCACCGGGCGCTGGTTCGGCGGCAGTAAAGTGATGTCCTGCCCGCCCAGCAGGATCGTGCCGGCCGTCGGCATCTCAAACCCGGCGATCAGGCGTAAAAGCGTGGTCTTGCCACAGCCCGAGGGGCCAAGCAGCGTGAAGAACTCACCCTCGCGAAAGCCGATCGACACATCATCCAGCGCAAGCACGGCAGAGGGGCCGCTGCCGAACTCTTTGACAGCACCGCGCGCCTCAACCGCATAAGTCTGAACCAAAGTGACAAGCCCCCATCAGGTTTTGATCCTTCTGCGCGGCAAGTTCAGCCTTATGCAACAAAAATCATTACCGTTGCGCCATTTGGGCGCGCCGCCCAACCCATGGTTGCGCAAGTTCCAATTCGGCACAGAGGGCGATCAATTCCTCATCCTTTCCGTAAGCTGCGGCAAGGTGGATGCCGATGGGAAGACCCTGAGCCGATATAGCCAAAGGCACTGAGGCCGCAGGCTGGCCCGAGGCGTTGAAGATGGCGCAGAACGGCGAATAGGCGAAGATGCCCTGCGGACCGATCCGGTAGGCCAGATAATCCTCGGTGGTATGGGCAAAGCGGCCAATCCGGGCGGGCGGTTCGGCCAGCGTGGCACTCAGCAGGATATCGGGGCCGCTGTGGAAATACAACGCCATCTGGCGGGCAAAGCGGTGAATCTCGCCCACCGCCTCAAGGTAACGCAGCGGCGACAGGCTTTCGGCCAGCGCGAAAGCCCCGCGCCCGACACCCTCAACCAGATCGGGCGTCAAGGCCCGGCCCTGCAGCCCGGCGCGGATCGACAAAGCGGTGCCGACCGCCACAATGTCGGTCCAGGCCCGCATCATCAGCGCCACATCGGCCTCGGGGCGGCCCTGTTCGACATGATGGCCCAGTCCTTGCAACAGCCGTCCGGCTTCGCGCACCGCCTCGGCCACCTCGGGGTCAATAGGATCGCCGGTCATTGTGGTGTCGCACAGGGCCACCCGCAACCGGCGCGGCGGGCGGCTGATGGCGTCGGCATGGCTCTGCTGCAAGGGCGGGGCGACATAGGGTGCGCCAAGGTCAGGCCCGGCGCAGGCGTCCAGCATCACGGCGCTGTCGCGCACCGATCTGGTCAGAAAGCCGTCGATCGCCATGCCTGCCCAGCCTTCGCCCACGGCGGGGCCGTCGGGCAACCTGGCCCGGGTCGGCTTGAAGCCGAACAAGCCGCAGTTGGAGGCCGGTATCCGCACCGACCCGCCACCGTCCGAGCCATGGGCAAAGGGCACGATCCCCGCCGCCACGGCAGCAGCCGACCCGCCCGACGAACCGCCCGGGGTATGCTCTAGGCTCCACGGGTTGCGCGTCGGTGCGCCATAAACCGCCGCCTCGGTTGCCGCCCCAATACCGCCTTCCGGGCTGGTGGTGCGGCCAAAGGTCACGACGCCGGTGGCGCGCATCCGTTCATAGATCGCGCTGTCATAGCTGTAGCGCGTATTGGCAAACAGTCGTGAGCCGTTGTGCGACGGGAAATCCCGCGCCTCGCAGCCCAGATCCTTGATCACAAATGGCACGCCGCGAAATGGGCCGACCGGCAGGCCAGAAGCAATCGCCGCCCGCGCCGCAGGCTCTTGCACCAGCACCACGGCGTTCAGCGCCGGGTTCAGCCGGTCGAACGCCGCCAGCGCCTGATCCAGCAATTCGCCGGGGCTGACCCGGCGCCCTGCCACCTGTGCGGCCATGTCGGTGGCATCCCATTTGGCAAACTCATCCATCAGCGCCCCCCTCCCGGACTTTCCGGCTCGGAATTAAGATGAATATTTGTGCCAAGGTGAATGCAATTTCACCTCGGCACAAATACTCCCCCCGGAGGGTCGATCGCCTCGCGGACTTTTCCCGGCCATTCCGGTCCGATGGTGCCGCTGATCGGTGCCGGTGGTCCCGTCCAGAAGCACCGCAAGATGTCGCTTTCAGATGGGCAGCACCGCGACGATGGCGGCACCCAGCGTTTCGGGCGACAGTGGTTTGCTGACATAGCCGCTTAACCCGGCGCTGAGATAGTGGCGACGGTGTTGCTCGCTGGCATCCGCCGTCATGGCAATCACCGGCACCCGACCAGCGGCACCCGGCAAGGCGCGGATGCGGGCAAAGGTCGTAAGCCCGTCGATCTGCGGCATCAGCATGTCTAGGAGCACGACATCCGGCAGCACCTCGCTCAACATGAGGGCCAGCGCCCGCTCACCGCTGTCAGCCTCTTGCGGAGTTGCCCCCATGATCCGCAGATAGGTTGCAGCAACCAGACGGTTGGTGGCGATGTCATCGACCACCAGAACCCGCCTGCCGCTCAGATCCGCCAGCGCCAGCGCCTGCGGCGAGTTATCGCTGAAAGTTGCCTGCGGCTCCGGCGTCACGGCATCGTCAGGCCCGGCCGCCAGCAGCGCAAAGCTCAGGCGGAACCGCGCGCCCTTGGCGCTGGGCAACAGCACCAGATCGCCGCCCATCCGGCGCGCCAGCGTGCGAGAGATCGACAGGCCCAGCCCGGTGCCCGACACCAGGCTGTCGCCACGGTGGAACGGCTCAAATATCCGCTCACGCAGGGCCTCGGGGATGCCATGGCCGCTGTCGAGCACTTCGATTGCGACCTGACCGGGCCGGGGCAGGGTGAGATCGATCTTGATGCCGCCGCTTTCGGTGTATTTGATGGCATTGGACAGCACATTCGACAGACATTGCCGAAAGCGCTGGCCGTCGATACGGGCAAGTGCGGGCAACAGGTCGTCGATCACCACGGCCAGGCTCAGCCCGGCATCGCTGATCTGCTGGCCAAACAGCGCCAGCGTCGCCTGGGTTTCCGCCCGCAGATCGACCGCCGAGGGGCGGATCGGCAACTGCCCGGCCTGCATTGCGGACAGATCAAGAATGTCGCTCAACAGCACCGACAGGCCGCGCGCCGACTGCACCATCGTCGAAAGCCGGTCGCGGGATTCGGCACTCGTGGCCTTGGTCAACTCGGCGTAACCCATGCCCAGAATAGCGTTCAGGGGGGTGCGCAGTTCATGGCTCATCTGCGCCAGAAAGCGCGATTGAGTGTCATTGGCGACCTCAGCCGCCTGTTGGTCGCGGAACACCTGTTGATGAAGCTGGTGGATGGCGGTCATCGTCATCCGCACGAAATAGGCGGTGGCCAGGATGCAGAGCGTCGATACGGCCAGCCCGGTCCAGTTTTCGCCAATGATCCAGTGGAGAGCGTTGGTAATCAGGCTGATCAGCGTGGCTGATGACAGCGCGATTATGGCCAGCGGAAAATGCACCGATCGTACGGTTGACAGATGCAGGAGGTTGATCATGAACATGGCCACGGCGAAAGCCCTGGCATAGGGAACCGGGATTTGCCAGATCAGGGCGGGCACCAGCAGATAGCAAAACTGCGCTGCGGCGAAAGCGGCCAGCGCCACCAGATAGCGCCGCGGCTGGCGCGGCGGATCGAGGTCGGCCAGAAGGTTGATGCCGGCACGCTCCAGCCCGGCATCCAGCACCATCAGCGCAAGGCACAACCAGACCGGCAGGTAGATCGTGGCCACGGCGTAAGGCAACAGCGACAGTAGACGGCGGCGCGGTGCCATCTGGTTGATCACGCTGAACTGGCGCTGCACCTCGACCTGCGACTGCCGTGCAGCAAACTCAAGCCACCACTTCCACATATCGTTCCCTGACCCGAACCTTCAGGCCAAACTGTTCCGCAACCGTCCTAAGTATTGGTTAACGAAAGCGCAGAATTCAGGGCTACTTTATGTTAATCGTCAGATCATTCAGCAGTTTACCGTCCAGCCCGAAGATCAGGATGTGGTTATCGGTGGTCACCACGGCGATCCAGCCCGTCCCCATGGTCACCGCCGCGGCCGTTGTGCCCCCCGGCAGCACCAGACTTTCCGGCAAGGCAGGCGGGGCCGCACCCTGCGGCAACCGGGTGACAAGCAGGCCGACCAGCGTTATGACACCGAGGATCATCGTCACGGTGAGCGCGGTCACCAGCCGTTTCAGAAAGCGCAGCGAGGGCGGCAGCGAGGGCGGCAGCTCTGGCTCACCCAGCGGAGTTCCGGTCATGTCCACCTCGCAATTGCCCGCCGATGCCGAAACCGACTATGAAGACTGGGAATTCAGCGCTTTGACGCTGACCATCGGTCCGGATACCACTGGCCGCCTTGATAAGGCACTTGCCGCGCTGGTGCCAGCGGATGCCGCCCTGTCGCGCAGCCGCCTGATGCGGATGATTGCGCAAGGCGCCGTCCTTTTGGCTGGCGTCGCCGTCACCGACCCCAAGACCAAGGTGGCCGGCGGTCAGACCTACACCCTCCGGCTTGCCCCCGCCGTCAGCCTGGAAACCCTGCCCGAGGCCATCCCGCTGAGCGTGATCCATGATGACGCCGACCTGATCATCATCGACAAACCTGCCGGCATGGTGGTGCATCCGGCCCCCGGCTCTCCGTCCGGCACCCTGGTCAACGCCCTGTTGGCCCATTGCGGCGACACCCTGTCCGGCATCGGCGGTGCGCGTCGCCCCGGCATCGTCCACCGCATCGACAAGGACACCAGCGGCCTTTTGGTGGTCGCCAAGTCCGATCGCGCCCACCACGGCCTTGCCGCCCAGTTTGAGGCGCATAGCGTGATCCGCCGCTATCTTGCCGTGGTCCATGGCGTGCCGCAGGCCGCTGACCCCCGCCTGCGCGGGTTGCGCGGCGTCAGTTTCGAGCCCGGCGCCATCCTGAAAATCGCCACCCAGCTTGCCCGCCACAAAACCGACCGCCAGCGTCAGGCCGTGGTCTGGGATCAGGGCCGCCACGCCATCACCCGCGCCCGCACGGTTGAGAGTTTCGCCGGGAGTTTCGGCGAAAACTTCGCCGGGGGGGCCGCCCTGGTCGAATGCTGGCTGGAAACCGGGCGCACCCATCAGATCCGCGTCCATCTGGCCTATTGCGGCCACGGGTTGATCGGCGACCAGACCTATGGCGGCAAAAAGCGCCTGTCGGCGAAACTTTTCGGCCCCGCCGCCGACTTTGGCAACGGCTTCCCACGTCAGGCCCTGCACGCGGCCTCGCTTGGCTTTGTCCACCCGGTCAGCGGCGAGCGGCTGGAGTTTCACGCGCCCCTGCCGCCCGATCTGGCCGACCTGCTGGCAAAATTGCGCGGTTGAGGCGGTTTAGGTTTGATCTGGCACAAGACCGCTCAGAAAACGCCGAGTTCTTGCGGCGATTTCCGATTCACATTGAACCTGATCCGCTTTAGCTGGATAAATGGGTTCCCGGGGGCGCGACTGCACCGGGTTCAGACAAAGGGGCGGCACCATGAGCAGCTATGCCAATCTGCCGGCACCAAGTCCCGAACAGGGGCTGAACCGCTACATGCAGGAGATTCGCAAGTTTCCGCTTCTGGAACCGGAAGAAGAATACATGCTGGCCAAGCGCTGGGTGGACCATCAGGACAGTCAGGCGGCGCATAAGATGGTGACCTCGCACCTGCGTCTGGCTGCCAAGATCGCCATGGGTTACCGCGGCTATGGCCTGCCGCAGGCCGAGGTGATTTCCGAGGCGAATGTCGGCCTGATGCAGGCGGTCAAGCGCTTCGACCCCGAAAAAGGCTTTCGCCTTGCGACCTATGCGATGTGGTGGATCAGGGCCTCGATTCAGGAATATATCCTGCGCTCGTGGTCCTTGGTGAAGCTGGGCACCACTTCGGCGCAGAAAAAGCTGTTCTTCAACCTGCGCAAGGCCAAAGCCAAGGTCGGCGCTTTGGAGGAGGGCGACCTGCGCCCCGAAAACGTCGCCCGGATCGCCCGCGACCTGTCGGTCACCGAGATCGAGGTCATCAACATGAACCGCCGACTGTCGGGCGGTGATGCCTCGCTGAACGTGACGGTCGGGGCGGATGGCGAAGGCTCGACTCAATGGCAGGACTGGCTGGAGGATGAGGACAGCGATCAGGCCGGCGATTACGCCGAAAAGGATGAGTTCGACACCCGCTATGCAATGTTGACCGAAGCGATGTCCGCCCTGAATGACCGCGAACGCGATGTGCTGACCAAGCGCCGCCTGTCCGAAACCCCGGTCACCTTGGAGAAATTGTCGGAAAGTTATGGCGTCAGCCGTGAGCGCATCCGCCAGATCGAAGTGCGCGCCTTCCAGAAGTTGCAGGAACGCATGCGCGAATTGGCACGCGGCAAGGGCATGGTGGTGCCCGCCTGATTGGTGCGGGCGCTCATCAAGCCCAAGAGCTTTCTTCGCGCGTGAAGAAAGCCCCCTTGGGCTTGATGAACGCCCGCACAAACCCGAACATTTGCTTAATTTTTATCGCTATCAATTTGATGATCAACATAAAAACACGATGTCGCATTTTGCGACTGCGCCAAGTCCGCCCGCCTTTCCGCCGCCACCAAACCCTTGCGGTTGAATTCCTTGCCGCCCGCGCGTATGAGCAAGGCTGCCTGACCCACGGTTGCCTGAACCACGGCTGCTTGATCGGAGAGAACAATGCGCCTGCGCGATACCGTGCTAAAGCCGATGCACCCCGAAGGCTACCGCTTTGTCGGGATTTTTGCCGCGCTCACCCTGATCCTGTTCCTGATCTGGGAACCGCTGGGCTGGACCTCCGTGATCCTGACGATCTGGTGCTATTACTTTTTCCGCGACCCCAAACGCGCGGTTCCCCTTGGTGACAGCCTGGTGCTGTCGCCCGCCGACGGCGTGGTGTCGCTGATCGAACCTGCGGTGCCCCCACCGGAGCTGGGCATGGGACCCTTGGCGCTGACCCGGATTTCGGTGTTCATGTCGGTCTTTGACTGCCATGTGAACCGGATGCCCTCTACGGGCCAGATCGCCGCCATCGCCTACCGCCCCGGCAAGTTCGTCTCGGCTTCGCTGGACAAGGCCAGCCTCGACAATGAACGCAACTCGCTGGCCATCGACCTGCCCGACGGGCGCAAACTGGCCGTGGTGCAGATCGCGGGCCTGGTCGCGCGGCGCATCGTCTGCTTTGCCAAGCTCGGCCAGTCCCTGCGCGCCGGCGACCGCTTTGGCCTGATCCGCTTTGGCTCGCGCCTCGACGTCTATCTGCCTGCGGGGGTGGAACCGCTGGTGACGCTTGGCCAGACCATGATCGGCGGCGAAAGCATCATCGCTGATCTCATGGCAGGCGCCCCGGCCCGCCTGTCGCGTGAGGAATAGCGTGACCGACCCTTCCCCAAAACCGCGGTCAGAACTGCATCTGGTGCAGCTTTTGCCCAATCTGATCACCATTTCCGCCCTGTGTGTCGGCCTGACCGGCATCCGCTTTGCCATCAACGGCCAGTTTCAGGCCGCCGTGGCGATGATCCTGGTGGCGGCGGTGCTGGACGGGCTGGACGGCCGCATCGCCCGGCTTTTGAAAAGCGAAAGCGAGATCGGGGCCGAGTTGGACTCACTGGTCGATTTCGTCAACTTCGGCGTGGCACCCGGTCTGATCATGTATATGTGGGGCCTGCACGGGGTGCAAAGCGGCGGTTGGATTGCCACGCTGATCTATGCCCTATGCTGCCTCTTACGGCTGGCGCGGTTCAACATCGGCAGCCGGATCAGTGTTGACAAGTCCGCCGACCAGTCCGCCGACAAAACCAGCCCCTCCAGCTTTACCGGCGTGCCCTCGCCCGCCGGGGCCATGCTGGCCATGCTGCCCGCCTATGTCGCCTTCATGTCGCCCGCCATCCAGATCCCGTCCGGCATACTGGCGCTGTATATGGTGTTGATCGGCGGCTTGATGATCAGCCGCTTTCCCACCCCCTCGTTCAAATCGGTCACCTTTTACGTCGAACATGTCCGCTTTGTCATCGTCGGCTTCGTCGCCTTGGTCGCCGCCGTGCTGTCCTATCCGTGGGAGACCATGGTGGTGATCAGCCTTGGCTATGTGCTGATCCTGATCTTCGCACTGTGGCAAGGCCGCAAGTCTCGGCGTCCCACGGCCAAGCCCTGACCATTCGCCGCTTGCCGCTGACCGCCAGAGTTTCTATCCGTGGCAAGAATAATGGGGGATGCGGAACATGAAAGCAGTGAAATGGGGTGTTCTGGGGGCGGCCAAGTTCGCGCGCGAACAGATGGCACCAGCCATTCATGCGGCCAGGGGGGCCGAACTATACGCGCTGGCCACCTCTGACCCGGCCAAGGCCGCGGGTTTTCAGGACTTCTGCCCCGCACTGAAGCTGCACAGCTCCTATGACGCCCTGTTGGCCGACCCCGAGGTTGAGGCGGTCTACATCCCGTTGCCCAATCACCTGCACGTGTTGTGGACGCTGAAATCACTGGCGGCCGGCAAACATGTGTTGACCGAAAAGCCCATCGCCCTGCACGCCCATGAGATCGACCAGATCATCCATGCCCGCGACGCCGCCAAAAAGCTGGCGGCTGAGGCTTTCATGATCGTCTTTCATCCCCAGTGGCGCCGCGCCCGCCAACTGGTGGAAGAGGGGGCAATCGGCCGCGTCCTGCATGTCGATGCCGCCTTTTCCTATGACAACCGCGCGGATACCGACAACATCCGCAACCGCCCCGAAACCGCAGGCGGCGGCGTGCGCGACATCGGCGTCTACACCTATGGCTCCATGCGCTTTGTCACCGGGGCCGAACCGGTCGAACTGCACGCCAAGCTGAAACGCGAGAACGGCGTCGACACCTGGGCGCAGGTCACCGGCGAGATGAACGGCCCCACCGGGCGCTTCACCTTTTCCGCCATGACCTCGATGCGGCTGTTCTTGCGGCAAGAGGTGGTGTTTCAGGGTGAGGCGGGCATGATCCGGGTCGCCAATGGCCCCTTCAACGCCGGCATCCACGATCAGGCGCAGTTGGAACTGCACCAGCCCGGCCAAAAGGTGACGATCGAGCGTTTTCCCGGCGTCAACCAATACAAGCTGCAGGTTGAGGCTTTTTCGCATTCGGTCCGCACCGGCGACGCTTACGGCTGCCCGCTGGAGTTTGTCCGCGGCACCCAGGCCATGATCGACATGGTCTTCGCCGCAGCCCGTTGAGCGCCGCGCCGATGGCAGAGGTTCGGCTCCATGTCCCGGCCCATATGCTGGAGCGGGACGCAGCCGCCCTGCCCGCCTTCTATCAGCGCGTGCTGGCCCGCTTGCGCGACCTCTGCGCCCGCACCGCCGTCTTGCCGCCCTCGGCATCATCTGCCGGTGATTTTTGCCAAGGGGGCTGCAACGCGCCGGAAAGCGGCTATGATCCGCCAGAGTCTGCACGGACCAAACAGAGTCTGCACGGACCAAACAGAGTCTGCACGGACCAGATACTGCAAGGAGTGATCACATGGCTGACCCGACGAGCATCCAGGAACCGCAGATCCCGGCGCAGGACCCCGAAGCAAGCCTGTGGCTGCGCCTGCTGTGGATGATCCTGATCGCGATGATGTTGGGTCTGGCCCAGACCGTCCTGCAAGTGACCGCCATCATCCAGATCATCCTGATGGCGACCCGAAAAGGCCGCCCCAATGTCGAAATAGCCTGGTTCGGCAAGCGCATGGGCGGTTGGATGGCCAAAGCCGTGCGCTACCTGACCGCCGCCGATGATGAAAAGCCGTGGCCGTGGACGCCGCTGGACTGAACCGACACTGCGGCAGCGTCAACTCCGGTATTCCGCTTTGGGGTTGCGGCAGATCAACCCGGCGTCCGGCTTTGCAGGGCACACTCGGCTCAGGCAAGTAACGCGAGGATACCATGAAACCGATTGTCACCCTTTATCTGCTCGTCAATGACGAGGACTACCGCCTGATCCATAGCCATGCGGCGGGATTGGCCGAAATCACCCACAGCAAGGCCGAACTGCCTGCCGCCGGGCCGGCCCATTTCAGCGGTCACCTTACAAAGGCAGAGATCGATCGTATGCACTTGGCCAAACACGTCGTCAAAGTGCTGGCCGCCGAATGGGGCAAGGGCCATTACGACCGCATCGTCATTTCGGCAGGTCCCAAGATGCTGGGCGAACTCCGCCACGACCTGCCGAAAGCGTTGCAGGGTCACATCGCGGCCGAACTGCACAAAGACCTCATCAAAGTCCCGCTGCACGACCTTGCCGCGCATTTCGAAGGCAAGGTCTCCGCCGTCTGACCGGGCAGAGCCCAAAGCGCCCCGCCCCCTTACCCTTTCAGAAATACTCCACGGGGGGTGTGGGGGGTGTGAAACCCCCCACCGATCTCGATGCAGCCGACCAGCCCGCGACGCCTCACCCCTCCATCGCCTCCAACTCGTCGATGAAGCCCGCGATCATGCTCAACCCTTTGTCCCAGAACTTCGGGTCGCTGGCGTCCAGACCAAAGGGTGCCAGCAGCTCTTTGTGATGCTTGGACCCGCCGGCCTTCAGCATGTCGAAATACTTCTCCTCGAACCCCGGCAAGCCGCCCTCATAGGCGGCATAAAGCGCGTTCACCAGCCCATCGCCAAAGGCATAGGCATAGACATAGAACGGCGAATGCACGAAATGCGGGATATAGCACCAGAAAGTCTCATAGCCAGCCATGAATTCAAAGGCATCGCCCAGCGATTGCGCCTGAATGGACATCCACAGCGCGTTGATGTCGTCGGGCGTCAATTCCCCCTTGGCCCGCGCCGCGTGCAGCTTGCATTCAAAGTCATAGAACGCGATCTGGCGCACCACGGTATTGATCATATCCTCGACCTTGCCCGCCAGCAGGGTCTTGCGCTCAGCCTGGGTTTTCGCGCCGTCCAAGAGCTTGCGGAAGGTCAGCATCTCGCCAAAAACCGATGCCGTTTCGGCCAAGGTCAGCGGGGTTGAGGACAGCAATTCGCCCTGACCCGCCGCCAGCACCTGATGGACGCCGTGGCCCAGTTCATGCGCCAGCGTCATCACATCGCGCGGTTTGCCAAGATAGTTCAGCATGACGTAAGGGTGAACCGTGGTGACGGTCGGATGCGCGAAGGCACCCGGAGCCTTGCCGGGTTTCACGCCTGCGTCAATCCAGCCCTTGCTATAGAACGGCTCGGCAATTGCTGCCATGCGGGGGTCGAACCCGGCATAGGCCTCCTGCACCGTCTGGCGCGCCTCGTCCCAGGATACCAACTTGGGCGGTAGGGTCGGCAAGGGCGCATTGCGGTCCCAGACCTGCAACTTGTCCAAGCCCATCCACTTGGCTTTCAGCCGGTAATAGCGATGCGACAGCTTGGGATAGGCGGCGACGACGGCGTTGCGCAGGGCCTCGACCACCTTGGGCTCGACATGGTTCGACAGGTGCCGCCCGGTCTGCGCTGTCGGCATCTTGCGCCAGCGGTCATGGATTTCCTTTTCCTTGGCCAAAGTGTTGTGAACCCGGGCGAACAGCTTGATGTTCTTGCCAAACACCAGTGCCAGCGCCCGCGCCGCCGCCTCACGCTTCACCCGGTCAGTGTCGGTCAACAGGTTCAGCACCGCCTCAAGGCTCAATTCCGCAGCCTCACCCGCGACCGAAAACATCAGCCCCGCCATGGTCTCGTCGAACAGCCGGTTCCAGGCACTGGCCCCCACCACGCTTTCGTCATGCAGGAACTTCTCCAACTCGTCTGAAAGCTGATAGGGCCGCATGGCGCGCATGCGGTCGAAGACCGGTTTGTAACGGGCAAGACCCTCATTGGCTGCCAGCAGGTCCGCCAGATGGGAATCGTCCAGCCGGTTGAACTCCAATGTGAAAAACACCAGAGAGGTGGTGATTTCCGTCACCTGATCCTGCGCGTCGGCCATGAATTTGGCCCGCTCGCTGTCCATGGTGTTCTGGTAATAGCGCAGCCCGGCATAGGACATGATCCGCCCGGCGATAGTGTCGATCACCTCATAGGCCAGCACGCAATCCAGCATTCCGCCGGCATCCAAGCCCTCCAGCTTGCCCTCATAGCTGGCGGCAAACCCGGTGCAGCTTTGCCTCAGCCGCGCCATGTCGGTCGAAAATTCGGCACTGTCGGGCGCGGGATAGAGGTCGGTCAGGTCCCATTCCGGCAGGTCACCAAACCCCTCTGCACTGGTATTGGCGTCCAACACGGGGCGCGGAAGGGTCATGGCAGGCTCCATCAATTGCTTGCCGCAATCTAGGGTCTTGGGCGTAAATCCGCAAGCCTGGCCACCCCTGGCAAAGCCCGCAGCTTTCCAATTGGTTCGGCGAAACTGCAATCCTTGCGCCCCATGCGCCAAAACCTATTCTGCCGCCACCAACCGCGACAATGGATCGGCCACGCCGTCGCGCAGCCAGGCCACCACCCTGGGGTTGTGCAGTTCGACCCCGCTTTTGCGGCGCAGGTTCTGGGACACTCCGTCATATTCGACCACGAACACCTGCACCGCAGGCACCTGCCGCAGCGGACCGTATCGCTTGGTCGTGTTGGCGCGCACCCAGGCCATGATCTCAGGCGTCTGGGGCAGGGTCAGGGCCAGGCGAGCCACAGGCACGGTTGCGCCGTCACGCCACAGGGCCAGGGTGATCTCGGGGCCAGAGGGTTGCACCAGCACCATCACCGCATGCAGGCTTTGCTTGTCGGCCAGCGCAGGGCGCAGCGTCGGTGCCAGAGAGCGAAAAGTGCCCGAGGCCAGCCGGTTCACCACGAAATTCTCCCGCACCGGCAGACGCGCCCACAGGTCAAGCAGCGTCGCATGGGCAGTAACCGGCGTCGCCCCATGCAGCCGCCGCAAAACCTCGGCCAGACCGGGGGCCGGTCCCGCAGGCGGCGGCAGTATAAGCGCCGCCGTCTCGGCCCGGTCGCCCGAAACGGCCAAAGACGCGGCAAGCAGGAAATCCGGCACAACCGCCACCGCCGCCGCCCAGTTCAAGATGGTGTCCAGCGTGGCCAGCCGCTTGGGCCGCTGACCCGCCAGCAGCCTGCGCGCCGCGTCAAGATCAGCCCCCGGCACCCCCTCATAGCGCGCCAGCGCCGTCTTGTCGGACGCCATGGCCGCCAGCATCGCGGCAAAGCCGATCATCCGACCGCCCCCGAGTCCACCCTCGCGTCATAGCCCTGCAATGCCAGCCAGTCCCGGAACGGCCCGCTATAGCCATGCGTCGCAAACACCCTTTGCGCCCCGGTCGCCCGGATCGCCGCATTCAACCCCGGCCAATCGGCATGGTCCGACAGGGTGAAAGCCGCCGCAAGCCCCCTTCGCCGCGCCGCAAGCGCCATCCAGCCCGAGGCGAACCCCACCGACATCGGCCCCAAAGCGCCGATCCAATCGCCGCTCACCACATTGGGCGGTGCTACGATCAGTGCATCGCGCGGCACCGGCGAAAGGCCGACGCGGTGGGTCATCGGCAAAGCGTAGCCCTGAGCGCGCAGGATCTCGGTCACATCCTCGACCGCGCCATGGGTAAAGATCGGCCCCTGCGGCGGGATACCAGCCATCAGCCGTTGCGCCTTGCCAAAGGAATAGGCGGCCAGGATCGACAGGCGGCCTGCGCTTGCATTTGCCGCCCACCACGCCGCGATCTCTGCCAAGACCTCGGCTGCGGGAAGCCACTGGAAAATCGGCAGGCCAAAGGTGCATTCGGTGATGAATGTGTGGCAGGCGACCGGCTGAAACGGCTCGCTGAGACCGTCCGCCTCGACCTTGTAGTCGCCCGACACCACCCAGACCTCGCCCGCCCGTTCAACCCTGATCTGCGCCGATCCCGGCACATGGCCTGCGGGGTGAAACGACACCGTGACGCCGCCAATGCGCCGCACCTCGCCATAATGGGTGCCTTCGGCAGTGATACGCCCCAGCCGGTGACGGATCACCGGCAGGGCGGCATGGCTGCAAAGATAGCTTTGATGCCCGCGGCAAGCGTGATCCGAATGGCCATGCGTCACCAAAGCCCGCTCGACCGCGCTTGAGGGGTCGATGTAAAAATTGCCATCCGGGCAAAACAGGCCCTTTTTGGTAAAGGTCAGCACGGGGTCCCTGCTCATCTCGCCACGATACCGCAGTCTGAACCGCAAGTCAGGGGCGAAAGCCGCCCAGAAAACCGACAAACGCCCGTTGAAAAGCGCCCGATCCGCACAGCCCGCTTTCACCCTTGGGAAATGGCGGCCTTACTGGACCAAAGCACAGCGTCACGGCCCATGACCCCCACTGCGCGCCCAGAAACAGGCCGAGGCCGAGGAGCTGTTACGCCGCATCGCCATCACCTTCGCGGTCTATGGCGAGGGCGGCGACCCCGACCGCCTGATCCCTTTCGACATCTATCCCCGCGTGTTCACCGCCATGGAATGGGCCCGGTTGCAGCGTGGCATCAAACAACGCGCCCGCGCCCTGAACGCCCTTCTGGTCGACATCCTTGGCCGGGGTAAGATCCTGCGTGCCGGCCGCGTCCCGAAGGCAATTTCACCAAGGCGACCGAGGATACGCCCTTCCTGCAAATCGGTGAGCACAAATGCGGCAAGCCGATCCTTGACCGCGTGATGAAACGCTCAACCTCGCTGCTGGATGGTCAGAAAGCCGTGCTGCTGTCGATGGACAGCACCCTCGACCTTTGCGTGATCGGGCGCGATGCCTGCGGCGTCACCCTGCGCGACGGCTTCACCCAGATCAAGCTTTGAACCGGCGTTCATCAAGGCCAAGCGGCCTTTCTTCACGCCGCGAAGAAAGGCCGCTTGGCCTTGATGAGCGGTGAGTTTGGGGCAGTCAAATCTTACCAAAAGTGTTAACAAAAAAATCAACCACCTGTGAACACACACTAAAACACGATGTCACATTCTGCGACATCACCCGAATACCCCCTCACCCCGCCGCCGCAAACAGTGCCACCGCGCTTTGCAAGAAGGCCTCCCGCGTCGCCGGGCGCTCCATCAGCACCTCATGCTCGGCGCCGGGATAAAGATCCAGCCGTCCGCCCGGCCAGCGCGCCATCCGCTCATGGACCTGCCTGACATCGACGATCCTCTCCTGCGACCCCAAGCCGCAGATCACCGGACAGGCAGGCGAGGCCAGCCTGCGCAACGCGCCACATTCCGCCAGCGCCGCCTTCAGCCAGCCGAGACTCGGGCCCCCCAGCGGCAATTCGGGATGGGCCAGCGCCTGCTGGCGCATATAGTCCCACATCTCGGCGTCGGTGGTCAGCAGGTTGCCGACAAACGGCACCTCGGTCACATAGGTCTGCGGCCCGGTCCCCGGCGCATAGCGGTGATCAAAGGCCAACCAGCGCGCAGTGGTGGCCAGCACCGCCACAAGGGGTCGCAGCCAATCGGCCATCACTATCCCCCACATCGGCGCGCAAAACGCCGCCGCGCGGAACGGCAGGCCCGCCATCAGGCTGCGCAGGCCAATACAGCCGCCCATCGAATGGGACAGCATGTAATAGGGCTGCGGCAAACCGCGTCCGGTCGCAAATTCCAGCAGCGCCGCCATATCGGCCTGATACTCGGCAAAATCCCCGACATGCCCGATCATGCGGTCCTTGACCATGCGGTCCTTGGGCAGACGGTCGGCCAGCCCCTGACCGCGCCAATCCACCGTCAGCGTGGCATAGCCGGCCTGGGCCAGAACCCCGGCGCTGCGGCCATATTTCTCGACATATTCGCTGCGGCCGGGCAGCAGAAAGACGGTGCCCCTTGTGGCCCCGGCGTGCCACAACCCCGCCCTGATCCGCACGCCATCCTGCGCCGTCAGCCAGAAGGCCGCGCCATCCGACGGCCCCTCGGCGACGCCGACAAAATACGGCGCGGCACTCATCCCAGAACCGCGCCAAGTTTCATCGCCAGCCCCATGCTGCCCTCGACCGCCAGCTTGCCGGTCATGAAGGCGCTGGCCGCACTCAGATCGCCGGCCAGAAGCTGCTCGAACACCGCGACATCGGCGGTCAGCGTCACATCGGCCGCCTCATCGGCCGCCTCATCCGCCGCGCGCACGCCGGCACCGTCGATCATGATGGCACCCTCGCCCGGAATGACGAGTTTCGCCACCCCCTCAAAGCCGCCCGCCAGCCGCGCCGACAAGGCCGCGACCGCCGTATCAATCACCTTGCTCATCGCTATCTCCTTCGTGATCAGCCAGCACTGGCGTTTTGCCAGCATTGCGTTACCACTACCTTATGAAAGCCCGCAGTCGCTTGCACAACTGGCACTTGCACAACTGGATCGTTGCGGCACTTTTGCTGCTGGCAAGCCCGGTTTGGGCCGATGAGGCGCTGCTGGACGATCTGTTCCGGCAATTGCAGACCGCGACCGCCGAAGACTCAGTCCAGATCACCACTTCGATCTGGCTGGAGTGGTCGAAATCCGGCTCGCCTGCCATGGACCTTTTGTTAAAGCGCGGCCGCGACGCGATGCGCGCCGGTCATCCCGGCCTTGCCACCCAACACCTGACCGCCCTGATCGACCACGCCCCTGAGTTTGCCGAAGGCTATAACGCCCGCGCCACCGCCTATTTCCAGACCGGCGACCTTGGCCCCTCGGTGGCTGACATCGCCAGAACACTCACCCTGAACCCGCGGCATTTCGGCGCGCTGTCCGGCCTTGGCATGATTTTCGAAGAGCTGGGCCAACCGGAAAAGGCGTTGGAGGTCTATAGGGCCGCGCTGGCTATCAATCCCCATCTGTCCGATGTAAAAGACGCTGTCAAACGGCTGGAAATCAGCGTCGGCGGGCAGGATCTTTAACTTCAATGAACGCGCAGCCGCGGGTGACGGCGGTCCTTGGGCCGACCAATACCGGAAAAACCCACTTTGCCATCGACCGGATGCTGACCCACCGCAGCGGCATCATCGGCCTGCCCCTGCGCCTGCTTGCGCGTGAGGTCTATGACCGCATCGTAGCCCTACGCGGCCCCTCGGTTGTCGCCCTGATCACCGGGGAGGAACGCATCCTGCCGCCCCGCGCCGCCTATTTCGTCTGTACGGTCGAGGCGATGCCTGCGGAGATTGCCACCGACTTCCTGGCGGTGGATGAGATCCAACTGTGCGGCGACCCCGAGCGCGGCCATGTCTTCACCGACCGCCTGCTGCGGGCGCGCGGCCTTTTGGAAACCCTGTTCCTCGGCTCTGACACCATGCGCCCGGCGATTGCCGGCCTGATCCCCGGCGTGCAGTTCGTAAAGCGCGAGCGGCTGTCGACTCTGACCTATGCCGGTTCAAGAAAGCTCAGCCGGATGCCCGAACGCAGCGCCATCGTCGGATTTTCGGCTGAAAATGTCTATGCCATCGCGGAACTGATCCGCCGCAGCAAGGGCGGTTGCGCCGTGGTCATGGGGGCACTCAGCCCGCGCACCCGCAATGCCCAGGTCGCTTTGTATCAGAACGGCGATGTCGATTACCTTGTCGCCACCGATGCCATCGGCATGGGTCTGAACCTTGACATCAAACATGTCGCCTTCTCGGCGATGGCCAAATTCGACGGTCGCCGGATGCGCGCGCTTTACCCGCAGGAACTGGGCCAGATCGCGGGCAGGGCAGGGCGCCACAGCGAAAACGGCACCTTCGGGGTGACCGGTGCGGCGCGGCCGTTTGACGACGATGAAATCGAAGCGATCGAAAGCCATAGTTTCGATCCCATCCGCAAACTGCAATGGCGCAACCCCGATCTGGAATTCGGCACGGTTGACCGCCTGGTCCGCAGCCTTGAATCCCCCACCCATGACCCCTGGCTGTCGCGCGCCCGCGATGTGGGTGACGCTCTCGCCCTCAAAGCCCTGTCCGCCCTGCCCGAGGTGCATGACAGGCTGACCGGCCCGCCGCGCGTGCAGCTTTTGTGGGATGTCTGCCGGGTGCCCGATTTCCGCGCGGCCTCGGACAGCGAACACCTCACCCTGCTGGCCCGGATTTTTGCCTTTCTGACCGGGCGCGGTCTGGCGCAGACCCGCATTCCGTCGGATTGGCTGGCCAAAGCCGTGGAACGCATCGACAGGCCGGGCGGTGATATTGACATAATCTCAAAACGGCTGGCCTATATCCGCACTTGGACCTATATTGCGCAGCGAAACGGCTGGGTTGACGACGAAAGCCATTGGCGCTATGAGACCCGCGCTGTAGAAGACCGCTTGTCAGATGCCCTTCCTCTGGCCCTGACGCAACGATTTGTTGACCGCCGCACCTCAGTGCTGATGCGGCGGTTGCAGCAGAAGGAGACCCTCGTGGCCGAGGTGAATGACAAGGGCGAAGTGACGGTTGCGGGCGAGTTCGTCGGCCGTCTGGCAGGGTTCCGCTTTCGACAGGATGGGTCCGGCTCCGAAGGGGCGACATTGCGGCAGGCGGCCATGGCGGCGCTGCGCCCCGAATTTCATCTGCGCGCCGACCGCTTTTACAACGCGCCCGACACCGAGATGGATTTCACCACGCAGGGCGGCCTGATGTGGGGCAATTCGGCCATCGGCAAGCTGGTCAAGGGCGGTGAAGCGGCCCGCCCGCAGGTCGAGGTCTTTGTCGAGGACGAGGCCGGAACCGACATCGCCGACAAGGTGCGCCGTCGCGCCCAGCATTTCATCGACCGCAAGATTGCTTCCCAGTTCGAACCCCTGCTGGCCATGGCCCGCGACAAAGGCCTGCAAGGCCTCGCGCGCGGTTTCGCCTTCCGTCTGGTCGAGGCGATGGGGGTGATTGCCCGCGATCAGGTGGCGGCTGAGGTCAAGGAACTTGATCAGGAAGCGCGCTCGGCCCTGCGCAAGCATGGCGTGCGCTTTGGCCAGTTCACCATCTTTCTGCCCTTGCTGCTGAAACCCGCCGCGACCCGGTTGCGACTGGTGCTGTGGTCGCTGTGGAACGGCTTGCAGGACTTCCCCGAAAGCCCGCCACCCGGCCTTGTGACCATCCCCAACCTGCCCGATGTGCCGCGCGGCCATTACACCCTGGCCGGCTATCACCCCGCAGGCAGCCGCGCGATCCGCATCGACATGCTGGAACGCTTGGCCGACCTCTTGCGCGCCAAGGACAGCCGCGCCGGATTTGAGGCAGCACCCGAGATGCTGTCGATCACCGGCATGACGCTGGAACAATTCGTCGGCCTGATGGCGGGCCTTGGCTACAAGGGCGACAAGGCGGAACGGGTCAAAGTCAAGACCGCCGCCACGCCTGCGCCCGTGGTGGCAGAGGTGACCGCGCCGGTCTCGCTCAACCCGGTGCCCGAGGAGGTCTCGCTGATCAACCCCGCGCCGGAACCGGAGGTCGCCCCGCCCGAAATCACCCAAGGCGACGCCACCAGCCCGGAAGAACCCGCCCCCGAACCCGCCCCCGAGGAACCCGCCCCCGAGATGGAGGCTTACTACACCTTCACCTGGGCCCCAAAACCCCGCGAACGCCCGGCCCGACCGGAACATGCCCCGCAGCCGGAACGTGCCCCGCGGCCGGAACGTGCCCCGCGGCTCGACCAGAACCGCGACCGTGGCCCGCGCCCGGATGCGGCCCCGGCCACGCCGCCAGGCGATGCCCCGGCCAGCCAAACCGCTGAAACTGCAACGCCCGCTCCTGAAGGCGCTCGCCCACCCCGCCCCGAAGGCGGCCGCCGCGA
>JBCKXH010000037.1:0-19396 GCA_038921555.1 Paracoccaceae bacterium
CGCCATATCGCTACGAGCCCAAGCTGGCGGGCAGCGGGCGCGAGTTGTTTGAAACCTTCCGCAGCACCCTAGGCCGCGCGACAATGGGTGCCAGCAGTCTTTATTGCAACAGAGCCTCCGGCGGGAGTATTTCAGAAAGGGTAAGCCCATTTACCCTTTGCCAAATACTCCCGCCGGAGGCGCACCTCTCCCTTAGGCTGCCGCAAAAGGACAAGCCATGACACCCGCCGAACAATCCGCCCTTGTCGCCAGGATTTGCCGCCTTGCCCCGGTGGTGCCGTTTCTGGTGATCGACGATCTGGCCCAGGCAAAAAGGCTGGTCGAGGCTTTGGTGGCGGGCGGTCTGCCGGTGTTGGAGGTGACCTCGCGCACGCCGGTGGCACTTGATGCGATCAGGATGATGGCCGAGGTTCCCGGCGGCCATGTCGGGGCGGGGGCGCTGTTGACCCCGCAGGATGTCAAGGCGGCCAAGGCGGCGGGGGCGACCTTCGTTGTGTCACCGGGTGCCACCGAGCGCCTGCTGGAGGCCTGCGCCGAGCATGGCTTGCCGCTGTTGCCGGGGGCGGCCACGGCGTCCGAGATCATGGCGCTGCTGGAAAAAGGCTATACGGTCCAGAAATTCTTCCCGGCCGAGCAGTCGGGCGGGGCGGCGTTTTTGAAATCCATTGGTGCTGCGATCCCGCAGGTCAGCTTCTGCCCGACCGGCGGGATCAGCCTTAAGAACGCAAGCGACTATCTGGCCCTGGCCAATATCCTGTGTGTCGGCGGGTCCTGGGTTGCCCCGAAGGAGGCCATGGCGCGCGGTGACTGGGCCGCGGTGACCCGGCTGGCGGCTGAGGCGGCGGCGCTGCGTTAGGTTTTTCGGCGGCGGCGCTGCGTTAGGCTGGTCAGAGGCGGCGGGGCGGAAGGTGCGTGATTTCACGCGCCCTACCTCCGGCCCAGCCATCCGCCGCGGCGGCGGGGGGGGGGCGGGGAGGATGAGGCCAAGGTGCAGAACCTCATTCATCGGATGGCCGGGGTTCCGTGCGGCATATTCCGCGATCAGCCGGGTCAATGCGGCGGGCACGTCCTGGGCCAGCGCAAGGCTGAGCGCCCAGTCGAGAAAGATCGAGCGGCATTCCCCGGCGGTGATGCCGTCGATCCGGTAGCTTTCCCGCACCAGACCCTTGGGGTCCGCCTCGACCAGTTCCATGCGCTATTCCTTCAGGGTGGCATCGATCACCCTGTCCGCCGCCATTGTCAGCGCCGCCAGATGTTCGCTCAGGCCTGCCACGCTGGACTGAGCGGTTTCGCGCAGCAGAAAAGCCCGCGCGCTGTCGCCCAAAGCATCGGGATCAAGCACCTGATCGGTCAAAAGCCGGGTCCCGGCCAGCAGACGCCAGCACAGCCTGTAGGCGTCTGCAAGCGTCGTCGCGCCCGATTGCGACACTTGGCCGGCCATTCGGCCTGCCGCAAGCTGGCCTTCGACGTCGCGGCTGGCGCTGGCACTGGTCAGGGCGAGCATTTGCGCCAGCAGCTCGATGTCCAACAGCTTGCCGGGGCCCAGCTTGGCCTCCCATGCCGCAAGGCCGGGTTTTGCTTCGGCAAGGCGGGCGCGCATGGCGGCCACATCGGCGCAGATGGTGGGGCCACGGGATTTCGCGGTCAGGATGGCCCGCCGCATGGCCTCGACCTCATCCGCCAGATCGCAGGCCCCGCACAGCACGCGGGCGCGGGTCAGGGCCAGGTGTTCCCAGGTCCAGGCCTCGGACATCTGATAAGAGCGGAAGCTGTCCAGCGAGGTGGCGACCGGACCTTGCCGCCCCGAGGGGCGCAGGCGCATATCAACCTGATAAAGTCGGCCCTCGGCGGTCTGGGCGGTCAGGGCGGTGACCATGGCCTGGGTCAGCCGGGCATAATACTGGCGGGCGGCCAGCGGGCGCTTGCCGTCCGACGCCTCAACCGCCGCCGGGTCATAGATGACGATCAGGTCAAGGTCGGAGCCGGTATTGAGCCGCCCTGCCCCCAGCGATCCCATGCCCATGACCACCGCCCCGCGGCCCGGCGCAGCACCGTGCCGGGCGGCAAACCCGGCCACGACTACTGGCCATAGTGCTGCCACCACGGCCTCGGCCAGATCGGCGTACTGCGTGCCGGCCTCAAAGCCGTCGATCAGGCCGCGCAGGTGATGCACGCCGATGCGAAAGTGCCATTCTTTCATCCAGCGCCGCGCGCCGTCAAGCGCCTTTTCATAATCGTCGAGCTCGGTCAGGCGGCGGGTCAGATCTGCGCCCAATGCCTGCCGCCCGGGCCATGGCGCAAAGAAGCTGCCGCCGATCACCGCGTCCAGCACGCCGGAGTTGCGCGCGAGGTGCCGGGCCAGCCTCGGTGCGGTGGCGGCGATGTCGATGATCAGATCGACCAGCGGCGGATTGGCGTCGAACAGCGAGAATATCTGCACCCCCGAAGGCAGGCTGGCCAGAAAGCCGTCCAGTTCGAGCAGCGCCTGTTCGGGGTTGGCGGCGCGGGTCAGCTTTTGCAAGAGGAGCGGGCGCAGGCGGCGAAAGATCACCTGGGCGCGTTCCGAGCGCAGCGCCGGGAAATGCCACCAGCGTTCAACAATGGCGCGGGCGCGGTCTGACAGGTCGGGTGCGGCCGAAGTCTCCGGGCGCGCTGCGCTCTTGCTGGCGGCAAAGAAGCTGTCGGTCAGCTGTTCAACCCGGGCCAGCCGGGTCAGCAGATCGGTGCGGAAGGTGGCCTCGTCCTGCCCCATGAAGGCCGCGATGCGGGCGACGCCTTCGGCGGTGCTGGGCAGGCGGTGGGTCTGTTCGTCCAGCACCATCTGCAGGCGGTGCTCTAAGGTGCGGTGCTGGCGGTAGTGGCTGATCAACTCATCCGCCACCTCGCGCGGCAGCCAGCCTTTGGCGGCCAGGGCGTTCATTCCGTCAACCGTGCCGCGTGCCCGCAGGTCAGGGTCGCGGCCGCCGGCGATCAACTGGCGGGTCTGGGTGAAGAACTCGATCTCGCGGATGCCGCCCTGGCCCAGTTTCAGGTCATGGCCCTCGACGCTCAGGGTGCCGTGCAGGCCGCGATGGTCGCGGATGCGCAGGCGCATGTCATGGGCGTCCTGGATGGCGGCGAAATCGAGGTGTTTGCGCCAGACAAAGGGGGCGAGGGTTTTCAGGAAGCGCTGGCCAGCCGCGATGTCGCCCGCCACTGGCCGCGCCTTGATATAGGCGGCACGTTCCCAGGTGCGGCCCTCGGCCTCGTAATAGGCTTCGGCGGCGGCCATGGAAATGCAGACCGGCGTCACGCTGGCATCGGGGCGCAGGCGCAGGTCGGTGCGAAAGACATAGCCTTCGGCGGTGCTGTCGCCAAGTGTTGCGACTAGGCGGCGGGTGACGCGGATGAAGCTGCTGCGCGCCGCTTGCTCATGATCGTTGTAGCGGCTCTCGTCGAACAGGCAGATCAGGTCGATGTCGGAGGAGTAGTTCAACTCGGCCGCCCCCATCTTGCCCATGGCAAGCACGACCATGCCATGCGGGGTGTCGGGCAGCTTGCCACGGCGCACTTCCTCGGCCACCAGATGGTGCAGGGCGAGGTTGGTGGCGCGGTCGGCAAAGGTGGTCAGTTGGGCGGTGACGGTTTCCAAGGGCCACAAGCCTGCGATGTCGCACAGGGCGATCCACAACGCGGTGCGGCGTTTGGCCTGGCGCAGGCCGGCGGCAAGAGTGTCCGGCGTCAGCGCGCCCAAGCCGGCGAATTCGGCGGCCAGGACGGTGTCGGGGTCGCGGGTCAGCGCCGCGCGCAGCCAGGCCTCTTCGCGCGCCATGAGGCCCGCCAGATAGGGCGCGCAGGCGGCGGTGGCTTTGAGGAAACCCGACAGGTCAGGGCCGAGATCGGCAAAGCGTCGGGCGGTGTCGGCGGCGACCGCGGCATCGAAGGGCCGCGGCTGGCGGGTGAGGCGAGAGGCGAAGGTTGCGGTCATCGGCCGAGAATGGGGTGTGGCGGCACCGGGGTCAACGGCGGGCTGTGGCGGCACGACTTACCCTTTCCGAAATACTCCCGCCGGAGGCTCTTGTTGGCGGGTGACGGACGCTCTGCGGGGAGTATTTTTGCCAAGTTGAAATGGTGGGGTCAGGTTCTTTGGATCAGGTCCCGGCTTCTGCCGAACGGGTCGCGGCAGACCCGGCGTTTGGATCTCTGATCGGCGTCATCGGTCAGGCGAAAGCCCATGACATTGTGAAAGAAATCAATCGCCGGATCGCAATCTGGCACCACAAGCGCCACGGCGGTCAGCCGTGAGGTCACTCGCGAAAAGGTCGCACGTCCGGGCGGGCTTCGGGAAGGTTGATCCTTGCCACCTGTTCGGCGATCGGATCGACCGACAAAGGGTGCAGTTCGGCGCTGTGATCGGCGGGGTTGCCGATCGGGATCCAGGCGCCGCCCTTGTAAATCTCCAGTGCCGAGAAGTCGGCCTTGTAGCCCATCTTGCGGCTGCCCGGCACCCAGTAGCCAAGGTAGAGATAGGGCAGCCCTGCCTCGCGCGCGATGGCGATGTGGTCGAGGATGGCAAAGGTGCCAAGGCTGAGCTTGGAAAAATCGGGGTCATAGAAGGAATAGACCATGCTCAACCCGTCATCGAACACATCGGTCAGGCTGACGGCGGTCAAGGGGCGGGCGCGCTCACCGGGTCCGGCGGGGCGGGTGTATTCGATGACGCGGCTTTTGATCGGGGTTTCCTCGATCATCGCGGCAAATTCGAAGACATCCATGTCGGCCATGCCGCCATCGGCGTGACGGGCATCAAGATAGCGGCGGAACAGGGCGAACTGATCCTCGGTCGCCCAGGGGCTGGTGGCGTTGCGCCGCAGGTGGGCGGTGGCCTTCAGCACCTTGCGTTGGTTGCGGTTCGGCACAAAGTCCGCCACCCTGATCCGCGCCGACATGCAGGCCGAACATTCCGTGCAAGACGGCCGGTACAGCACGTTCTGGCTGCGCCGAAAGCCCTGCTTGGACAAAGCATCATTCAGCTTTTGCGCGTGATCGCCCTGCAATGAGGTAAACAGCTTGCGCTCCATCCGCCCTTCGAGATAGGGGCATGGTTGCGGGGCCGTCACGTAAAACTGCGGCGCGATGGGTAGGCTATGGCGCATCTGGGGTCATAACTCGAAGTCAGACCGCAGGTTAGCAAGGCGCGCGCCATTCGCCAAGGCCCAAGTTTGAAATAAGTCAAGTTCAATACATCGCGTGGCGGTTGACCAGAACACTGCCCAGAACGACGCCGGTATGCCCCTGTCCGCGCTTGCCAAAGACCATCAGCAGAACCGGGGCGACCTGCGCAAACACCAAGGCGACCGACAGCGCGTAAAACAGCCTATGGGCAAAGCCCAGTCCGGAGGTCATGCGAAGGCCACCAGTGTCACGAAACTCGATCCCCATGACGCGCTTGCCCCAGGGTGGCCGAACCACGGGCAAGGCCGATCCAGCGCTAGAGAAAGCTGATCACGACGTAGATCCCGCCCAGAAAGAACAGCGCCAGAAACCCGGTCATGGGCACGATCAACGCCACCAGAAAAGCGATCAGCACAGAGTCGAACACCCAGGCCATTGCCCGCTTGGGCAGGACACCCGAATAGAACCACGATTGCGCCACCGGGTCGGGAAAGGGCGAGGTGGTCGGGGACGGCTGGGCTTGCATCGGGTCAGGTTCCTTTGGCTGGCTGCGGCCCCGTGGATCGGGGCCGCAGGGTTTGGCTTAGTATTCGCCGCTGCGCAGCGTATCGGTGGGCGGCACCACAGCGGGAGCAGCGGCGGCATTGCTGCGGGCGCGATCCGCCATGAAGCTGTCGAATTCGGACTTGTCCTTGGCGTCACGCAGGCGTTGCAGGAAAGCCTCGAACGCCTCTTGCTCCTCTTGCAGGCGGCGAATGGTTTCGGCCTTGTAGGCGTCAAAGGCCGCATTGCCGGACGAGCCGAAATGGTTGCCAAAGTGAGAGTGCGCGCGGGTCCAGGGGCCACAGCGGTCGGCTGCCCCGGTCGATTTGGCGGCAGAGGAACGGTTGAACATGCGTTTGCTCCAGATCATATAGGCCAGAAGGCCAAGGCCCACCGGCCAGGCGAAGATGAAGGCGACGATCATGGCGATGATCCAGGCTTTGCGACCGCGGTCATCGAGCCAATGCTCGGCACCCCGGGCCCAGGCCATCAGGCCCTCCTTGGGCGAAACCGTCGGATCGGCGTTGCGGACAGTATTCATCTGCTTCAGGTCTCCCTTGCTTACGTCATTCATGTGAATGTCTTTCACATGAGCCAAGATGCGCCCCGGCAGCTCGGCTTTCAAGGGTGGATGTTACGATTATTTACATTAGGCGAAAAATGGCCGGGACGGTGCGCCGGAAATCGCCATTCTTTCGACTTGTTGCGTCCAAGCGTCTCGATCCGTCATAAAATTACAAAAAATACCCATCAGACGACATATTCCATGTCATTTTGCGGTTGACGCAACCTGCGACCCTGCCTAATGTCCGCTTTGCAGCCGAAGGGGCGTGCTGGGGAGACGTGAATGTCGCGCATTCTAGTACCAGAAGGGCGACAACGCATGGGCCGGTAACGGACAGCCATTCAGGTTCCCATGCGCCCCCAGGTCCCATCCGGGGGCTTTTTGTTGCGATGAACACTTGTTGAAAGAGAACGGGACACAGCGATGACACGTCAGATGACCGGTGCGAATATGGTGGTTCAGGCCCTGAAGGATCAGGGGGTCGATGTCATCTTTGGCTATCCAGGTGGCGCGGTGCTGCCGATCTATGACGCGATATACCAACAAAACGACATCCGCCACATTCTGGTGCGCCATGAACAGGGCGCCGTCCATATGGCCGAGGGCTATGCCAGATCGACCGGCAAGATCGGCGTGGCGCTGGTGACCTCGGGGCCGGGTGCTACCAACGCGGTGACCGGGCTGACCGATGCAATGATGGACAGCATCCCGATCATCGTGCTGACCGGCCAGGTGCCGACCTTCATGATCGGCACCGATGGCTTTCAGGAGGCCGATACCGTCGGCATCACCCGGCCCTGCACCAAGATGAACTGGCTGGTCAAGGACCCCGCCAAACTGGCGGAAACCATCCATCTGGCCTTTCATGTCGCCAAAAGCGGCCGGCCCGGCCCGGTGCTGATCGACATTCCCAAGGATGTGCAGTTCGCCACCGCCACTTACACTGCCATGGATGAGATGAAGCCCTCGCATTACCAGCCGCGCACCACGGGCGATCCGGCGATGATCGAGCGGCTGGTCGAGATGATGGAAACCGCCGAGCGTCCGCTGTTTTATACCGGCGGCGGCGTGGTCAATTCGGGGCGGCAAGCCTCAACGCTGTTGCGCGAACTGGTGGCGGCGACCGATTTCCCGATCACCTCAACGCTGATGGGGCTGGGCTGTTATCCGGCGTCGGGCAAGAACTGGGTCGGCATGCTGGGGATGCACGGGCTCTATGAGGCCAACCTAGCGATGCACGACTGCGATGTGATGATCAACATCGGCGCGCGCTTTGATGACCGCATCACCGGGCGGCTTAAGGATTTCTCGCCGGGCTCGCGCAAGGCCCATATCGACATTGATCCCTCGTCGATCAACAAGGTGATCCGGGTCGCGGTGCCGATTGTCGGTGACGTGGCCTCAGTGCTGCGCGATGTGCTGGCGCTGTGGAAACTACGCGGCTCCAAGACCAATCAGGCGGCACTCGCCAAGTGGTGGGGCCAGATCAAGGAATGGCGGGCGAAGAAATGTCTGACCTACAAAGGCTCGACCAAGACGATCAAGCCGCAATACGCGCTGGAACGGCTGGAGGCGCTGACCCGTGGCTATGACCGCTATATCACCACCGAGGTTGGCCAGCATCAGATGTGGGCGGCGCAGTTTCTGGGGTTCGAGGAACCGAACCGCTGGATGACCAGCGGCGGGCTGGGGACGATGGGCTACGGCCTGCCCGCCTCGATCGGCGTGCAGATCGCCCATCCCGACGCTCTGGTGATCAACGTGGCGGGTGAGGCGTCCTGGCTGATGAACATGCAGGAAATGGGCACCGCCATGCAGTTCCGTGCGCCGGTCAAGCAGTTCATCCTGAACAACGAGTGCCTTGGCATGGTGCGCCAGTGGCAAGAGCTGCTGCACGACAAGCGCTATTCGCATACTTGGTCGGAATCGCTGCCCGATTTCGTGAAACTGGCCGAGGCCTTCGGCTGCAAGGGCATCCGCTGCGACGACCCGGCTGATCTGGACGCCGCCATTCAGGCGATGCTGGACTATGATGGCCCGGTGATCTTTGACTGCCGGGTGGAAAAGCAAGAGAACTGCTTCCCGATGATCCCCTCAGGCAAGCCGCATAACGAAATGCTGCTGGGCGACGCGGATACGGCAGGGGCCATCGGCGCCAAAGGGGCGGTGTTGGTGTGAAGTGAAAGTCTGGGGGGAAGGAAAAAGACCGGGGGATTTCACATCCCCCGAGACCCCCTGTGGAGTATTTATGCCGAGATGAAATGGGAGCGGGATATGGCTGCACTGAACATCAAGAAGGGCTCGACCAGCCATTCGGCTTATGAACTGCGCGACCCCAACAGCGAGGTCGTTGAAAGCCATACTCTGGCGGTGATCGTCGAGAATGAGCCGGGCGTGCTGGCCCGGGTCATCGGGCTGTTTTCCGGGCGCGGCTATAACATCGACAGCCTGACGGTGGCCGAGGTTGACCACACCGGGCATCTCAGCCGCATCACCGTCGTCACGCGCGGCACCCCGGCCGTCATCGACCAGATCGAGGCGCAACTGCGCCGCATGGTGCCGGTTCATGCCGTGCATGACTTGACCGCCGAAGGGCCATCGGTGCAGCGCGAACTGGCGCTGTTCAAGGTGGCGGGGCGCGGCGAGGCGCGGATCGAGGCTTTGCGGCTGGCCGAGATCTTCAGGGCCAATGTGGTGGATTCGACGCTGGAAAGTTTCGTGTTCGAAATGACCGGCACCTCGGCAAAGATCGACGCCTTTGCCGACCTGATGCGCCCGCTTGGCCTGCGCGAAATTGCCCGCACCGGCATCGCCGCCCTGTCACGCGGCGCGTGAAGCTACGGGGTCTGGTTCAGCAGATCGGCCAGTCTGGCCTGATCGTCGGCGCTTAGGGGTGCAGCCTCAGCCTGCGCGGACCGGCGGCGCTGCATGGTCAGGGCGAGCGCGCCGCCAGCCAGCAGCATCAGAGGGCCGGCCAGCCACAGCAAGAGATTGGCACCCTGGATGGTGGGTTTCAGCAGGACAAACTCGCCATAACGCTCAACGATGAATTCCATCGCCGCCGCGTCGCTGTCCCCCGCACTCAGCCTTTCGCGCAACAGGACGCGCAGGTCACCGGCCAGACCGGCATCGCTGTTGTCGATGTTCTCATTGCGGCAGACCAGACAGCGCAATTGCTGACTAAGTGCGCGCGCCCGAGCTTCAAGGCCGGGGTCGGCCAGTATCTCATCCGGCTGGACGGCATGGGCCGGGCTGGCCAGCCACAGAACAAGAACCAGCCACCTCATTCGGCCGCCACCATGGAATGCTGCCGTGCCGCCGCAGCCGCAACCCGGTGACGCCGGTCGGTCAGGCTGATCAGACCACCCAAAGCCATCAACAAAGCACCACCCCACAGCCAGTTGGCAAAGGGTTTGAGGTAAGAGCGCACCACCCAGCCGCCGCCGTCCTGCGGGTCCCCGATCACCAGATACAGATCGCCCGCGATGCCCTGACGGATCGCGGCCTCGGTCGTGGCCATCGTAGCCACCGGGTAGTGGCGCTTTTCGGGATACATCAGCGCCACCTGCTCACCGCCCCGCGTCACCAGCATCTCGGCGCGCAGCGCGGTATAATTCGGGCCGGGCACCTGATCTACCGCGACCAGTTGCACCTGATAGGGGCCAAGCCCATAGGTCTGACCCAATTTCACCACCCTGATATCCTCAGTCACCCAGGCGGTCATCGCGGCTATGCCGAACAGAGTCACCCCCAGCCCGGCATGGGCCACGGCGCGGCCCCAGTCGGCGCGCGGCAAGCGGGTCAGGCGGATCATTCGGTCAGCAGTGCCACCCCGCCCGCTGCGTTGCCACAGGTCAATCGCCGCCCCCAGCACCACCCAGAGACCCAGCGCCAACCCGACCGGCCCCAGCACCGAGCGGCTGGTCTGCATGGTATAGACCAGCGCGCCAAGCGCCACCGCCAGCACCAAAGCGGCGCGGAACGGTCGGGCGGCACGGCCCAGTTCGGCGCGCTTCCACGGCAGAACGGCCCCCACCGGCAGCACCATGGCCAGCGCCACCATGAAGGGGGTGAAAGCCGCATCAAAGAACGGCGCCCCGACGCTGAGGGCGCGGCCCAGCACCACCTCGGCCACCAAGGGCCAGATCGTGCCGACAAAGACCACCAAGGCCGCGACAGTCAGCAAAAGGTTGTTCAGCACCAGCGCGGTTTCCCGGCTGACGGTGGCAAAGACCCCCTTCGCCTCCAACGCGCCGGCCCGCAGCGCGAACAGCGTCAGCGCGCCGCCGATGAACAGCGCCAGTATCGCCAGAATGAACACGCCGCGTTCAGGATCAGTGGCAAAGGCATGCACCGAGGTCAGCACCCCCGAGCGCACTATGAAGGTGCCGATCAGCGAAAATCCGAAGGCCAGAATGGCCAGCAGCACCGTCCACGCCTTGAGACTTTCACGCTTTTCCACCACAATGGCGCTGTGCAGCAGGGCGGTTGCGATCAGCCATGGCATGAAGCTGGCATTCTCGACCGGGTCCCAGAACCAGAAGCCGCCCCAGCCCAACTCGTAATAGGCCCACCATGAGCCCATGGCGACGCCGATGGTCAGGAACACCCAGGCGGCCAGGGTCCACGGCCTGACCCAGCGGCCCCAGGCGGCATCGACACGCCCCTCAATCAGGGCGGCGACGGCGAAGGAAAACGCCATGCTCAGCCCGACATAGCCCAGATACAGGAACGGCGGGTGAAAGGCCAGGCCGGGGTCCTGCAACAATGGGTTCAGGTCCCGCCCATCCATCGGCGGGCTGGCCAGCCGCAGGAACGGGTTCGATGTCCACAGCGTGAAGGCCAGAAACGCCACCCCGATCGAGCCCTGAACACTTAACACCCGCGCCTTCAGCACCATGGGCAGGTTGCTGCCGAACCACTGGACACAGGCGCCAAACAGGGCCAGGCACAGCACCCACAGCACCAATGAGCCTTCATGGTTGCCCCAGACCGCAGCCACTTTGTACAGCATCGGTTGCAGCGTGTGCGAATTGCCAACCACCACGGCCAGAGAGAAATCGTCGGTGACATAGGCATAGGTCAGCGCGCCGAAGGCCACGGCGATCAGCAAGACCTGTGCACTCGCCGCAGGCCCCGCCACCGCCATCAGCACGGCGTCGCGCCGCGCCGCACCAATCATCGGCAGCACGGTTTGCAGCACGGCCACCGCAAAGGCCAGCACCAGCGCGAAATGGCCGAGTTCAATGATCATGCGACCCTCCTGTTGCAGGCGAACATAGGGGCAAACGCCGCCCGGTCCAATGGTCTCTGATCACATCAGCGCGGCTTCAACGGCTTGCCACTCTGCCGCGATGGTCTCGGCACGCGGCCAGGGTGCCACGCGAGCATACCAATAGTCGCGATTGGCGATGTCGCCCTCAATCCAGTGGCATAGGGCGTGGACCAGGTCATAGTCGCGCGCACCCTCACCGGTCTGGCAGATTTCATGGGCTTCTTGCCACTCCGGCCCCATTGCAAGGCCGCCCTTTTGCAAAAGCTCCAATGCCAGGCGGGGAGGGTTCATCGGCGGCCGGCCTTTCGGGTTGACATGGTAGACTTCCCCGCCGTTTCGCACAGAACCTTGTGTCAAATGACCATATACTGACTGGAACCCAACGCAAGTCGGAAACACACTGACGCGCATTCCGAAATATGTGGCGCGGTTTTCGGAATGCGGGTAAAAACAATCGGCCTAAAGGAGTTGCCATGCCAAATGTCATCCTGATCGGGGCGCCGATCGACGAAGGCCAACGCCGCCCCGGTTGCATCATGGGGCCCACCGCCTACCGCGTCGCAGGCCTTGCCGCCGCGATCCGCGAACTCGGTCATGCGGTCAGCGACTGGGGCGATGTCGCCTTGCCCGGCCTGAGGCAGGTCAGCTGCCCCAACCCTGCCGTTCACTCATTGCCGCAGGTTGTGGGCTGGACGCAAACCCTGTGCGACAAGGTGGGTGATGCGCTGTCCGCAGGTGGCCTGCCGATCATCCTTGGCGGCGACCATTCGCTGGCGCTGGGCAGCGTCGCCGGAGCCGCGAGTTTTGCGGCGCGGCAGGACCGCCCGCTGTTCCTGTTGTGGCTGGACGCCCATTCCGATTTCCATACGCCGATGACCACCACCAGCGGCAATCTGCATGGCACGCCGGTCGCCTATAGCGCCGGACGCGCCGGGTTTGAGGCCTTCCCGCCCTTCCCGCTCAAGATCCCGGCCGAGCGCATCTGCCTCTTTGGCATCCGCTCGGTCGAACCCGCCGAACATGCGGCGCTGCTGAAACATGACCTTGCCATCAATGACATGCGCGTGCTGGACGAACGCGGCATCGTGGCGCCACTGCGTGAGTTTCTTGAGGCGGTCCGCACGGCGCAGGGCATGCTGCATGTCTCGCTGGATGTCGATTTTCTTGATCCATCGATTGCGCCCGCTGTCGGCACCACGGTGCCCGGCGGCACCACCTTCCGCGAGGCGCATCTGGTGATGGAACTTTTGCACGAAAGCGGCCTTGTAACCTCATTGGACCTCGCCGAACTGAACCCCTTCCTTGACGAACGCGGCCGCACGGCCAAGCTGATGGTGGACCTTGTAGGCTCGCTGATGGGGCGCAAAGTGTTCGACCGTCCGACCCGAAGCTATTGATGCCACCCCTGCCCCCAACCCCGAAACCGCCGCCGCCCCCCTGAGGCCATTGCGCCATTGCACCCCAAATGCGGGATGGTGTAGGGTCGCGTCAACAATATCTTGCCCGCCAAGGAAGGTTTCGTCCCCGTGACCGATACGCCGGAAAATCCCGAAACCCCAGCGCCTGACCTGCCCGAACGCCCCGCCTATCACGGCCCGCAGATCGACATCGTGGCCGAGATGAAGACCTCCTATCTCGACTATGCCATGTCGGTCATCGTCAGCCGCGCCATCCCCGACCTGCGCGACGGCTTGAAACCGGTCCACCGCCGCATCCTGTTCGCGATGTATGAAACCTCCAACACCCATGACAAGCCCTACCGCAAATCGGCCCGCCCGGTGGGTGACACCATGGGCAAATACCACCCCCATGGCGACAGCGCGATTTATGACGCCTTGGTCCGCATGGCGCAGCCCTTTTCGATGAGCCTGAAACTCTTGGACGGCCAAGGCAACTTCGGCTCGATGGACGGCGATTCTGCCGCCGCCATGCGTTATACCGAAGTGCGGATGGACAGACCCGCCGCCTTTCTTCTGGCCGATATCGACAAGGACACCGTTGATTTTCAGGACAATTACGACGGCAAGGACCGCGAACCGACCGTCCTGCCCGCCCGCTTTCCCAATATGCTGGTCAACGGCGCCGAGGGCATCGCCGTCGGCATGGCGACCCGCATTCCGCCGCACAACCTCGGCGAAGTCATTGACGGCACCCTTGCCCTGATCGACAACCCCGATCTCAGCACCGAAGCCCTGATGGACTTCATCCCCGCCCCTGATTTTCCGACCGGCGCCACCATCCTTGGCCGCTCCGGGGCGCGCAAAGCCTATCTTGAGGGTCGCGGCTCGATCATCGTGCGCGCCAAGACCCGGATCGAGGAGATTCGCAAGGACCGCTTTGCCATCATCGTCGATGAGGTGCCCTATCAGGTCAACAAGGCAAGGATGATCGAGATCATCGCCGAACAGGTCCGCGACAAGAAAATCGAAGGCATCGCCCATATCCAGGACGAATCTGACCGCATCGGCGTGCGGGTGGTCATCGAACTGAAACGCGACGCAACACCCGAAGTCGTGCTGAACCAACTCTACCGCTTTTCGCCCATGCAGATCAGCTTTGCCTGCAACATGCTGGCGCTGAACGGCGGCCGCCCGGAAACCCTGACCCTGCGCGATTTCCTCACCCATTTCATCACCTTCCGCGAAGAGGTCGTCGCCCGCCGCACCGCCCATGAACTGCGCCGCGCCCGCGAGCGCAGCCATATCCTGTGCGGTCTGGCCGTCGCGGTGTCGAATGTCGATGAAGTCGTCCGCACCATCCGCGCCAGCGCCGACGCCGCCGAGGCGCGTGAGCGGCTGATGATCCGGCGCTGGCCCGCCCATGACATCGCGGCCTACATCCGCCTGATCGACGACCCCAGCCATAGGACGCATGACGACGGCAGCTATAACCTGTCCGAAGTGCAGGCCCGCGCCATACTGGATTTGCGCCTGCAACGCCTGACCGCACTTGGCGTCAAGGAGGTCACTGATGAGTTGGAAGACCTCGCCGGCAAGATCAAGGACTACCTAGAGATTCTGGGCAGCCGTGACCGCATCATGGCGATCATCAGTGCTGAGCTGCGCGAGGTCAAAGCCGCCTTCGCCGTGCCCCGCCGCACCGAAATTATCGACTGGTCGGGCGACATGGAGGATGAGGACCTGATCGAGCGGGAGGATATGGTCGTCACCATCACCTCCGGCGGTTACATCAAGCGCACCCCCCTAGCCGAGTTTCGCCAGCAGAACCGTGGCGGCAAGGGCCTAGCCGCGATGGCGACCAAAGCGGATGATGTGGTCACCACCCTGTTTGTCGCCAACACCCATACGCCGCTGTTGTTCTTCACCACCGACGGCATGGTCTACAAGCTGAAAACCTGGCGCCTGCCGCTGGCCGGTCGCACCGCCAAGGGCAAGGCCATGGTCAATATCCTGCCCATCGTGACCGGAGTCTCAATCGCCGCCCTGATGCCGGTGGATGCCCCCGAGGAGCATTGGGATGACCTGCAGATCGTCTTTGCCACCTCGGACGGCGACGTGCGGCAGAACGATCTGTCGGATTTCACCAATGTCATGCGCAACGGCAAAATCGCGATGAAGCTGCCCGAAGGCGTCACCCTGGTCAACGCCGCCATCTGCACCGATGCCGATGATGTCATGCTGGTCACCGCCCTTGGCCGCGCCATCCGCTTCCCCACCACCGCCATCCGGGTGTTCAAATCGCGCGGCTCGACCGGGGTGCGCGGCATCCGGCTGGCCCTTGGTGACACTGTGGTTTCCATGGCCGTCATTCGCCATTTCGATACCGGCCCCGCCGAACGTGAAGCCTATCTGAAACAGCGCCGCCTGATGGCTGGCGTTGTGGAAGAAGCCGAGGCGGATGAGGATGAGACCGCCGTGGAAGCAGGCCAGCTTTCCCCCGACCGCTACGGCGAAATGTCGGCGGCCGAAGATCTGATCCTGACCATCACCACCTCGGGCACCGGAAAACTGTCGTCATCGCACGACTACCCGGTGCGCGGTCGTGGCGGCATGGGCGTCAAGGCGATGGATGGCGCGATGCGCGGCGGACCGCTGGTCGCCAGCTTCCCGGTCGAGATGAGCGACCAGATCATGCTGGCCACCTCAACCGGCCAGTCGATCCGGGTGCCGGTCGATCAGGTCTCGTTCCGCTCGCGCTCGGCAGGTGGGGTCAAGGTGCTGAACACCTCAGCCAGCGGTGAAGAGGTGGTTTCGGTGGCACGGGTAGCCGAACAAGCTGAGGAGTGATCCTTGGCCCAACGCACCGCCCCCCTTACCCTTTCACAAATACTCCACTGGGGGTGTGGGGGATGTGAAATCCCCCACTCTTCCTTTCCCCCGCAAAACCCCCTAAATCCCCCCCATGACCGAGATACTCCACATCCTTGGCGCAGGCATGGCCGGCTCCGAAGCCGCTTGGCAGGCCGCTGAGCTGGGCGTCCCCGTGGTGATCCACGAGATGCGCCCAGAGGTGAAAACCTTCGCCCACCGCACCGGCGATTTTGCCGAGATGGTGTGCTCCAATTCCTTCCGCTCCGACGACAGCGAACAGAACGCCGTCGGCCTTTTGCACTGGGAAATGCGCGCCGCAGATGGCTTGATCCTTGCGGCCGCCGAGGCGCACCGCCTTCCGGCAGGCGGCGCCTTGGCCGTTGATCGCGATCCATTTGCCGCCGACGTCACCGCGCGCCTGAAATCGCATCCGCTGATTTCCGTGTCATATCAGGAAGTTACCGAACTTCCCTCAGAGGGTCACTGGATCGTGGCCAGCGGCCCGCTGACCTCACCCGCGCTGGCCCAGTCGATCCGTGCGGCAACCGGGGCCGAGGCTTTGGCCTTCTTCGACGCCATCGCTCCGATCGTCTATGCCGACAGCGTGGACATGTCGGTGGTCTGGATGCAGTCGCGCTACGACAAGGGCGAAACGGTTGCGGAACAGACCGCCTATATGAACTGCCCGATGACCAAAGACCAGTATAACGCCTTTGTCCAAGCCCTTGTTGCGGCTGAGAAAACCGAGTTTCACGATGGCGAGACGGCAGGCTACTTCGACGGCTGCCTGCCGATCGAGGTGATGGCCGAACGCGGGCGAGAGACCCTGCGCCACGGCCCGATGAAACCGGTTGGCCTGACCAATTCCCATGACCCGCAGGTCAAACCCTATGCCGTGGTGCAACTGCGGCGCGACAACAAATTGGGGACGCTTTACAACATCGTCGGCTTTCAGACCAAGATGAAGTATGGCGCGCAAACCGCTGTTTTCAAAATGATTCCCGGCCTTGAGAACGCTTCCTTCGCCCGGCTTGGCGGCATTCACCGCAACACTTTCATCAACTCACCCAAGCTGCTTGACGATCAGATGCGCCTGAAATCCCGCCCCAATATCCGCTTTGCCGGCCAGATCACCGGGGTCGAAGGTTACGTGGAAAGCGCCGCCATGGGCCTGGTCGCCGGCCGCATGGCCGCCGCTCAGATCAAGGGTCGCACCCTGCCGCCACCGCCCCCCGAAACCGCTTGCGGCGCCTTGATCAGCCATATCACCGGCGGGGCCGAGGCCAAAACCTTCCAACCGATGAACGTCAACTTCGGCCTTTTCCCCCCGATTGACGCCAAAGGCGGCCGCAAAGCCCGCCAAACCCGCTATAAAGCCTATACCGACCGCGCCAAAGCGGCGTTCCTCCAGTGGCTCGGGTAACCCGCTTCGCCCCTTCGCCCACCGGTCCCCTGCATCTGGGCCACGCCTTCGCCGCAATGACCGCCGCCGAACGCGGTGACCGCTTTGTGTTACGCATCGAGGATATCGACACTACGCGCTGCAAGCCCTTGTACGAACAAGGGATTTTCGATGACCTGCACTGGCTGGGCCTGACTTGGGACGCCCCGGTTCTGCGCCAATCCAGCCGTGCTGCGGCCTATCAAACCGCGCTGGATCAGCTGAGCCATCTGACCTATCATTGCACCTGCAGCCGTGCCGACATCCGCGCCGCCCTATCGGCACCGCAAGGGCCGGATGGCCCGATCTACCCCGGCACCTGCCGCGACAAGGCTCATGGCGCGGGTGCCATTCGCCTGAACATCGCCAAAGCCGTCGCGCGCTTACCCAACCTCAGCTTTACCGAAAGCGGCCGGCACCACATCTTCAACCCCGCGCAACTGGTTGAAAGCACAGGCGATATCGTCCTTGCCCGCAACGACATCGGCGTCGCTTATCATCTGGCCGTTGTCGTCGATGACGCCTTTCAAGCCATCACCGAAGTCACAAGGGGCGACGACCTTTTCACAGCCACGCCCCTGCAAGTGACGCTACAGCGCCTGCTGGGCCTGCCGACGCCCAGCTATCACCATCACCGCCTGATCCGCGACGATCAGGGCAAGCGCCTTGCCAAACGCGACGACGCCCGTGCCCTGTCGAAATACCGGGCCGAAGGGGCAACCCCCGCCGATATCCGCCGCTTGGTTGGCTTATGACCAGTCCAGCACCACCTTGCCCGAGGCGCCAGACCGCATCACCTCAAACGCCGCCTCGAACTGACCTGCGCCAAAGCGGTGAGTGATCACCTTGCGCACCTCCAACCCGTTCTCCAGCATGGCGATCATCTTGTACCAGGTCTCGGCTATCTCGCGGCCATAAACCCCTTTGATGGTCAGCGATTCAAAGACGATCCGGCTCCAATCGACCGGGCTTTTGCCGGGCGGAATCCCCAGCATCGCAATCCTGCCACCCATCACCATGGCATCGATCATCTGGTCCAGCACCTGCTGATTGCCCGACATCTCCATGCCCACATCAAAGCCCTCCGACATCTTCAGCCGCGCCATGACCTCGCGCAGATCCTCTGCCGCCACATTGACCGGCGTCACGTCAGCCACCTCAGCGGCCAGCGCCAGCCGGGTGGCGTTGACGTCGGTGATCACCACATGCCGCGCGCCGACATGCCGCGCCACCGCTGCCGCCATGATGCCGATCGGCCCCGCCCCGGTGATCAGGACATCCTCGCCCACCAGATCGAACGACAAAGCGGTATGCACCGCATTGCCAAGCGGGTCGAGGATGGCGCCAATTTCATCATCAATAACCTCAGGTAAGGGGACGACGTTAAAGCTTGGCAGCCGCAGGAACTCGGCAAATTCCCCCGGTTCATTGACGCCAATGCCGCGCGTGGCAGGGTCAAGGTGGAACTTGCCGGCCCGCGACTGGCGCGACAATTTGCCGATCAGATGACCCTCGCCCGAGCATCTTTGCCCAATCGTCAGCCCCAGGACCCGCGCCCCCATCGCCACGATCTCGCCGGCAAACTCATGCCCGGTCACCAGAGGCACCGGCACCGTGCGCGCGGCCCAGTCGTCCCAGTTCCAGATATGGATATCGGTGCCGCAGATGCCGGTCTTGCGGACCTTGATCAGCACATCCTCCGGCCCGATCTCGGGCAGCGGACGCTCCTGCATCCACAGCCCGACCTCTGCCTTGGCCTTGACCAGCGCCTTCATGGCAATACCCCCACTTCACGCCCCGCCAGATGAAATGCCTCCAGCGCAAAATCCAGATCATCCCGGGTCAGCGCCGCATTCATCTGCGTCCTGATCCGCGCCGCACCCTTTGGCACCACCGGAAAGAAGAAGGCCGATACCATGACCCCCCAGGGGAATCGGGTGAGTTGATCACTGAGCGATGAGGCTGAGGAGGAAGTCGTCATCCCATGCTGCGAGCTTTCGTTTGAGGCGCATGGAGTCCCTGGCGGGAGAGCGTCGCATGAGATTGAGAGCGACGTGCTTGATGGTGGTGAAATTGGCAGGAGCGTGGCCTGTGTTGGTGCGGCATTCATCGTCCCGGAAGACCATATCCATGACCCAGTGCAGGCT
>JBCKXH010000038.1:0-19080 GCA_038921555.1 Paracoccaceae bacterium
TAAGAAGTGGGGGATTTCACATCCCGCCCGATTTTCGAAAGAAGTGGGGGGTTTCACACCCCCCAGGCCCCCTGTGGAGTATTTTTGCCGAGATGAATGGGATCACAGGTTCAGTTGGGTCCAGGCGGCGTTGCGTTTGGCGGAGCGGACGCAGGCATCGACGAAGGCGACACCCTCTAGGCCCTCCTTTATGCCGGGGAAGTTGACGGCGGGGTCAAGGGGGGTGCGGTCGCGGCGGGCGATGATGGCGCGGGCGACTTCGGCGTAGATATTGGCGAAGCCTTCCAGATAGCCTTCGGGATGGCCGGAGGGGATGCGGGTCAGGCGGGCGGCGGCACCGCCTACGCCGGGGCCGCCGCGGGTCAGGCGGTAGCGCGGTTTGCCGAGCGGGGTGACCCACAGGTGATTGGGATTCTCCTGTTCCCACTCCAGCCCCGCCTTGGTGCCATAGAGGCGCAGGCGCAGGCCGTTTTCCTGACCGGAGGCGACCTGGGAACACCACAGCATACCGCGCGCGCCGCTGGTGTAGCGCAAGAGAACATGGGCGTTGTCATCGACCCTTCGGCCCGGAACAAAGGCTTGCAGGTCGCAGGCGAGGCTGTCGAGGGTCAGGCCGCTGACGAAGTTCGCCAGGTTGAAGGCATGGGTGCCGATGTCGCCGGTGGACCCACCAGCCCCCGACCGGGCCGGATCGGTGCGCCATTCGGCCTGTTTCTGGCCGGTGTTCTCCAAGGGTTCGGCCAGCCAGTCCTGGAGATATTCGACATTGACCAGCCGGATCTCGCCAAGTTCGCCTGAGGCCACCAGGTCGGCAGCTTGGCGGATCATCGGATAGCCGGTGTAATTATGGGTCAGGGCAAAGATGGTGCCCGAGGCGGCGATGGCTTTGGCGAGGCGCTTAGCTTGCGGAAGGGTGGCGGTCAGCGGCTTGTCGCAGATGACATGGATGCCGTGTTTCACAAAGGCCAGGGCGGCGGTGGCGTGCAGGTGGTTGGGGGTGACGATGGCGACCACCTCAATCCCGTCCTTGCGGCGGGATTCCTTGGCGGCCATTTCCGCAAAGCTGCCATAGGCGCGGGCGACGCCAAGGTCGGCCGCCGAAGCCGCCGAGCGGGAGGGGTCGGAGGAGAACGCGCCGGCGAGTAGTTCATACTGGTCGTCAAGCCGGGCGGCGATGCGGTGGACGGCACCGATGAAGGCACCGCGTCCGCCGCCGACCATGCCAAGACGGATGCGCGGGGGGCGGGCGCGATTACTTTCAGTGTCTTGGGCTGAGGTGATGGCCATGATCTATTCCAATCCCAGCATCTTGCGGTTGGCTGTGCGGTCGCTGCCGGTTCCGGCAAAGTCGTCAAAGGCTTTTTCGGTGACGCGGATGATATGGGCGGCGACAAATTTCGCACCCTCCCTTGCGCCGTCTTCGGGGTGTTTCAGACAGCATTCCCATTCGACCACCGCCCAGCCCGCAAAATCGTATTGCGTCAGTTTCGCGAAAATTCCGGCGAAATCAACCTGACCGTCACCGAGTGAGCGGAAGCGTCCGGCGCGGTTGACCCAAGATTGAAATCCGCCGTAAACGCCCTGCCGCCCGGTCGGGTTCAACTCGGCATCCTTGACGTGGAACATCTTGATCCTTTCATGGTAGATGTCGATATTTGCAAGGTAATCAAGGTGTTGCAGGACATAGTGGCTGGGGTCATACAGCATGTTGGCGCGCGGGTGATTGCCGACCCGTTCCAGAAACATCTCAAACGAGATGCCGTCGTGCAGGTCTTCGCCGGGGTGAATCTCAAAACACAGATCGACGCCGCAGTCCTCGGCGTGGTTCAGGATCGGGGTCCAGCGGCGGGCAAGTTCATCGAAGGCTTCCTCGACCAGACCGGCGGGGCGCTGGGGCCAGGGATAAAGATAGGGCCAAGCGAGGCCGCCGGAAAAGCTGGCCTGTGCGGTCAGGCCAAGGTTGCGCGAGGCGGTCAGCGCCTTTTTCACCTGATCCACCGCCCATTGCGCGCGCGCCTTAGGCTTGCCGCGCAGCGCAGGCGGCGCAAAGCCGTCGAAAGCGCCGTCATAGGCCGGGTGAACGGCGACCAATTGGCCTTGCAGATGGGTCGAAAGCTCGGTGATCGCCACGCCGTTCTCGGCCGCGATGCCTTTGATCTCGTCGCAATAGGCCTTGGATGCCGCCGCCTTGTCGAGGTCGATCAGGCGGGCGTCCCAGGTGGGTATCTGCACGCCTTTATAGCCGAGGGAACCGGCCCATTGCGTGATGGCGGGCAGCGTGTTGAAGGGGGCGGTATCACCGGCGAATTGGGCAAGGAAAAGGCCGGGGCCTTTAATGGTTTTCATTTCAGTCTCCGATTCTATCCGAGGTCCACATGGTCGGGCCGGTCGAGGAACTGGCCCGGTTCCGGCGCGCGCCGCTCGATGGCGGCCATCAGGGCGCGCGACAGGAACTGACCGGCGCGGCCAACATCTTCTTTGACAACGATTATTTCCCTGCGGAAGCGGTGCAGGAAGGCATTCGCCTCTTTCGACACGAGGTCGAAATCGCGCCCGATGACCTTGCCGGCCTTTTCTGCCCCGGCCACGCTGGCCACCGCAGCCGAGGGGGAGCCGGTCAGGATGCCGTCGATCGCAGGCTTGTGCTGCATCCGGCGCTCAAGGGCGGCCTCGATCTGATCCGCCGCAGTGTCGGAGGTGACGAGGTCCAGCAGTTCATAGCGCAGGCCCAGCGTCGCGGCCTCTTCGCAAAAGCCCTTGGTCATGTGGACGGAATAGCTGTGAGAGGTCGGCGGGCGAACCAAGCCCAAGCTGCGGCGGCCCTTGGCGTGCAGGGCGCGCACGGCGATGCGGGCATAGGCCTCGTTGTCGAAGTCGAAATAGGGGTGGTGAATGCCCATGGCGGTGCGGCCATGGGTGACGAAGGGAAAGCCGCGCTCGGACAGATAGCGCACGCGGGGGTCGTCAATCGTGGTCTGGTTCAGCACGATGCCATCGGCGCTTGCGGTTTCGACGATGTAGCGGACCTGGTCCATCGGGTCCTGATCGGGAAAGAACGGCATGACGACCAGATGATAGGCGGTGCCGCGCAATGCCTCGGCGATCGAGTAGATCAGCTGCGACGGGTTGGACATGTCCGAGACGGTCGAAAGCGTCACGGCGATGACATTGGTCTTGCCGGTGCGCAGGCGAACCCCGGCGCGGTTGGGCCGGTAGCCCAGACGCTCGGCGGTCTCACGGACCCGGCGTTTGGTCTCATCGGCGATGTCGGGGGCGTCCTTGAGCGCGCGCGACACCGTGGCGATGGCAAGGCCGGTCTCGACGGCAATGGTCTTGAGGGTCGGGCGTTCCGAATCACTGGGCAAGAGATGCAGGCTGGTCATTGCAGCTGCTCGGGTCGGGCCAGGTCGGATCGGGTCAGGTCTGGGCCGCAGGTCATGCCGCGAATCATCCGGGCGGTCGGGCGGGCAATGCCGCCGCAGAAAAAGCCGGCGGCAGCGCCGGGCCAGGCCAGTGCTGCGCCGTGGTCCGGTTGCGGCTTACCCCATGGTTTGCAAGACGAAACCGCCCCGCCAGCACCCGGCAAGGGCTTTGTTGCAGTGCAGAATTGAGGGGAAACGGGCATGTGTTCAGCACTTTTCCTGGCGAGATTCCGGGCCATTGAACGCCGCGATTTTCGGGATCGGCAAGCGAAAAGATTGCTTGTGTGAAAAAACTATAACGTTATAGAATTAGTCTATAACGATTTAGAAACTGCAAACTGTCTGGGAGGACTACATGAAGAATTGGAAACTGGCTGCGGCGCTTTGCGCTTCGGTAGCACTGCCGTCGGTCGCAATGGCCGCGGAACTGGAAGTCACCCATTGGTGGACTTCCGGCGGGGAAGCGGCTGCTGTGGCGGAATTCGCCAAGGCATTCAACGCCACCGGCAACGTATGGATCGACGGCGCCATCGCCGGTTCGGGCGACGTGGCACGTCCGATCATCATCTCGCGGATTCTGGGCGGCAACCCGATGGGCGCTACCCAGTTGAACCCCGGCAAGGACGCCGATGACCTGATCGCGGCCGGGCTTATGCTTGATCTGACCGATCTGGCGGTGGCCGAAGACTGGGCAACCATCCTGCGCCCGAAATCGCAGATGGACAGCTGCACCCTTGACGGTCGGGTCTATTGCGTTCCGGTCAACCTGCACTCGGGTCAGTGGATGTGGACCAACCGCAAGGTCTATGAAGAGGCCGGCATTGCGCCGCCGCAGAACTGGGGCGAGATGATCGCCGCAGCGCCGGCTTTGCAGGCCAAGGGCATCATCCCGCTGTCGCTGGCGGAAGGCTGGCCGATCGGTCTGCTGACCGAAGACCTGATCGTGGCGATTGCCGGCGTTGACAACTATGTCTCCGTTTACAAGGACCGCAACCTGAGTATGGCGCGCGGCGCAGAATTTGCCGCCGTGTTCCAGGCGATTGATGCGGCGCGTCAGATCATCGACCCCAAGACCGTGGTTCCGCAGTGGAACGAAGCTGTCGGTCTGGTGATCTCGGGCAAGGCCGGTGCCAACGTCATGGGCGACTGGGCTGGTGGCGAGTTCCAGGTGGCCGGCATGGTGGCTGGCGTTGACTATGACTGCCTGCCGGGTCTGGGTGTCGAGCCGGTTCTGGGCACCGGCGGCGACGTGTTCTACTTCCCGAAAACCGACGATCCGGAGAAAACCAAGGCACAGCTTGCCATGGCCTCGATGATGGTCACCAAGGAAGTCCAAGTCGCCTTCAACCTGAAGAAAGGCTCGCTGCCGATGCGCTCCGACGTCGATCTTTCGGCGGCCAACGACTGCATGAAGAAAGGTCTCGCGATTCTGGACAAGGGCACCAAGGTGTTCCCGAACAACTCGCAGATGCTCGACCGCGACTCGCTGAACCAGATCACCGACGTGATGAAAGAGTTCTTCTCGGATCTGTCGATCACCCCGGCAGTTGCACAAGAGCAGTTTGCAGCGATCATCGAAGCCGCTCCGATGTGATCGCCTGATCTTGACTGAACCCCAATGCGGCCCGGCAGCAATGCCGGGCCGCATTCCGCCGGTGCAGGCCCTACCTGGAGCAATACCCCTATGAAGCGGCCGACCCCCCTGTTTCGCAACATGAGTTCAAAACTGGCGTCGCTGCCGATGATGCTCATCGTGCTGGTGGTGTTTGTCGGCGGCACGTTCTGGACGGTGGCCTCGTCGTTCACCGATATCAAGACGCTGCCGATCTTCACCCCGGCCGAGTTTTATGACCACTGGGTCGGCCTTGCGCAATATGAACGGCTGTGGAAAACCCCGCGCTGGATCACCTCGATCACCAACCTGGTGATCTTTGGCACGCTTTATACGGTTTTCGCCTTCTTGATCGGGTTTATGCTTGCCGTTCTGATGGATCAGAAGATCAGGCTGGAAGGGGTGTTTCGCACCATCTACCTTTATCCTTTCGCGCTGTCGTTCATCGTCACCGGCAAGGTATGGGCCTGGATCATGAGCCCGGCCTTCGGGCTGGAGGCGACGGTGCGCGGCCTCGGCTGGGAAAGCTTTTCGTTCGACTGGCTGACCAACCGCGAGATGTCGATCTATGCGGTGGTGATTGCCGCTTTGTGGCAGGGCTCGGGTCTGGTGATGGCGCTGATGCTGGCCGGATTGCGCGGCATCGACGATGAGATATGGCGGGCGGCGCGGGTGGACGGGATTCCGAAGTGGCGGACCTATCTGCAAATTGTGGTGCCGATGATGCGACCGGTGATGATCACGATCTTCGTCATCGTGGCCTCGGGCTCGGTGCGGGTCTATGATCTGGTGGTCGCGCTGACTCAGGGTGGTCCGGGCCTGTCGTCGCAGGTGCCCTCGATGTATATCTATGAAAAACTGTTCGTCGGCGCGTTGGCGCAGGGGACGGCGGCTTCTTCGATGCTGTTGCTGGTCACAGCGATGATCCTGATCCCCTGGGTCATGGTCGAATTCGGCAAGAAAAGCAGGGAGTGAGCTCAGCATGGCAAACGCAGCAAGCCTTTCGGTCACTCCATCCGGCGCGAGGCCGAGACCGCTGTTCGCACCGGGCCGGGTCATCCTTTACGCCGTCCTCGTCGCAACTTCGATCTACTATCTGATCCCGCTTTATGTGATGATCATCACCTCGTTGAAGGACCTCGATACGATCCGGGACGGCAATATCTTTGTTCCGACAATGAACCCGACCTTTGCCCCTTGGATCAAGGCCTGGTCCACCGCCAGCACAGGGTTGAACCACACCGGCCTTGCACCGGGCTTCTGGAATTCGGTCAGGATCACCGTGCCAAGCGTGGTCGTCTCGATTGCCGTCGCTTCGGTTTCGGGCTATTCGCTGGCCAACTGGCCGTTCAAATTCGCCGAAGCCTTCTTCACGGTGCTGATCGTCGGCTCGTTCATCCCCTATCAGGTGTTTCTTTATCCGCTGGTGATCATCACCCGCGAGATGGGGATTTATTCGACGCTTTACGCGGTGGTCTTCATCCATACCGTTTTCGGTCTGCCGATCCTGACGCTGCTGTTCCGCAACTACTTTGCCTCGTTGCCGGAGGAGTTGTTCAAGGCGGCGCGGGTCGATGGCGCGGGCTATTGGCGGATTTTCTTCCAGGTGATGATGCCGATGTCGCTGCCGATCTTCACCGTCGCGGTCATCCTGCAAGTCACCGGGATCTGGAATGATTTCCTGTTCGGGGTGATCTATGCCGGGCCGACCAACTATCCGATGACGGTGCAGTTGAACAACATCGTCAACTCGTTGCAGGGGGTGAAAGAATATAACGTGGAAATGGCGGCGACCATCCTGACCGGTCTGGTTCCGCTGACCATCTACTTTCTCTCCGGCAAATACTTCGTGCGCGGCATTGCCGCCGGCGCGGTGAAGGGTTGATCACATGCACTCAGTCTCTGTCCAAAACCTGACTCTGAAATTCGGCGCGACCGAGGTTCTGAAGAACCTGAACCTTGATGTCGAGGAGGGCGAGTTCGTCGTTCTGCTCGGGCCGTCGGGTTGCGGCAAGTCCACCCTGTTGAACTGCATTGCCGGCTTGTTGGAACTGTCCGAGGGTCAGATCCACATCAAGGGCAAGAACGTGACCTGGGCCGAACCGAGCGAGCGCGGCATCGGCATGGTGTTCCAGTCCTATGCTTTGTATCCGCAGATGACGGTGCGCGGCAACCTGTCGTTCGGCCTGAAGGTCGCGGGCTTGCCCAAGGCAGAGGTCGAAAAGCGCGTTCAATATGCCTCCGATATATTGCAGATCGGCCCGCTGTTGGACCGCAAGCCGGGTGCCCTGTCGGGTGGTCAGCGCCAGCGGGTGGCGATTGGGCGGGCGTTGGTGCGTGATGTCGATGTGTTCCTGTTCGACGAGCCCTTGTCCAACCTTGACGCCAAGCTGCGCAGCGAATTGCGGGTCGAGCTGAAGCGCCTGCACAACCGCCTGAAGAACACCATGATCTATGTGACCCACGACCAGATCGAGGCGCTGACGCTGGCCGACCGCATCGCCATCATGCGTGCAGGCATCATCCAGCAGCTTGACGCACCGCAGACCATCTACAACCGCCCGGCCAACCTGTTCGTGGCGGGCTTCATCGGCAGCCCGGCGATGAACTTCCTCAAGGGTCAGACTTTAAACGGCGGCAAGCAGTTCAGGTTCGGTGCGGTGACGCTGGATATGGCGGGTTATGACGGCGGCGCGATCCTGGACCGTCCCAAGGCGATCATCGGCCTGCGTCCCGAACATCTGTCCATCGTCGATCAGGCGATTCCGGGTCACACCATCCCCGCCGTGGTCGAGCTTGACGAGCCGATGGGGGCAGACAGTCTGGTGTGGTTCGAGGTCGAGGGACGCCAGATCTCGGTCCGGGTTCCGGTTGAGTTGCGCCCCACCACCGGGTCGGCGGTTCACCTTAGGGTTGACATCGCCAAAGCGTCGCTGTTTGACGAAGCGAGTGAACTCAGGATCTGAACATGCTCAATCTAGCCGGGGTTTGGTCGATTTGCGATGGCAGCGGCGAGTATCATGCACCGATGACCTTCACGCCTGCCACGCCGGGCACGCCGGGCACCGAGCCGAAGTTCACCCTGCGCGACCTGCATTCCGCGACCTGCCTCACCTGAAAGGACCACCCTTGTTCAGCTATCAACTCTACTCCTCGCGCAACTTTCCACCCTTGGCCAGCACGCTGAAAATGCTGGCCGAGGTTGGCTACCAGGACACCGAAGGCCGGGGCAGCCTGTATTCCGACCCGGCCAGCCTCGCCACGCTTTCAGGTGAGTTGCAAGCCAACGGACTGGCCATGTCCACCGGCCATTTCGACCTGAACCAGATTGAGGACACCCCGGATTTCGTGCTGGAAGTCGCCCAAACCCTCGGCATGAAAAGGCTGTATTGCCCGCATGTCTCAGCTGCCGACCGCCCCAAGGATGCCGCCGGTTGGCGGGCATTCGGGGCAAGGCTGCAAAAGGCCGGCGCGCCGATCCGTGCGGCGGGTCTGGGCTTTGGCTGGCACAACCATGACTTTGAATTCGGCGGCCTTGCCGATGGGGCGGTGCCGATGCGGGCAATCCTGAAAGGCGGCCCCGATCTGGAATGGGAGATTGATGTGGCTTGGGTGGTGCGCGGCTCGTCCGATCCCTTGGCGTGGATCAAGGCCCATGGCCACCGCATCACGGCGGCCCATGTCAAGGACATCGCGCCGCGCGGCGAGTGTCTGGCCGAGGATGGCTGGGCCGACCTTGGCCAAGGCAGTGTCGATTGGAAGACAATCTATGCGGCGTTGAAGGCCTGCGGCGTGCAGCACTTCGTGATGGAACACGACAACCCCGCCGATGACCGCCGCTTTGCGACCCGTTCGCTGGCTGCCGGCTTGGCTTTGTAAGGACGAAACCTATGGCAAATCTTGGCATCGGCATCATCGGATGCGGCAATATCTCGACCTCCTATCTGCGCTTGGCCCCCTTGTTCAAAGGGCTGGAAGTGCGGGCAGTGGCCGACATCAACATGGACGCAGCTTCTGCGCGGGCGGCTGAGTTCAACACCAGGGCCCTATCGGTCGAGGACCTGCTGGCCAATGAGGACATCGACATCGTCATCAACCTGACGGTGCCTGATGCGCATTACGGGGTCAGCATGGCCATTCTTGCGGCGGGCAAACACGCCTATTCGGAAAAGCCGCTGGTTCTGACGCTGGAACAGGGCGTGAGCTTGCGCGATCTGGCGGCGTCCAAGGGCCTGTCGGTCGGCTGTGCGCCCGATACCTTCCTGGGCGGCGCGCATCAGCAGGCGCGGGCCTTGCTGGACGCGGGCCGCGTCGGTGACATCATCGCGGGTGCGGCCTGCGTGCAGAACCACGGCATGGAAAGCTGGCACCCCAACCCGGACTTCTTCTTTTTGCCCGGTGCCGGGCCGATGCTGGACCTTGGCCCCTATTATGTCGCCAACCTGATCAACCTGCTTGGCCCGGTCAAACGGGTCGCTGCGCTCACTTCAATTCCTGAGGCGGCGCGCACCATCGGCAACGGTGCGCGTCTGGGGCAAAAGGTTCCGGTCAAGACGCCGACCAACATCCATGCCCTGTTGGAGTTTGTCAGCGGCGCCACCATCCAGCTTTCGACCTCATGGGATGTCTGGCACCACAAGCGCAACCACTTCGAGCTTTACGGCACCGAAGGCACGCTTTATGTGCCCGACCCGAACTTTTTCGGCGGTCAGGTTGAGATCGGCGGCAAGGATGGCAGCCTGACCGAGATCGAGCCGTGGGACCACCCGTTCGGCATCAACAATCAGGACCGCGAGGGGCGGCCTGCGGTTGCGAACTATCGCACCGCCGGTCTGGCCGATATGGCCATGGCGCAGATGGCGGGCCGCGAGCATCGGTGCAGTCTTGAGCGCACCCTGCACGGGGTTGAGATCATGGCCGGTTGCATAAAATCGGGCGAAACGGGGCAGTTTGTGATAATGACGACAACTTGCACCCGTCCTGCCTCGCTTGGCCCCGTTGAGGCGCGCGCCCTGCTGCGCTGAGGGCGGAACCGGGGGATTTCACATCCCCCGGACCCCTAGTGGAGTATTTGTGAAAGGGTAAATGGGGTAGGGTCCTTTGGAAATAGCGTTGACCACTTTTCCTCATCACGCGCTAAACGCTTGATTGCAGCAAGAAAGCCGTCATAAACCGGTTTGATCAAACTGGGTGAGCGATGAACGTCGAAGACCGCAAGATACCGAGCCATGAGGTCACCTATACGCGGCTGCGCGACATGATCCTGTATGGCGTGTTGCAGCCGGGCCAGCCGGTGACCATTCAGGGCTTGATCAATGATCTGGGCGTCGGCATGACTCCGGTGCGCGAGGCGATCCGGCGGCTGACCGCCGAGGGCGCGCTGCGGCCTCAGGGCAATCGGCGGGTGACGGTGCCGCGTCTGACGCCGGTTTTGCTGGACCAGATCGCCTTTGCCCGCCTGACAATCGAGCCGAAGCTGGCGGAACTGGCCTGCGCCAAGGTGACCCTGGCGCTGATTGCCCGGTTGAAAGAGCTTGACCGCCCGATCTATGACGCCATCCGCGCCCATGACGTGACCCTCTATCTTAGCCACAACCATGCCTTTCACTTTGCACTGTATGAGGCTTCGCAGGCCAGTGTTCTGGTGGATATGGCGCGTTCGCTTTGGCTGCGCTTTGGCCCGTCGTTGCGGGTTGTGGTGGCGCGCGAGGGTGTGCTGGCCCTGCCTGACCTGCATGTCGAGGCGATGGCCGCGCTGGAGCGGGGCGATGCGGCGGGAACCGCCTCGGCCATGCAGCGCGACATCGCGCAGGGCATTGATCAGGTGCGCCAGGCGCTGGGCCGTGGTGAAATTTGATCAAATTCCTTGATCGTCGGGTGATTTGCTCATAATCTGGCGGTTAGATCGTTTCAGGCGATGACAGAATCGCCTGAAACGATCTAACTCTTTGATTTTTCGCAAATCGGGCGGAAGAACCGGTTCCCACTTTTCCCTGATTTGCTTTAGGCGTCCGCAGCGGTTGAGGGCGCGCTTCACTTGCAGCGAGGTCGCGATGAACAAGATCACCAACCATATGCCGACGGCAGAACTGCAGGCGCTGGACGGCGCGCATCACATGCACCCTTTCAGCGAAAACGCCGCACTGGCCCGCAAGGGGGCGCGGATCATGAAATCGGCCAAGGGGGTCTGGCTGAGCGATACCGAGGGTCACCAGATCCTCGACGCGATGGCGGGGCTGTGGTGTGTCAACATCGGCTATGGCCGCAGCGAATTGGGTGAGGTGGCCAAGCGGCAGATGGACGAGCTGGCCTATTACAACACCTTCTTCCAGACCTCGCATATCCCGGCCATTGCCTTGGCGGCCAAGCTGGCGGAACTGGCGCCGGGCGATCTGAACCATGTGTTCTTCGCCTCGGGTGGGTCAGATGCCAATGATACCAATATCCGCATGGTGCGGCGCTATTGGGACATCAAGGGTCAACCCGCCAAGCGGGTGATCATCGGGCGGAGCAATGGCTATCACGGCTCGACCCTGGGGGGCGGCAGCTTGGGCGGGATGAAGTCGATTCACGCGCATGGCGGCATGATCGACGGGGTGGCCCATATCGGCGAGCCGCATTGGTGGGCGCAGGGCGGCGATCTGACGCCGGAGGCGTTCGGGCTGTTGCGGGCGCAGGAGCTGGAGGCCAAGATACTGGAGCTGGGCGTGGAAAACGTCGCGGCCTTCATCGGCGAGCCGGTGCAGGGGGCGGGGGGGGTCATCATTCCGCCCGCCAGCTATTGGCCGGAGATTCAGCGGATCGTCGACAAATACGGCATCCTGTTGATCGCGGATGAGGTGATCACCGGATTTGGCCGCACCGGCAACTGGTTTGGCAGCCAGACCTTTGGGATCAAGCCCCATATCATGACCATCGCCAAGGGCCTGTCGTCGGGTTATCAGCCGATCGGCGGCTCGGTGGTCTGTGATGAGGTGGCCGAGGTTCTGGGGTCGCATGGCGATTTCAACCACGGCTACACCTATTCGGGCCACCCGGTTGCCTGCGCCGTGGCGCTGGAAAACCTGCGGATCATCGAAGAAGAGCAGATCATCGAACATGTCCGCGACGTGGCCAACCCCTATCTGAGCAAGCTGTGGTCCGGGCTGACCGAGCATCCCTTGGTCGGTGAGGCGAGGCTGGTGGGGCTGATGGGGTCGATTGCGTTGACGCCGGATAAAGCCAGCCGGGCGAAGTTTGCCAGCGATGCCGGCACGGTCGGCCTTCGCTGCCGGGAGCGGTGCTTTGCCAATGATCTGATCATGCGGCATGTGGGGGACCGGATGATCATCTCGCCGCCGCTGGTGATCACGCCGGATGAGATTGACATCCTGATCGAGCGGGCGAAAAAGTCGCTGGATGAGTGTTTTGCCGGGTTGCAGGCGGATGGGTTGCTGGTCGCCGGGTGAGGGTGACAGGGGGGCTCTCACGCGTGAGAGGGTCTGTAAGGGTTTGGAATTGTTGGGTTCTGGATTTTGTTATTGGGTTGTTAAGGGGTAGGATGCGTGATTTCACGCATGGTTGCTTGGGGCGGCCTTCAAGGTTAACGTGATGTTTACCACGCGAGTTGATCGTGGGCGAGATCGGTGGGTGCGCGCACGCATCCTACGGGGTTGGCATGACAAATCACCTTTACTATGGCGACAATCTGGCGGTGCTGCGGGATCGCACCAACTTCCCGGATGAATGCGTGGACCTGATCTACCTTGACCCGCCGTTCAATTCCAATGCGAATTACAACGCGCTGTTCCGGACGCCGAAGGGCCAGGCCAGCCCGGCGCAGATGTCGGCCTTTACCGACACCTGGCAATGGGACGATGCGATTTCCGGGCAGGCGGTGTCCGAGGTCAAGAAGTCGTCGTTTCAGGACGCCGCCAAGATGCTGGACGCGATGGTGGGCTTTCTGGGCAAGAACGCCCTGACCGCTTACCTCGCCATGATGGCGGTGCGGCTGGTGGAACTGCACCGGGTCTTGCGGCCGACCGGCAGCCTGTATCTGCACTGCGACCCGACGGCGAGCCATTACCTGAAGATCTTGCTGGATGCGGTGTTTGGGGCGAAGAATTTTAGGAATGAAATCATTTGGCGACGGACAAATGCCCACAATGTCAAGAGCAAGGCCTTCCCGAAAATTCACGATACAATCCTGTATTATTCCAAAGGAGACAAATATCTTTGGCGGAAGATATATAACGGATACTCACCTGAACAACTTAAGCGCTACAAGCAGGATGAAGACAGGCGGCTCTTTACCGGCCAGGATTTGACGATGATGGGTGGATCGGCAGATCGAAAACTTGAATGGCGTGGGACAACTCCGGCAAAGAATCGTGGCTGGGGCGCATCCTTGGAACAACTTGAAGTATGGTGGAGCCAAGGACTCATTTTGACGAAAAAGGACGGAACACCGCGGCTTGACGGCCGAAAGGTATACCTCGACGAGAAACCGGGGAAGGCAGCGGACTCAATTTGGGATGATATATTGCGAGTTGGCAATACGTCTGCCGAACGCCTCGGCTACCCCACCCAAAAGCCGGTAGCTCTGCTCGAACGCATCATCAACGCCTCATCCAACCCCGGCGATGTGGTGCTTGATCCGTTTTGCGGCTGCGGCACCACGGTTCATGCGGCGCAAAAGCTGGGCCGAGCCTGGATCGGCATTGACGTGACTCATCTGGCGATCGGGCTGATTGAAAACCGGCTGCTTGATGCTTTTCCGGGGGTGCAGTTTACCGTGCACGGCACGCCGATGGATGTCGATGCGGCACGGGACTTCTTTGACCGCGATGACAAGACCAAAAAGGAATTCGAGAAATGGGCGGTCACCCGGCTGCATTTTGTCCCGCAGGACAAGAAGGGCGCGGACGGCGGGATTGACGGGGTGAAATGGTTCGGGGTGAACGAGGAGTTCAAGGCGGTGGTTTCGGTCAAGGGCGGCATGAAACTGGGGGTGGAAATGGTGCGCTCACTCGACGCGGTGGTGACGGCGCAGGGGGCGCAGGTCGGCGTGCTGCTGATCCTGGAGCCGCCGACCAAACCGATGGTGGACTGGGCAAAACAGGCGGGCATCTGCGACGTGCCGGGTTTCGCCCCGGTGCCGCGCCTCCAGATCGTGACCATCGAGGAGGCGATGCGCTTGCGCGACCGGGCGGTGGTGTTGCCGGCACGGCGCGACGACACCTTCAAGCGGGCGGCCAAGGAAGTGGACAAGCGGGCGCAGGGGGCGCTGGATTTGTAGATTCGTAGAGCGGGGTTGACCCCGCCGGGCGGTGTGGCGGGGTGAACCCCGCCCTACGAATTGCGGGCAGGGCGCGCCGCCAGTCCCTTGAGTTTGCTGCCCCAGCGTCCTACACTTTGACCAAAGCCCGAAGGACCAAGCCCATGCGCATTCACCAAGACCTTGCCGACACCATCGGCAACACCCCGCTTCTGCGGTTGAAGCGGGCCTCCGAGATGACCGGCTGCACCATCCTTGGCAAATGCGAGTTCCTGAACCCCGGCCAGTCGGTCAAGGACCGCGCGGCGCTGTATATCATCCGCGATGCGGTGGCCAAGGGCCTCCTCAAGCCGGGCGGCACCATTGTCGAGGGCACGGCGGGCAATACCGGGATCGGGCTGGCGCTGGTCGGGGCCAGCATGGGGTTTCGCACGGTGATCGTGATTCCCGAAACCCAAAGCCAGGAAAAGAAGGACATGATCCGGCTGGCGGGTGCCGAATTGGTGCAGGTGCCGGCAGCACCCTACAAGAACCCCAACAATTATGTGCGCTATTCGGGCCGTCTGGCCGAGGCGCTGGCGCGCAGCGAACCCAATGGTGCCTTCTGGGCCAATCAGTTCGACAATCTGGCCAACCGGCTGGCGCATTTTGAGACCACCGGGCCGGAGATATGGGAGCAAACCGGCGGGCGGGTCGATGGCTTCATCTGTGCGGTCGGCACCGGCGGCACATTGGCGGGGGTCGCCATGGAATTGCAGCCCAAGGGCGTCAAGATCGGGCTGGCCGACCCCGAGGGGGCAGCACTACATTCGTTTTATACCAGTGGCACTTTTGACGCGCCGGGCAGCTCGATCACCGAGGGGATCGGGCAGGGCCGCATCACCGCCAATCTGGCGGGCTTCACGCCCGACTTCAGCTATCGCATATCCGATGCCGAGGCGCTGCCTCTGGTGTTTCAGATGCTGGAGGAGGAGGGCATCTGTCTGGGCGGCTCGTCGGGGATCAACATCGCGGGCGCCATCAGGATGGCCCGCGACATGGGGCCGGGAAAAACCATCGTGACCATCCTGGGCGACTATGGCAACCGCTATCAAAGCAAGCTCTTCAACCCGGCTTTCCTGAAGGAAAAGGGCCTGCCGGTGCCAAAATGGCTGGACCGCCCCCGCCATGCAATCCCCACGGTATATGAGGACGCATGACGCAGGGTAACTGCGGGCAGATCTTGGATCACTTGGGCCTGCGGGTTGGTGCGGCCCTGCTGGCGCTGGCGCTGATCGGAACACCAGCCCTCGCGCAAGAGAGCGTCGGCGCAGCACCTGCCGGACAGTCGCAGATCAAGGTTCACGCCGACAGCACCGGGGCGCTGATTCCGCAAGTGCAGCGCCCGCCGCAGGATGCCACCGAAGCTGGCGGTGGTGCGACCTCGGGCGACGTTCAGGCTGGAGGTCGGGCCCCTGCCTCGGGCGGTGGCAGCAGTGGGGCGCTGGATTATGCCGGCTGGGAACGCATGGCGGTGCGGGCCGAGGCCGCAACGCAAGGCCGCAAGGCGAGTAATCCCGAACTGGAGCGGCTGCGCGGCCAACTGGTTGACTGGCGCGAGGTGCTGCTTGGCGCGCAGAGCGCCAATGCGGCGCGGATCGCCACGCTGCGCGAGCAGATCGACGCCTTGGGACCGGCCCCCGAAAGCGGGGCGACCGAGGCCAGCGCAATCGCCAAACGGCGGCCGGCGCTGTCAGATCAACTGGTGCGGCTGCAAGCGCCGGGGATCGCGGCGGATGAGGCTTACCGCCGCGCCGATGGCCTGATCCGCGAGATCGACCGCGTGCTGCGCGAACGCCAGGCGAACGAGCTTCTGAAGCTGTGGCCCAACCCTTTGAATCCCGGCAACTGGCCCGATGCGCTGGGTGCTTTGACCCTGACGGCGCAGAGGCTGTGGGATGAGACCTCGGCGCGTTGGCAGGACGCGCGCTCACGCAATTCCATGGCGGACAATCTGCCGGTGATCGTGCCGCTCTTGGGATTTGCGCTGGCGGTGCTTTCGCGCGGGCGGCGCTGGAGCGAACGGCTGATCGCCATGCTGCCGGGCCCCGCTTCGGGGCGCGGGCGGCGGATCTGGGGGTTTGCCGCCTCATTGGCGCTGATCATCGTGCCGGTTCTGGGCTTTGTCGCACTGGCCGAGGCGCTGGTGCTAAGCCGGATGCTGGGGCCGGTGGGAGCCGGGATCGCGGGCAATCTGGGGCAGATCGGCCTGACCTTGTTTGCCGCCGTCTGGCTGGGCTCGCGGGCCTTTCCGGCGGAAGGTGGGGGTCCGGCGGAAGGTGGGGGCGTGCTGGCGCTGAATGGCGAGCAGCGGGCGGTCGGGCGGTTCCTGACCTCAGCCTTCGGGCTGTTGCTGGCCATCGCAGGGCTGCGCCGGGTGGCGATGGAAACCCTGGCGGTGCCGGACAGCGCGACCGCGGTTCTGAACCTGCCGATCATTCTGATCGCTGCGGTCTTGCTCTTGCGGATGGGCCTGTTGATCCGCGCGGCGGCAGCGGTGCCGGTCGAGGAAAGCCGTGGCAAGCATCGCCAGCGGCTGGTTGGTCTGCTGGCCCGCGCTGCCATCGCCATCGCGCTGATCGGCTCGCTGCTGGCGATGATCGGCTATATCTCGGCCGGATCGGCGCTGATCTTTCCGGCGGCGTTGTCGCTGGGGCTGGCGGCGCTGCTGCAACTGACCCAAAGGCTGATCAGCGACCTTTACGCGCTACTCGCCCGCAGCAAGGCGGAAGGCGACGCGCTGGCCCCGGTCTTGCTGGGCTTTGGCCTGACGCTGGCCACCTTGCCCTTGTTCGCCCTGATCTGGGGGGCGCGGGTAGCCGACTTGACCGAGTTGTGGACGCGGTTCCAAGAAGGCTTCACGCTGGGCAATTCCAAGATATCGCCCATGGATTTTCTGTTCTTTGCCGTAGTGTTCGCTCTGGGATGGAGCCTGACGCGGCTCTTTCAGGGCGCGATGAGAACCTCTATCCTGCCACGCACCGGCATGGAGCAGGGTGGGCAGAATGCGCTGGTGTCGGGGCTGGGCTATGTCGGCATCTTTGTCTCGGCGCTGGTCGCCATCAACTCAACCGGCATCGACCTGTCGGGGCTGGCCATCGTCGCCGGTGCCTTGTCGGTCGGCATCGGTTTTGGCTTGCAGACCGTGGTGTCGAACTTTGTCTCGGGCATCATCCTCTTGATCGAGCGGCCGATCTCTGAGGGCGACTGGATCGAGGTCGGTCCGGTGCAGGGCATCGTGCAGTCGATCTCGGTGCGCTCGACCCGGATCCAGACCTTTGACCGTTCCGACGTCATCGTGCCCAACTCTGACCTGATCTCAGGCCGGGTGACCAACTGGACGCGCTTCAGCCTGACCGGCCGGTTGATCGTGGCGGTGGCGGTGCCGTTCACCGCAGACAGCCGCAAGGTGGAGACGATCCTGCGCGAGATAGCAGAGGCGCAGCCCTTGGTGCTGTTGTCGCCGCCGCCGATCGTGGCACTGGTCGGTTTTGGCGCCGAGACGATGAATTTCGAGATCAGGGTGATCCTGCGCGACGTGAACTTTCTGGTTGAGGTGCGCAGCGAGATCAACCACCAGATCGCCAGGCGCTTTGCGCAAAGCGGCGTGATGTTCAGCAATGCCCAGCGCGATTACCTCAAACGGCTGGCCGATGAGGCGGCGGCTGAGGCCGAGGCTGCCGCTGAATGGCAGGCCCATCAGGCGGCGGTGGCGGGCCTGCTGGCCACACCGGCACCGCCAGCCGATCCCAATTCGCCGCAACCGGAGGGTCCGAAACCATGACCGAGCTTTTGTTCCGCAGCGATGCCTATCTGGCCGAATGTGACGCAAGGGTCACCGGCCTGACCCCCGAGGGCGGCATCATCGTCGATCGCACGGTGTTCTATCCGACCGGCGGCGGCCAACCGGGCGACTCTGGGCGCATCGAATGGGACGGCGGCACGCTGACCATCGCCACGGCGGTCAAGGTCGAGGGCGGCACCGTGGCACTGGTGCCCGCCGAGCCGCGCGCCTTGCCGAAACCCGGCACACAACTGCGACTGGTGCTGGACTGGGAGCGGCGCCATCGCCACATGCGGCTGCATAGCGCGCTGCATCTGCTGTCCGTCGTCATCCCTCTGCCGGTGACCGGCGGCCAGATCGGCACCGACCGCGGGCGGCTGGATTTCGACATGCCCGATCCGCCTGCCGATGCCTCGGCGCTGGAGGCTGCGCTGAACCAGCTGATCGACCGCGATCTTTCCATCAGCGACCACTGGATCACCGAGGCCGAATTGCTGGCCAATCCGGGCCTGATCAAGACCATGTCGGTCCGCCCCCCGATGGGGCAGGGCAGGGTTCGGCTGGTCCGCATCGGCCAGCGGGGCGCGCAGATCGACCTGCAACCCTGCGCAGGCACCCATGTCGCCCGCACCGCCGAGATCGGGCGGATCGCGATCAGCAAGATCGAAAAGAAGGGCCGCATCAACCGCCGCGTGACGATCGAACTGGTCTGAGGTGGCAACCGAACTGGTATGAAGTGGCACCCACCGGCCAGAAAAGGTCCCACCACCAGCTATTGCAACCGCCATCCTGTCCCTGCTAGGAAGTGCTGCACGGACAGGTGGCCGAGTGGTCGAAGGCGCACGCCTGGAAAGTGTGTAGGCGGGGAACCGCCTCGAGGGTTCGAATCCCTCTCTGTCCGCCACTTGCCCTTGAGGAAAGTTTCTCTCCACCAAGCTGTGGCCGGATTTTTCCGTTGCTTTCAAGG
>JBCKXH010000039.1:0-18769 GCA_038921555.1 Paracoccaceae bacterium
CCTGATCGCTACGGCCAAAAGCCGCAGCGGGAACTGGTGATGATAGGTGCCGTCGCAAGAACCGGCAGCGATAAAAAGCGTTTCGCTCTGGTCCATGCCGATCTCAAGACGCTGGAGTGCCGGCCAAAACCCCTATATCACCCCCTTGCCCGCAATGACCCGAGGTGCCAGATGACCGCCATCCTTGCCGACATCGGCGGAACCAACACCCGCGTGGCGCTGGCCGATGGCGCGCGCGTCCGGCCCGGCTCAATCGCCAAATTCGCCAATGCCGCGTTCGCCAGTCTGGAGCAGGTCCTGACCCGCTATCTGTCCGAGGCGGGGATCTCCCAAGTCGAAGGCGTCTGCGTGGCGGCGGCCGGTCCGGTGCGTGATGGCGTGGCCGAGATGACCAACCTGTCATGGATCATCGACCATGCCATGCTGGTGCGGGCGACCGGGGCAAGCTCGGTGGCGATCCTGAACGACCTGCAAGCGCAGGGTCAGGCGCTGGGCCATATCGCGCCCGAATTGCTGCGCCCGATAATCGAGGCGCCCGACGGCCACCCAGTCGGGCCAAATGCCGCGATGCTGGTGGTGGGCCTTGGCACCGGGGTCAATGCCGCCGCCGTCCACAACACGCCGTGGGGCCGCGTCGTGCCACCCTCGGAATGCGGCCATATCTCGCTGCCGATCAGGGACGCGCGCGATCTGCGGCTCGCCCGCTTCATCGAAAGCTACGGCGAGCACGCCCATGGCTTCGCCGGGGCCGAGGATGCGCTGGCCGGGCGCGGGCTGGAACATATCCATGCCTTTGTGACCTCCGAGGCGGGCCACCTCAACCCTTTGAGCAGCGCCCGGATCATGACCGCCCTGGCCGCTGGCGACCCGCAGGCCCTTGAGACGGCGCGGCTTTACAGCCATATTCTGGGCTCCTACCTTGGCGATCTTGCGCTGATCCACCTGCCTTACGGCGGCATCTTCCTGATCGGCGGCATGTCGCGCGCCATGACGCCTTACTTGGCCGAGATGGGCCTTGCCGCCGCGATGCGTGACAAGGGCCGCTTTGGCGAGTTTCTCAGGGGATTTGCGGTCTGGGTGGTCGAGGATGATTTCGCCGCCCTGACCGGTTGCGCCGCCTATCTGGCCAGTGGCGGGCAGGGCTAGCGCCAGTATCCTTCGCAAGAAATTTGGCTCACCCCGGCAGGTAGCGCTTCAAAAAACCCAGCATCGACTCCAAACCGTCCTGCGAAATGCCATGCCCCATGCCCTTCATCACATGGCCATAGGTCTCAAACCCCGCCTCTGACAAAGCATTGGCCGCCAGCGCCATTTCTCTAAACTCCACCACCTGATCCTGGTCGCCATGCATGATCAGCACCGGCGGCCTGGCGGTGACCTCGGCTGCCAGCCGTTCGGGCTGGATCAACCGACCCGAGATTGCGACAACCGCCGCAAGGGCCACGGCGCGGCGTGGCGCGACCTCAAGGCACATCATGGCACCCTGCGAAAACCCGACCAGCGCCAGCGCCTCCGGCCCGATGCCCTCATAGGCCAGGCGCTGATCCAAGAAGGCGTTCACATCCTCAGCCGCCCGCCGCAACCCGGCCAGTGCCTGCGCCTCGGACGAGCCGTCAAAACGCGGGATCGAGAACCATTGCAGACCCGGCGTGCCCGGAATGCGCTCCGCTGCATCCGGGGCGACAAAGGCGGTGTCGGGCAAATGCGGTGCCAGCGCATCGCCGATGTCCAGAAGGTCGGCGCCATTGGCACCGTAACCATGCAGGAACACGACCAGACTGCGCGCCTTGCCGGCAGCAGCAGGCTTGCGCCCAAACTTCAAGATACGGCTCACTTCAGAATACGGCTCATCTGGTCCCTTCCCGGGTCTTGACCACCCGGTAATAGGCCCACAACACCCGCGCCGCAACCGCCCGCCACGGGCTCCACGCTTGCGCCATCTGGCGAAACGCCGCTTCCTTGGGACGCTCACGCAGATCAAACAGCAGCCGCGCCGCCTCTTGCAAAGCAAGATCGCCCGGCGCAAAGACATCCGCCCGCCCCAGCGCAAACATCGCATAGATCTCAGCCGTCCACGCCCCGATGCCCGGCACCGCGACCAGCACCGCTACGACCTGCGCATCCGGCAAGCCGCTTAAGCTGGCATAATCAATCCCCGCCTGCGCCAGCGCCCGGCCATAACGCGCCTTCTGGCGGCTCAGCCCTACGGCCCGCAACGCCTCATCGCTCGCCGCGGCCATCGCCGCCTGTTCGGTCAGCCCCGCCGCCTGTAGCCGTGCCCAGACAGCCCTGGCCGAGGCGACCGAGACCTGCTGGCCGACCATGGCATCCAACAGCGCCGCAAAACCATCCGGCGACCGCCGCCACGGCAAAGCCCCGGTCAGCGCCAGCGCCGTGGCAAAGCGCGGCTCGGCAGCCGCCAACCACGCCGCCCCCTCAACCACGCAACCCGGTGTTTCAATGATCCGCCCCACCATGATTTACCCTTTCTCAAATACTCATTCTGCCCTTCGCCGGGCTGATCGTCGCTGAATGACCTTGAACCTGCACACCAGCCCGCCTACCGATAGCGCACCATGACCCAAACCCCAACCTCGACCCCAACCCTGACCCAAAATCAGGCATCCGACAGCCTTGCCCGCCGCAATGTCGCGGTCCTTGTGGCCGCGCAAGCCGTGCTGGGCGCCCAACTGCCGATGATCTTCATCATTGCCGGCCTTGCCGGCAAGCAATTGGCGTCCAACGCCTGTCTGGCCACAATGCCGATCTCGGCGATGGTGATCGGCACGATGCTGACCGCCACGCCGATTTCGGCCTTCATGGCGCGTTACGGCCGCCGCGCCGGCTTTGTCGTCGGGGCTGCAGGCGGAGCTGCCGGGGCCGCCGTCTCGGCCTGGGGGCTGGCTACTTCCTCGTTTCCGCTGTTCGTGCTGGGCGCCTTTCTCAGCGGCATCTACATGTCGGCCCAAGGGTTTTACCGTTTCGCCGCGGCCGACACCGCCTCGGCCGAGTTTCTCCCCAAGGCAATTTCCTGGGTCATGGCGGGCGGCCTCATATCGGCGGTGTTCGGGCCGGAACTGGTCAAGCTGACCGCGCAAAGCATGACCGTCACCTTCCTTGGCAGCTATCTGGCCGCCATCGCGCTGAACGTGGCGGGGGTGTTCCTGTTCCTCCTGCTCGACATCCCCAAGGCCAAACCGCCTGCCGCCGGATCGGACCTCGGCCGCAGCCGGATGCAACTGATCCGCACCCCGCGCATTGCCGTCGCCGTCATCGTGGCCACCGTCAGCTATGCGCTGATGAACCTGGTGATGACCTCGTCACCCCTCGCCGTGGTCGGCCTCGGCCATCACACCTCGGACGCGGCCAATGTGGTCACCGGCCATGTGCTGGCGATGTTCGTGCCGTCGTTCTTTACCGGCCACCTGATCGCGCGCTTTGGCGCCGAGCGGATCATGACCACCGGCCTCGTCATTCTGGCCGGCGCCGGAGCCATCGCCATGGCAGGCGTGCAGCTTCAGAACTTCTTTGCCGCGATGATCCTCTTGGGGATCGGCTGGAACTTCGGCTTCATCGGCGCCACCACCATGCTGACCGCCGCCCATACCGTGGCCGAGCGTGGCCGGATGCAGGGTCTCAATGATTTTCTGGTCTTTGGCGGCGTCACGCTGGCCAGTTTTTCATCGGGTGGGCTGATGAACTGCTCGGGCGGTTCGGTGCAGGCGGGCTGGAGCGCGGTCAACATGGCGATGCTGCCCTTCCTCGTGCTGGCCGGCGGCGCGCTGATCTGGCTGGCGCTACGCCCCAAGGACCCGGCTTGACCCAACAAATGCGGCCCCGGGAACGCGGTGCAGGGAATGAATTGACGCAAAGCCCTAGGCCTTCGGCTTCACGATCTTTTCCGCCAGATCGCGGGCGATGTTGAAGGCACCCTTGATCCGCTCGGCCTCGGTCCGCATCTCGCCCACCAGCACGATTCTATTGCCGGCAATCCTTGCCGCCGGACCCTGCGCCTTGACGAACTCGACCAGCCCGGCCGGACTGGCGAACTTGTCGAGGTGAAACTGCACCGTCGCCCCCTTCGGGCCGACATCCAGCTTTGAGATCCCGGCCCTTTTGCACAGGGCCTTGATCCGCACGATCACCAGCAGAGTGTTCACTTCCTTGGGCAGCGTGCCAAAGCGGTCGATCAGCTCAGCGGCGAAACCCTCAAGCTCGACCTTGGTGCCAAGCGAGGACAGCCGACGATACAGGCCCAGCCTGATGTCCAGATCGGCGATATAGCTTACCGGTATCATCACCGGCACCCCCAGATTGATCTGCGGTGCCCAGTGATCATCGAGTGCGGACAGGCCCTGCAACTCGCCCGATCTGATCTTGGCAATGGTATCCTCCAGCATCTGCTGGTATAACTCATAACCGACTTCCTTGATATGACCCGACTGTTCCTCACCCAAGAGGTTGCCCGCGCCGCGCAGGTCAAGGTCATGCGCGGCCAGACTGAAGCCCGCCCCCAGATTGTCCAGCGACCCCAACAGCCGAAGCCGCTTGGCGGCCTGCGGCGTCAGTGGCGCGCGCGGCTTGGTGGTCAAATAGCAATAGGCCCGCGTCTTGGCCCGCCCGACCCTTCCCCTGATCTGATACAATTGCCCCAGCCCGAACCTATCGGCCCGGTGCACGATCATCGTGTTGGCAGTCGGAATGTCCAGGCCCGATTCGACGATAGAGGTCGCCACCAGCACGTCATACTTGCCGTCATAAAACCGGTTCATCCGCTGATCCAGATCGCCCGCCGCCAACTGGCCATGGGCGACCACATAGCTCACCTCCGGCACCCGGTCCCTCAAGAACGCCTCAACCTCATGCAGATCGCTGATCCGCGGCACGACATAAAAGCTTTGCCCGCCGCGATAATGTTCGCGCAACAAGGCCTCGCGCACCGTGATGCCGTCAAACTCGCTGATATAGGTGCGGATCGCCAGCCGGTCCACCGGCGGCGTCGCGATGATCGACAGATCGCGCACCCCGCTCAGGCTCAATTGCAAGGTGCGCGGAATCGGCGTGGCGGTCAGGGTCAGCACATGCACCTCCGAGCGCATTTCTTTCAGCCGCTCCTTGTGGCTGACACCAAAGTGCTGCTCCTCGTCGATCACCATCAGGCCAAGGTTCTGAAAGCGCACCGCTTTGGCCAGCAGGGCGTGCGTCCCGATCACGATATCGACCTGACCCTGCGCCATCGCCTCACGGGTCGCATTGGCCTCTTTGGCGCTGACAAAGCGCGACAGCGTGCGGATCGAGATTGGAAAGCCGCGGAACCTTTCGGCAAAGCTGCGGAAATGCTGGCGGGCCAGCAGGGTGGTCGGGCAGATCACCGCCACCTGCATCCCCGACAGCGCCGCAACGAAGGCCGCCCGCATGGCGACCTCGGTCTTGCCAAAGCCGACATCGCCGACCACCAGCCGGTCCATGGGTGAGCCCTTTTCAAGGTCGGCCACCACATCGGCAATCGCCGACAATTGGTCGTCGGTCTCCTGATAGGGGAAGCGCGCTGCAAACGCCTCCCATATGCTGTGCGGCACCTCCAGCACCGGCGCACGGCGCAAGGCCCGTTCCGCCGCGATCCGCATCAGTCTGTCGGCGATCTCGCGGATACGCTGCTTCAGCTTGGCCTTCTTGGCCTGCCAAGCGCCGCCGCCCAACCGGTCCAGCAAGCCATCCTCATGGCCATAACGGCTCAGCAGTTCGATGTTTTCGACCGGCAGATACAGCTTTGAATTCTCGGCATATTCCAGCATCACGCACTCATGCGGCGCACCCAAAGCCGTGATGGTCTCCAGCCCCAGATAGCGCCCCACGCCATGCTCGACATGCACCACCAGATCGCCCGGCGTCAGCGTGTCAACCTCACGCAAAAAGTTATCGGCGCGGCGCTTCTTGCGCGGCTTTGACACCAGCCGGTCGCCCAACACGTCCGCTTCCGAAATCACCGCCACGCCGGGTGCGACAAACCCCGCCTCCAGCGCCCAGATCATCAGGTAAAGCCCGCCACGCCCATCCGGCACCTCGCGGAAATCCTTGACCTCATGCGCGCCCAAGATGCCCTGATCGGCCAACAGCCCCTTCAACCGCTCACGCGCGCCCTCCGACCAGGCGGCGATCACAACCTGACGGTCCCGCCGCAATGCCTGAAGATGATCCGCCAAGGTCCCGAAAAGGCTGATGCTTTCCTGTTGACGCTCTGGCGCAAAATTGCGCCCGATCCGGCCTGAGGCGTCCAGAACCCCCGGCCCCGGCGCCTGCGCCAAGGGCGACAGTTGCACCATTCGGTGACCCGATACCGCCGCCTCCCAGGCCGCATCGTCCAGATACAACAGATCCGGCGCGCAGGGTTTATAGACACTATCCAGCCGCCCCTTGGCCGTCATCGCCTCGCGTCGCGCATCGTATTGGTCGGCGATACTGTCCCAGCGCGACAGGCGGGCCGCGGTCACCTGATCGTCCAGCATGATTGAGGCGGCAGGCAGATAGTCGAACAAGCTCTCCAGCCTTGCATGAAAGAACGGCAGCCAATGCTCCATCCCCTGATGCTTGCGCCCGGCGCTGACCGCCTCATACAAAGGATCATCCGAGCCGCCGGTGCCAAACTCGGCGCGGTAGTTCTGCCGGAACCGGGTGATCGCCGCCTCATCCAGAATGATCTCGGACATCGGCGCGAACTCAACCGCCGACAGCTTTTGCGTGGTGCGCTGGGTCACCGGATCAAACCGCCGCGCGCCGTCCAGCACGTCGCCAAAGAAATCCAGCCGCACCGGCCCGCCGCGCCCCGGCGGAAATATATCGACAATGCCGCCGCGCAGGGCAAAATCGCCGGGTTCCGCCACGGTGGAGACCGGCGAAAAGCCCATGCCGGCCAGAAACCGCTTCAAGCGCTGATCATCGACCCGGTCGCCGACCTTGGCAACAAAGGACGCGCCCTCAATGACCGCACGCGCCGGCAGGCGCTGCATGGCAGCACTCAGCGTGGTCAGCAGCACCACCGGCTTGGCCAGCCCGGCCGCCAATGCCGCCAGCGTTGACATCCTGCGCGCCAGAATCTCGGGGTTGGGCGACATCCGGTCATAGGGCAGACAATCCCAGGCTGGCAGGTCCAAGACCGCCACACCCGGCGCCATGGCCGCCAGCGCCGCCCGCATCGCCGCCATCCTGCGGTCATCGCGCGCGATATGGATGACCGAACCGCCGCGCGCCGCTTCCTTCGCCAGCAGCCTCGCGTCATAGCCCTCGGGGGCGCCGCCAAGCAGGATGCGCTCGGCCACAACTCAACCCGGCAAGCTGAACTGGATATTCACATACATGCCGTAAAGCGAAGTGACAAAAATCGACACCATGCCCAGCACCTGCGCCGCCAACCGGTGCCGGAACAGCCGGCGGAACAGCGCATCGCCCTGCCCCTCACCCGCCTCGATCCTGACGCTGGCGCGCAGCGACAGATAGCCCAGCACCAACAAGGGCACCATGAGGAACAGCACCGCCTGGGCAAACTCGACATCATAGACAAAGCCTAACAGCCCCAGCACGGTGACCGTGAAACATGCCACCCCGATCAGTGCGGCGCCATGGCTGCGTGAGGTATGCAGCATCCGGCTGACATTGATGCGGACCAGTGTTTCAAGATCGTCCAGCGCCTGCCCCCGCTGGCTTTTGGCGCGGTAGATCATGTCATAGGGCACCCCAAGCACCCAATGACTGGCCGAGGACCAGATGACAGCCAAGGCGATCCAGTACCACAGACTGGAAAACGACCGCATGTCGATCAGACCGAACAGCATCTGATACCAGTTCACCCGTCGTCCCCAATCACGCTATGGACCTTGATGCTGGCTTGAGCCGCGCGCCTTTCCATGGCAGGCAGAAGGCAAAGCTGCAAGCCTCCCCGTGCAAGGATACCCATCATGCGCCCGATCGTAGCACCCTTCCCCGCCGCCCGCTTTCGCCGCCTGCGCCAAAGCCCTGCCCTGCGCGCGCTGGCCCAGGAAAATACCCTGTCGGTGGCTGACCTGATCTGGCCGCTGTTCATCCGGGATGGCGTCAACCTCAGCGAGGAGGTCGCCTCGATGCCCGGCGTTTCGCGCCTTTCGGTCGATCTGGTGGTCAAAGCGGCCGAGCAAGCGGCCTCCCTCGGCATCCAGGCGATCTGCCTGTTTCCCTATACCCCCCCCGCCCTGAAAACCGCAGACTGCGCCGAGGCGTGGAACCCGGACAACCTGACCAACCGCGCCATTCGGGCGATCAAGGCCGCGGTGCCAGAAATAGCGGTGATGACCGATGTGGCGTTGGATCCTTACAACAGCCACGGCCATGACGGGCTGGTGCAGGACGGCGTGATCCTGAACGACGAAACGCTGGTCGCTTTGGTCAAACAGGCCCTGGTGCAGGCCGAATCCGGGGCCGACATCCTCGGCCCCTCCGATATGATGGATGGCCGGATCGGCGCGCTGCGTTCGGCGTTGGAGATGGCGGGTCACAGCCAAGTCGTCCTGATGTCCTATGCTGCGAAATACGCCTCGGCCTTTTATGGCCCGTTCCGCGATGCGGTCGGGGCCTCGGGGGCGCTGAAGGGTGACAAGAAAACCTATCAGATGAACCCCGCCAACAGCGATGAGGCCATGCGCCTGATTGCGCGTGACCTTAAGGAAGGTGCCGATATGGTCATGGTCAAGCCCGGCATGCCCTATCTCGACATCATCCGCCGCGCCAAGGAGATGTTCGGCGCGCCGACCTATGCCTATCAGGTTTCCGGCGAATACGCGATGATCAAGGGTGCCGCGCTGCGCGGCTGGATCGACGGCGAAAGCGCCATGCTGGAAAGCCTGATGGCCTTTCGCCGGGCCGGTTGCGACGGCGTGCTGACCTATTTCGCGCCCGAGGCCGCGCGGGCGATCCGGGCGGGCCGGGCCTAAGTCCAAGTCCGGGCCTGAGTCTGGGCCTGAGTCTGGGCCAGAGCCAGATGTGATATGACCCGCCCGCCCGCGTCCCCCTTCATCTTTTCATAAATATCCCCGCCGGAGGCTCCGCCCCCTCCCACCGGACATGCCGATGACCCTGTGGACCTCCTGCGACGCCGCCACGGCGACCAAGGGCACCGCCGCAATCGGCTGGAAAACAGGCGGCGGCTTGCCACTGGCAAAGCACTTGCATGACATTGCCCGCGCTTTGCTGTATCCTGCAATAAAAGGGCCATGAGAGCCCGCAATCAGGCGAGAGGTAGAAGGCAAAATCATGACAATTTCCCGACGCGGTTTTTTCGGGCTGAGTGCTGCGGCCATGATGCTGGCGGCTTGCGACAGTTCGCTGATCGGCAATGGTGTCGATTCAAACGGCGCGGCCAGGGTTGACGCCAGGGTCGATGCGACGCGCGACTACCTGTTCAGCAATTATCCCGGCACCCAGGAACTTGCGGCCAATGCCAATGGCATCCTGTTCATGCCGCTGGTGACCGAGGTCGGCTTTGGGGTCGGCGGCAGTTATGGCCGCGGCGCGCTGCGGATCAACGATGTGACGGTCGATTATTATTCCGCCACCCGCGCCACCATCGGCTTTCAGATCGGCGCCCAGCAATATGCCCATGCCCTGTTCTTCATGACCGAGGCTGCCTTGGCCAATTTCCGCCGTGGCAACGGCTGGGTCGCCGGGGTCGAGGTGCGCTATGCAACACCCGAACAAGGCGGCTCGATCGGCAAGGACACTACCGAGCTTGACCCCGTCATCGGTCTGGTCTTTGGCCAGCAGGGCCTGATCGCCGGGGCAACCTTGTCGGGGGTGAAATACAGCCGGATCATCCCGTAAGGCGGTCTGCCCCCACCACGCCGCTCATCAAGCCCAAGCGGGCTTTCCTCGCGGCGCGCCAACCCGCGTGAAGAAAGCCCGCTTGGGCTTGATGAACGCCGCCTCAGCGCAACCGCCGGATCAGGCTGGAGGTGTCGTCGCGGTTGCCGCCCATGCGCTGCACATCCTTGTAGAACTGATCGACCAGCGCCGTCACCGGCAGGCTGGCGCCGATCTGGTTGGCGGTTGCCAGACAGATCCCCAGATCCTTGCGCATCCAATCCACCGCAAAGCCAAAGTCGAACTTGTCGGCCAGCATGGTCTTGTGCCGGTTGACCATGAGCCACGACCCCGCCGCACCCTGCGAAATCACCTCGACCACCGCCTCGCCGTCCAGCCCGGCCTTCTGGCCAAAGGCCAAAGCCTCGGCCAGGCCCTGCACCAGACCGGCGATGCAGATCTGGTTCATCATCTTGGCCAGTTGCCCCGACCCCGGCCCGCCCAGCCGCTTGCAGATGAGGGCATAGGCCTGCATCACCGGCTCTGCCGCCGCATAATCGGCCTCGGTGCCGCCGCACATGATCGACAGCACGCCAGTTTCCGCGCCCGCCTGACCGCCCGACAGGGGCGCATCGACAAAGCCCTTGCCCTGCCCCGCCGCCACCGCGCCCAACTCGCGCGTCACCTCGGCCGTAACGGTGGTGTGATCGATAAACACCGACCCCGCTGCCATGCCGGCAAAAGCCCCGTCCGGCCCCAGGCAAACCGCGCGCAGATCGTCGTCATTGCCGACGCAGGCCAGCACGAACTCGGCCCCCGCCGCCGCCGCACGCGGGGTCGCCGCCGCCTGTCCGCCATGCCTGGCCACAAAGGCCGCTGCCTTGGCCGGGCTGCGGTTATAGACCGTGACCTCATGCCGCTTGGCGACCAGATGCCCGGCCATCGGAAAGCCCATTACCCCCAGCCCCAGAAACGCCAACCTCGCCATCCGCCACCCCCGATCATTGCCCCGGCACTCTGGATCGACTAGGTTAGGAAACCATTACCGCCGTCAAGAGCAGGCCCCCCCATGCTGACCACCTTCCGCTGGCTTTTGCGACTGCTCGTCGGCCTCATCGCACTCGGCCTGCTGGCCTTGCTGATCTTTTACTACTTTCTGTCGCGCTCATTGCCTGACTACAACGCCGCCTACCGCCTTCCCGGCATCACCGCCCCGGTCCAGATTCTGCGCAACAACAACAACGTGCCGCATATCTTTGCCGGCAATGATTCCGACGCCTTCTTTGCCCTTGGCTTTGCCCATGCCCAGGACCGGCTGTGGCAGATGAATATGCTGCGCCGCACCGCCCAGGGCCGCCTGTCGGAAATCTTCGGCCAGCGCACCCTCAAGATCGACGAACTGCTGCGCCGCCTTGACATCTATACCCTCGCCCTGGCCTCGGTCGCGGTGCAGGACGCCCCGACCAAAGCCGCGCTCAACGCCTATGCCGCCGGAGTCAACGCCTGGATCGGTCAGGTCAGCGAACAGGCGCTGGGCCGGGGCGCGCCCGAGTTCTTTCTGTTCTCGGCCCAGATCGACGCCTGGGCCCCGGCCGACAGCATCGCGATCATCAAGCTGATGGGCCTGCAACTGGCCTCGCAACTGGACAGCGAAGTCCTGCGGGCGCAGATGTCGCTGATCCTGCCTGCGTCGCGGCTGCAAGACATCCTGCCCGATGCGCCCGGTCCGGCCGTGACCGCTCAGGCGGTGACCGCCCTGCCGCAGTACTCCGCCCTTTTCCCCGGCCTGCAACCCGCCATCCCCACCCGCATGGCCGAGCTCACCGACCCGCTGTCGCCCTTCCGCATGGCTGATTTCGCCGGTGCCTCCAACGCCTGGGCCGCCATGCCGGGGCGCTCGGCGGCGGGCGGCTCCATCCTCGCCAATGACCCGCATCTCGGCTTTACCGCGCCGAGCATCTGGTATCTTGCCCGCCTGCGCCTCGCCTCGGGCGATGTCATCGGGGCGACCATCCCCGGCATGCCCGTCATGCTCTTGGGCCGCTCGGAACGCCTGGGCTGGGGCCTGGCCTCCAGCTATCTTGACGATCAGGATATCGTGCTGGAAAAGATCAATCCCGCCAATCCCGAACAATACCTCACCCCGAGCGGCCCCAAGGATTTCATCACCCGCCGCACCATCATCACCGTCAAGGATGCGGCCCCGGTGACCATCACGCAAAGGTGGAGCGAGAGCGGACCGATCCTGCCCGGCAGCCATTTCGACCTTGCTACCATAACCCCCGCCGGCATGGTCGCCGCCATTGAATGGACGCTGCTGGACGGTGCCGATACCTCGATGTCCTCGGCCATGGCCTTGATGCGGGCCCAATCGGTCGATGAGGCGATCAAGGCCGGCGAAAGTTTTGTCGCACCCTCGCAAAACCTCATGGTGGTCGATGAAAGCAACATCGCCCTGCAACTGATCGGTGCCATGCCGCAGCGCGACCCGGCCCATGTGACGCAAGGCCGGATGCCCGCCCCGGGGTGGGAGGGCAAGAACCGCTGGCTCGGCCTGCTGCCCTATGCCGACAATCCGCAGTTCAAGAACCCCGCCTCGGGCATTTTGGGCAACACCAACAACAAGACGGTTGACCGCCCCTTCCCGAACCATGTCTCATTCGATTGGGGCGATACCCAGCGTATCCAGCGCTGGCTGACCCTGATGAAAACCCGCGAGGTGCATACCCGCGACTCGTTCATCGAGGCGCAGCTTGATACCGTCAGCCCGACCCTGCGCACCCTGTTGCCCTTGATCGGCGCCGATCTGTGGTTCACCGGCGAACCCGCCCCCGAAGGCACAACCGACCGCCTGCGCGAGAAAGCCCTGGCCCTTCTGGCCAAATGGAACGGCGAAGAAAACGAACACCTGCCCGAACCGCTGATCGCCGCGGCGTGGTTGCGTGCTTTGCAAGACCGCTTGTCGCGGGATGAGATCGGCCCACTTGCCGATGCCATCAGCCATCCCGAGCCCGATTTCATCGAACGGGTTTACCGCAACACCCAAGGTGCGGCGGTCTGGTGCGATGTGATCCAGTCGGCGGCGCTGGAAACCTGCGCGCAGATCGCGCGGCTGGCGCTGGATGACGCGCTGCTTGGCCTGTCGGAGACCTACGGCCCCAACCTTGAAAGCTGGCGCTGGGGCGACGCCCATGAAGCGGCGCATGACCATGCCGTGCTGGGCCGCGTGCCTTTCGTGCGCTATTTCGTGAACATCAGGCAATCAACCTCCGGCGGCGACCATAGCCTGATGCGCGGGCTGACCTCGGGCACCGGCGACAACCCCTACCTGAATGTCCATGGCGGCGGCTACCGCGGCGTTTATGACTTTGCCGACCCGGACAGCTCGGTTTTCATCATCGCCACCGGCCAATCCGGCCACCCCTTGTCGCGATTCTACGACGACCAAAGCGAGTTGTGGCGGCGCGGCGAATATATCCCGATGGCGCTGGACCCCGACCTTGCCCGCGCCGGGGCTGTCGGGATCACCACCCTGACCCCCGCGCCATGATCCACGTCGTACGCGGTAGGGTTGGGTGATTTCACGCACCACTCCCTTGCGAAGGATTCGCAACGTCCCTTCACAAAAGTTAGAACATGTCGCCTTTGAACGCCGCCAGCGCAACGGCAGGGTCTGCGCTGAGGACCGGATGTGCGACCTGCCTGTGGCATATGAGGGGGACCGTGGCCCCTGTGGGGCCGCGTAAGCCCCCGAATGGCCCGGTAGGGTTGCACGAAGGCGCCAAGCCGCAGGGCAAGGGGGGTTGGGCTTGGCCTGCAGGATCGTAAATCCGGGCCCGCCTGCCTGGGGTGGGCGGTAACGCGCCTGTCCGGGGTGACGAGGAACCGTAGCACCTGATGGCGCGGATTAGTCCGAGCAAGCAGGCGCGCCCGGAATTGACGCGGGTCAAATCCGGGAAACAGCAAGCAGATCTGCGCAGGTCGTTATGGTGTCGAAATGGAAAGCAGCCCGCGCCAAGCGAAATCCATCGTCACATCGGGTATGTGAGCCTGATCAAAGGCGACGCGCTCTAACAGAAATGTCTATCCCCTTGTGAACATGTAATAAAACACGATGTCGCGTAAAGCGACATCCCGCGACGCCCCAGCCTGCTCCGCTCAAATCGCCCGGAACCGCTGTTCCTGCCGCTCGGTCCACTCGACCTCGACCAGCCAGCCCTCCTCGCTCGACCGCTCTGACAGAACCACGCCCTCACCATGCAGCCAGGCCAGCTTGCGACCCTCAGTAAAGCTCAGGCTCAGGCTTTGCCGCGGCTTGGCCTCCTCAAATTCCCGGCTCACCGCCGCCAGCAGCGCCGCCATGCCCTCGCCAGTCAGCGCCGAGACCGCAAAGACATTGGCCCGGTTGCCCGCCTGCGCCGTCAAAGCCTCGCGCAGGCTCGCACCGACCAGGTCCAGCTTGTTCCAGACCTCGAACAGCGCCGTGCTCGCCTTTACCCCCAATGCCGCTAAAATATCCCCGACATCCGCCGCCTGTTCCGCCGTCTCAGGGTGTGAGATATCGCGGACATGCAAGATCAGATCCGCCTCCAGCACCTCCTCCAGCGTGGCGCGAAAAGCGGCGACCAACAGGGTCGGCAAGTCCGATATGAAGCCCACCGTGTCAGAAGCGATGATCTTGCGCCCCGAGGGCAGCACAACGCCCCGCATCGTCGGGTCCAGCGTGGCAAACAGCATATCCTTGACCAGCACCTCCGCCCCGGTCAGCCGGTTGAACAGCGTCGATTTGCCGGCGTTGGTATAGCCGACCAGCGCCACCAGCGGAAACGGCACCTTGCGGCGAGCGGCCCGGTGCAATTCCCGCGTCTTGACCACGCCGTCCAACTGGCGCTTCAGCCGGATCACCTGATCATCAATCGCCCTTCGGTCGCTTTCAATCTGGGTCTCGCCCGGTCCGCCGACAAAGCCGAATCCGCCGCGCTGGCGTTCGAGGTGGGCCCAAGCCCGCACCAACCGGCTCCGCTGGTAAGACAGCGCCGCCAGTTCGACCTGAAGCACGCCTTCACGGGTGCGGGCGCGGTCGGCGAAAATCTCCAGGATCAGCCCGGTCCGGTCCAGAAGCTTGACGCCCCATTCCTTCTCCAGATTGCGCTGCTGCACCGGCCCGACGGTGCCATCGACCAGAACCAGATCGACTTTGAGGTCCATGAAGCGGCCCTGCAACTCCGCAACCTTGCCCGAGCCGAACAAAGTGCCGGTTTGCAGCCGGTTCAGCCGCACCACCTCGGCCCCCATGACCTCCAGCCCCGGCAAGGCGGCGGCAAGGGCTGTCGCCTCGGCCAGACCATGTTCGGCCAGACGCCGCCGCCTGGCGGTTTTCAGGTCAGGATGCAGCACATAGGCCCGCGTCAGAGCCGCCGCTGTCTCATGCGGCGCGCGGCTGCGGGGCAGCGGTTCGTCATCCTCGTCCAGTTCAGAGATTACTCTTCACCTTCATACAGATTGATCGGTCCACCCGGCATGACGGTGGAAATCGCATGCTTATAGACCAGTTGCGATTGCCCATCGCGCCGCAGCAGGACGCAGAAGTTGTCAAACCAGGTGATCACGCCTTGCAGTTTGACCCCGTTGATCAGGAAAATCGTCACCGGAACCTTGGCCTTGCGCACATGGTTCAGGAAGGCATCTTGCAAATTCTGTTTGTCGGCAGCCATTTCTTTAGCCTTTTTCTTGTCGTTCGTTTCTTGTTGCAGTCAAATCCGTCAAGCTTCCCCGGCTGTCACCGCCCGAGGCCACGCACTTAGTATGGAACGCCTTGTGCCGAGTTTCCAGAGCTTAATTAAGCAATGCTTGTTTGGATATCGTCGAACCCGCGTCAAGCTGCCCGATCGGACCAACTCATTCTCGGTCATGCGCACCCGCAGCGGCGCTTTTGGACGACGACACCACCCCAAGCGATTTCAACTTGCGGTGCAAGGCCGAGCGTTCCATGCCGACAAAGCCCGCCGTGCGGCTGATGTTGCCGCCAAAGCGGTTGATCTGGGTCAGCAGATATTCGCGCTCAAAGACTTCACGCGCCTCGCGCAGCGGCAGCGTGGCCATGGCACCGCCCAGCACCATGCGGCCCGAAGCATCGGTCTGCACCTCTTGACCCGGCAGTTCGCTGGCCGCGACCGGGCCGGAACTGTCGCTCAGAATCAGGACGCGCTCGATGACATTGCGCAACTGACGGATATTTCCGGGCCATTGCATGGTTTGCAGCATCGCCTCGGCTTCGGATGAAAATACGCGCAACGGCAGGCCTTGGGTGCGGTGGAACATGGCGACGAAATGACGGGTCAGTTCGGGGATGTCCTCGCGGCGCTCCTCCAGCGAGGGGACGTGGATCGGCACGACGTTCAGGCGGTCGTAAAGCTCCTGCCGGAAGCGGCTGGCCCGGATCTCTTGCCGCAAATCGCGTGAGGTTGACGAGATGATACGCAGGTCCACCCGCACCTTGTCGGCGCCACCCACCCGGGAAAATTGCTGTTCGGTCAGCACGCGCAGTATCTTCGACTGGGTGCCCAGCGGCATGTCGGCCACTTCGTCGAAATAGACCACGCCGCCATGCGCTTGTTCCAAAAGCCCCTTCTCGACCCCTCGCTCGGCGGTTTCGCGGCCAAACAGCACTTCTTCCATGCGGTCCGGCTCAACGGTGGCCGACGAGACTGAGACAAAGGGTGCCGTAGCGCGATTGGAATTGCCGTGGATATAGCGGGCTGCCAGTTCCTTGCCGGATCCGGCAGGGCCGGTCAGCATGACGCGGCCGTTGGATCTGGTTACCTTTTCCAGCTGCGACTTCAAGCCCTTGAAGGACTGGCTTGATCCCAGCATCTCCGAAGCGGTCACGTCGCGGCGGCGCAGTTCGGTATTCTCGCGGCGCAAGCGCGAGGCCTCCATGGCGCGGGCCACCACCACCATCAACTGGTCGATGTTGAAGGGTTTTTCAATGAAATCATAGGCGCCCTGTTTGATGGCGGCGACCGCGATCTCGATATTGCCGTGGCCCGAGATGATGACGACGGGCACATCGGGGTTGTCGCGCTTGACGGCTTTCAGAATGTCGATGCCGTCCATCCGGCTGTCTTTCAGCCAGATGTCCAGAATCATCAGGCTGGGCAGTTCGGCGTTGATCTCGGCCATGCAATCGTCGGAGTTTCCTGCAAGTCGAATGGCATAGCCTTCGTCCTTCAGAATGTCCCCGATCAGTTCGCGGATGTCTCTTTCGTCATCGACGATTAGAATGCTGCTCATGTTACCCCCTGATGTCGTCCGGCCGCTGATTTGATGCGCGTGGCGCGCGGCAGCCTGATCTCTGCCATGGCGCCCGCATGAGTGTTGCCTTCAAAGATGGGCGCGTCCGTCAGGATCAGCGTCCCGCCATGTTCCTCGATGATCTTCTTGACGATGGGCAGGCCCAGTCCGGTGCCCTTTTCGCGCGTCGTCACATAGGGTTCGAACAGCCGCGAGCGGTCGGGCGGCAGGCCCGCGCCATTGTCGGCAATCGTGATGGTGGACTGGGTTTCGCCGGGCGTCAGCGTCACCCTGATTTCGGGGGAAAATCCGAAGGGAATGTGCTTTTCGCGAACTTCCTCAATGGCTTCCCCGGCGTTCTTGATCAGGTTTGTCAAGGCCTGGCCGATCATGGCGCCATCCAGTTCGATCATGTCGGGCTGGCTTGGCAGCGATTTCACGAATTTCACATCCGGCTGGCCGTTTTCCTGCAGCATGACCGCAGCCCTGACCAGCGCGGTCAGGTCGGTTTCACGGCGGTCAGGCTCAGGCATCCGGGCAAATCTGGAGAACTCATCGACGATCCGGCGCAGGTCGGCGGTCTGGCGCACGATGACGTCGGTATATTGCTCCAACTCTTCGGGGTCGCGCACCTGGCTCATATATTTGCGCTTGATCCGTTCAGCCGACAGTTGGATCGGGGTCAGCGGGTTCTTGATCTCATGCGCGATGCGGCGGGCAACGTCGCCCCAGGCCGCCATCCGCTGGGCCGATACCAGTTCGGTCACATCATCAAAGGCCACCACAAAGCCCTCGACCCCGGCATCCGAGCGGCGTTCGGACATCCGCACCAAAAGGCTTTCCAGCTTGCCGCGCCGTGTCAGCTTGATCTCGTCCTGCACGGCCGCGCCGGTGGCCTCCTGCAAGCGGAGGAACAGATTGCTAAACTCGGGCACCGTCTCACCGATGGCCGCGCGGGTCGCCACTTCAGAGGGCAGGTCCAGCATCCGCACGGCGGCCCGGTTCACAAAGTCGATGCGACCCAGGGCATCAAGGCCGATCACCCCGGCGGTGACGTTGGACAGCACCGAATCGAACTGGCGGCGCTGTTCTTCGGTGCGGTCATGGCTTTCCATCAGCGCCTGACGCTGGCCCTTCAACTGCCGGGTCATCTGATTGAACAGCCGTCCCAGCATGGCAATCTCGTCGTCGCCCTCTTCCTCGACGACCTGCACATCCAGGTCACCCGCCCCGACCCGTAGCGCCGCCAAGGCCAAACGGCCAACCGGCCGGCTCAGGCGTTCGGCAAACCACAACCCGCCCCAGACGGCGGCAAGGATCAGGATGACGGCAAAGCCGAGATACAGCAGGCCAAAGTTGAACAGGATCTTGCCGCGATCGGCCTCCAACTGCTGATACAGGGTGGCGGTCTGCTGGGTTTCATCCAACAGGCCCAGAATCGTGCCGTCCACCCTGCGCGAGACATAAAGCAGCCGGTTCGGAAAGGCCGACAGGTTCACCAGGGCGCGAAATTCGTTGTTGGGCCAGTCCTCGATCAGCACGATTTCGCCCTCCTTGGCGCGGGTCAGCTGCGCCGCGCTGGGGGCCTCAAAGTCAAAGCGATAGCTCTTGTCGCCCCGCGTCTTCAGATCGCCCGCCGCATTGATCAGAT
>JBCKXH010000040.1:0-18633 GCA_038921555.1 Paracoccaceae bacterium
GCTTTGGATTACCGGTTTTCGGCTCGATCATCCCGCATTCTCCATCACGACCGCGCCCAAGCCGATCAGCCCCATCAGGGCCGCCAGCACAGGCCCGACCTTTTCACCCAAAAGCCACCAGCCGAGCAAGGCCGCAAACAGCGTCGAGGTTTCGCGCAGCGCCGCCACCTCGCCCGCCCGGTCGATACGGGCGGCCAGCATGATGGCGCCAAAGCTGAAATAGGCGACAAAAGCGCCAAATACACCCCTGCGCCGCAATGACATCGCCTGAGCCGCCGTCAATAACCCGACTTTTCGTCCACCGCCCCGACCGATCCGACCGATCCGACCGATCCGGTCAGCCTGCGGAACCCCGCCACCGCCGCAACGGCACCTGCGGCCAGAAAGCGACTGTCGCCGCCCACCGTCATCATCTGATAGCCCCAACCCACCGCCCGCGCCGCATAATCCGGCGAGCCGCAATGCAGCGCCGCCCGGATGTTGTTGGCCTTGCAGGCGGCTGCAACGCGGTGCAGTGCCGCGACAATCTCAGGTTCTTCGCGGTCCATACCGGGGGCAAGGCGGCCCTCGCTCAGCGACAGGCTCAGATCAGAGGGCCCGACATAGATGCCGTCCAACCCGGAGGTGGCCGCAATGGCTTCCAGATTGGTCAGGCCTTCGGCGGTTTCCACCATGGCAAAGGCCAAGACCTCGCCGTTCGCCTCGGCGGCATAATTGGCCCCGCAGGCAAAGCTGACCCTGGTGGGGCCATAGCTGCGTTGCCCGAGCGGCGGATAGCGCATATAGCTGACCAAGCGCGCCGCTTGCGCCGCGGTGTTCACCATGGGGCAGATGATGCCGTAAGCCCCGGCATCCAGCGCCTTCATGATGATCCCCGGCTCCAACCACGGCACCCGCGCCATCAACACCGCCCCGGAAGCCCGCATCGCCTGAAACATCGGCAGAAGATCGGAATAATCCAGCGCGCCATGCTGCATGTCGACGGTGATCGAGTCAAATCCCTGGGCGGCCATGATCTCGGCCGAGAAGGAATTGCCGATCGAGCACCAGCCGTTGACGGTGGGCTTGCCCTTGGACCATAGAAGTTTCAGACGATTGGGGAACATGGCGACACCTTGTGAAGCGAAAGTTGTGACGCGCGGGGGCGCGGGGTGGGGTCACGCTTAGCAGATCGCTCAGCACTTGGGAAACGTCTGAGGCATCGGTTGACGAAAAATCCACGCGCTTTACCGCCGGGCCAAGCCCGTGATGATCTGCGCCACGACGGATTGCAGGGGCTGGTCGATGTCGATGGTCAGGTGATCCTCATCCTCGCCCGGCGGTTCCAGCGCGGCAAATTGGCTGTCCAACAGTGCGATCGGCATGAAATGATCGCTTCGCGCTGCCATCCTTGCCGCGATCAAGGTGCTGCTGCCGGCAAGATGGATGAAGCGGACCGGACCCTGCGCGCCCGCCCGTATCCGGTCGCGGTAGGCCCGCTTCAAGGCGGAACAGCCGATCATCAGGGGCGCGTGCCCGGCCAGTTCAGCCGCCACAAGGTCAAGCCAGGGCCAGCGGTCGGAATCGGTCAAGGGCGTGCCGGACCGCATCTTGGCGACATTGGCCGCAGGGTGCAGGTCGTCGCCGTCGCGGTAGGGGATGCCCATCGCCTGCGACAGCGCCGCCCCGACCACAGACTTGCCGCAGCCCGCCACCCCCATGATCACGAGCCGCTGCGTCATCCCGAACCTGTCCTGCCACCCAAGCACCCTGATTTTGAACCGAAGGGACCGGTTGTCAAGGTGGTTGCGTGGCCGGGTGGACTGCGGCGCAGTTCCCTGAGAGGTGGCGATGTCGCAGCGCGCGGCATCGTGTCTTTTGTGTGTGTTCATAAGTGGTTAGATGGTTTTGTTAACCTTCTATTATGGCGATTTACCTTCAATCTGAATCGGATTGAAGGCAGGTCAAGACATTGGCAAAGCATCCACGCGACAGGTTGAGTATTTGGGCCAGTGCGAAACTGGATTTGCATCATATGTGTCGGCGTCCCGCCCCGGCGTTCCATGTGCAGCGGTGGCTCGATAGTCGGGCCTGGGTCTGCAAGCCCGTGCAACGGGGGCGACAGCGCGATGTTGCTTTCACTGCACAGGAATGCCACGACGATCCGGGCGACCCCGGCAATCCGGGCGACCCCGGCGATCCGGGCAAAGACCGCAAGGCAGGAGGGGCGATGAGCGAGGGCGGCTGGGAATTCTGGATCGACCGCGGCGGCACCTTTACCGATGTGGTGGCGCGGCGGGCGGATGGCGTGCTGATCACCCGCAAGCTGTTGTCGCAGAACCAAGAACGTTACGCCGATGCCGCCGTGCAGGGCATTCGCGACATCATGGGCACCGACAGCCCTGCCCCGGGTTCGATCCGCGCGGTCAAGATGGGCACCACGGTCGCCACCAATGCCTTGTTGGAGCGCAAGGGTGAGGCGGTCTTGCTCTTGATCACCGAGGGCTTCGGCGACCTGTTGCAGATCGGCTATCAGACCCGCCCGCGCCTGTTTGACCTGCATATCCGGCGGCCCGAGCCGTTGTATGCAAGCATGGCCGAGGTGGCGGAGCGGTTGGATGCCGAGGGCTTGGTGATCCGGGCGCTGGATGAGGCTGCGGTGCTGGCGGCGCTGCAATCGGCTTACGGCGCCGGGTTGCGGGCGGTGGCGGTGGTGTTCATGCACTCCTATCTGAACCCGGTGCATGAGAAGCGGGTCGGTCAGATCGCGCGGCAGGTCGGCTTTAGCCAGGTGTCGCTAAGCCATCAGGTCTCACGCTTGGCCAAGCTGGTCGGGCGGGGCGATACGACGGTGGTGGACGCCTATCTGTCGCCGATCCTGCGGCGCTATGTCTGGCAACTGGCGGCGGCGCTGGACATCGGGCGGGCCTGCGAGAAGCTGCTGTTCATGCAGTCAAACGGCGGGTTGACCGATGCGGGGTTGTTTCAGGGTAAGGATGCCATTCTGTCGGGTCCGGCGGGTGGCATTATCGGCATGGTCAGGACCGCCGAGGCGGCGGGCTATCACCGGCTGATCGGCTTTGACATGGGCGGCACCTCGACCGATGTCAGCCATTATGCCGGGAGTTTTGAGCGCAGTTTTGAAACCGAGGTGGCAGGGGTCAGGATGCGCGCGCCGATGATGGATATTCATACGGTGGCGGCGGGCGGCGGCTCGATCTGTAGTTTCAGGGATGGCCGGTTTCAGGTCGGGCCGCAAAGTGCCGGGGCCGATCCGGGGCCGGCCTGCTACCGGCGCGGCGGACCGCTGACACTGACCGATTGCAACGTGCTGCTGGGCAAATTGAACCCCGATCACTTTCCCGCCGTCTTTGGTCCCAAGGGTGACTTGGCCTTGGACCTGGCGGCGGTCCGTGCCCGGTTCGCTGAACTGGCCAGCGTGACCAGCCTGAGCCCGACGGAGATGGCGCGCGGCTTTCTGCGCATCGCGGTCGATAACATGGCCAATGCGATCAAGAAGATCAGCATCCAGCGCGGCCATGATGTGACGGGCTACACGCTGCAATGCTTTGGTGGTGCTGGCGGGCAACATGCCTGTCTGGTGGCGGACGCTTTGGGAATGCGGCAGGTATTCATCCACCCTTTTGCCGGGGTTCTGTCGGCCTTTGGCATGGGGCTGGCCGAGATTCGCGCCCTGCGCGAAGTGCAGTTCGACGCGCCGCTGTCCGACACATCGCAGTCTGACGCCCGCGCCACGGCTGCACTGGCGCTGATTGCGGCCGAGGCGCGGGCCGAGCTTGCGGCGCAGGGTGTGGCACAGGTGCGGGGCGAGGCGTTGGCCCATCTGCGCTATGACGGATCGCAGCAGCCCTTGGCGGTGGCTTTTGGGGAGCCTGCCGCGATGCAGGCGGCGTTTGAGGCGGCGCATCAGGCGCGCTTTGGCTTTACCTCGCCGGAACGGGCGATCTGGTTCGAGATGCTCAGTTGCGAGGCGATCGGGGCGGCGGGGTCCTTGCCCGACATGGTGCCGCCCAAGGGTCAGCCCTTGCCGCTGACCTTTGTTGAGGTGGCGGATATGGGGTGCGTGGCGCTGTGGGACCGCGCCACTTTGCCTGCGGGCTGGTCGTGCAATGGCCCTGCGATCATCACCGAGGCGATGGGGACCAATATGGTCGAGCCGGGCTGGCAGGCCAGGATCGACGGCATGGCGAACCTGATTATGGAGCGGGTGGGCGGCGTGGTGCGGTTGCCTGCGGCGGGAACGCGGGCCGATCCGGTGCTGCTGGAGGTGATGTCGAACCTGTTCATGTCGGTGGCCGATCAGATGGGGGCGACGCTGGCCTTGACCGCATGGTCGGTCAACATCAAGGAGCGTTTCGATTTTTCCTGTGCGATCTTTGATGCCTCGGGCGATCTGGTGGCCAACGCGCCGCATGTGCCGGTGCATCTGGGGTCAATGTCGGCGGCGATCAAGGCGGTGATGGCGGTGAGCCCCGGCATTCATGACGGCGATGCCATCATGCTGAACGCGCCCTCGCGCGGGGGCACCCATCTGCCGGATGTGACGGTGGTGACGCCGGTTTTCATCGCGGGCCGGCCGGCGTTCTGGCTGGGGTCGCGCGGCCATCACGCCGATATCGGCGGGCGGACGCCGGGGTCTTCGCCGCCCGACAGCACTCGGCTAAGCGAGGAGGGCGTCATCATCGACAATGTGCAACTGGTGCGTGGTGGTCGGTTGCTGGAGGCTGCGGCGCGGGCGGTGCTGGCGTCGGGCGAATATCCCTGCCGCAATCCCGATCAGAACGTGGCCGATCTGAAGGCGCAGGTTGCCGCAAACGAGACGGGGCGACGCGAGTTGTTGCGGATTTGTGCGGCCTACGGGGTCGCGGTGGTCACGGCCTATATGGGCCATGTGCAGGACAATGCCGAGGAAAGCGTGCGGCGGGTGATTGGTCGGCTGACCGAGGGGGAGATGGCTTACCCGATGGACAACGGTCTGGTGATCCGCGTCAAGGTCAGTCTTGACCGCAAGGCACGCAGCGCCACGGTGGATTTTTCGGGCAGCAGTGCGCAACACTCGGGCAATTACAACGCGCCCTTGGCGGTAAGCCGGGCGGTGGTGCTATATGTCTTTCGCACGCTGGTGAACAACGACATTCCGCTGAACGAGGGCTGCCTGAAGCCCTTGAACATCATCCTGCCTGAGGGCTCGATGCTGAACCCCGGCCCTGACGCCGCGGTGATCGCGGGCAATACCGAGGTCAGTCAGGCGGCTTGCAACGCGCTTTATGGTGCCTTGGGCGTGCTGGCGGGCAGTCAGGGCACGATGAACAATTTCGTCTGGGGCAACGAGCGGTTCCAGAACTATGAAACCATCGCGGGCGGCAGCGGGGCGGGTCCGGGCTTTGCGGGCTGTGATGCGGTGCAAAGCCATATGACCAACACAAGGATGACCGACCCCGAGATTCTGGAAATGCGCTTTCCGGTCCGGCTGGAGCACTTTGGCATCCGCCCCTATTCGGGCGGGGCGGGTCAGTGGCGCGGCGGGCATGGCGCGGTCAGGCGGCTGCGGTTTCTTGCGGCGGTGACGGTCACCACGCTGTCGTCGCATCGCAGCGTGCCACCGTTTGGTGCGGCGGGCGGTGCGCCGGGTGCGGTGGGGCGGAACTGGGCCGAACTGCCCGACGGGACGCGGTGCGACCTGCCGGGCAATGCCGAGATCGAGCTGGCCGCAGGCTCGGTGTTCGTCATGCAAACGCCGGGTGGCGGCGGTTGGGGCAAGCCCGAAACCTGAGCCCCCGAAACATATGGCTTGGGCCGACAGGAGATTACCCGCAGACGGTCTATTCTTTTGGCGGCTTTCCTGTAATCACGGTAACGACCCCCGCCCCATCTCGAAAGGCTACCGATGTCCGCCCGGTCTTACCGCTTCAGCCATGCCATCACGCGCCGTCCGGCGGCCAGCATCACGCAGGGCTTGCGGGCCGTCGATACCGGCGCGCCGGTGTGGGCCTTGCTGGCGCAGCACCATGCCGGTTATGTCGCGGCGCTCAAATCAACCGGCGCGACGGTGATCGAACTGCCCGCGCTGGAGGCCTATCCCGACTCGGTCTTTGTCGAGGACACCGCACTTTGCCTGCCCGAGGGCGCTGTGGTGATGCGCCCCGGTGCGCCGACCCGGTTGGGTGAGGCGGGCGAGATGTTACCGCATCTGGCGGCGCTTTATGGTCAGGTGCTGCGGATCGCGGGCGCGGGCAGTTTCATCGAAGGCGGGGACATCCTGACCACGGAACGCGAGATTCTGGTTGGCCGCTCGGCACGGACCAATGCGGCGGGGGTGGCAGAGTTGCGGCGGTTGGTGGCACCCTGGGGCCACAAGGTCCGCGAGGTGCTCACCCCGCCCGGTGTGTTGCACTTCAAGACCGATTGTTCGCTGCTGGACGAGGAGACCATCCTGTCAACCGAACGGCTGGACGCCTCGGGCTGTTTTGCGGGCTACCGGGTGATCCACACCGCGGCGGGCGAGCAGGCCTGCGCCAATGCGATCCGCTTCAACGACCTGGTGCTGCTGCCCGCAGGCTTTGCGCGCACCCGCGATGCGCTGGACCGCGTCGGCTATGCGGTGCGCGAGATCGGCAATTCGGAATGCGCCAAGCTGGACGGCGGCATGTCGTGCCTGTCGCTGCGCTTTGCGCCGTCATAAGGTGTGATCGGGTCCCCGTCCCTGATGTAGCAAGGCTTACGGCTGTTCTCGTTTTGCCGGGGCTTGATCGGCGTCGCGTCTGTCTGAAGCCGCCGTTCATCAAGCCCGAAGGGGGCTTTCTTCACGGCTCTCCACTCACCGCCCGAAGAAAGCCCCCTTCGGGCTTGATGAGGGCTGGTCTGGGCGTGATCCGGTGAAAATGCAAAACGCTCAGGGCGTCATCACCGCCTTGCGCTCATAGGTTCCGACCTCCGCGCTGCCATCGTCAAAACTCGCAACCACCGTTACGGTTTCCACCGATTTCAAGGGAAGGGTCACATAGATCAGGATGGTTTCCATCTTCAGGGCATTGGGGGCGGTTTCACCCTCGTAACAGGGTTCCATCGCCAGATCGACCGGCTCGTTTGCGTTGACCATGTAGCGGATCGTGGTGAGCCCGCAGCGCCAGGCCAGAAGATTGGTGAAATAGAGCAGGTCCTGCCCGTTGAATTCGCGCAGGGCGATCCAGTTCGGCTTGGTGGCGGTCAGGATCGGCTTGACCTCGGCCGCGGTGGTGTAGGTCTGGCTGTGGCCCGCGCTGGCCATCAGCACAACGGCGATCACGGCGATCAGGTTCAGTCGGGAAAACCGCAGCATCGGGGCCGCCTTTCACTTTCCATTGGCGGGCGGCAGGCTATAGTCCGGCGCAAAAGATGAGAGTGCAAGCAGTATGACCCAAGTGGCGCCGTCCCGGCAGGCTTTTAATGTCCTAGCCGTGGGTCAATCCGGGCGGCTGCAATATGAGGCGGTGCTGCTGGCGGCCTCGTTGCGCAGCTGCAACCCGGACTTTCAGGGCAGGCTTTATATTGCCGAGCCGCAGCCCGGCCCGCACTGGCCCGACGACCCGAGGATCAAGCCCGGCCCGCTGCGCGACCTCTTGGAGGAACTGGGCGCGGTCATTCTGCCGTTCGAGAACAAGGTGTTCGGTGCCAACTATCCCTATGGCAACAAGATCGAGGCGCTGGCGGCGTTGCCAGATCAGCCGTTTCTGTTTCTGGACACCGACACGCTGATCACCGGGTCGTTCGATGCGGTTGAGATCGACTTTGACCGCCCCTCGGCCTCGATGCGGCGCGAGGGGACATGGCCTGCGATCGAGTTGTATGGGCCGGGCTATGCGGCGACCTGGGGGGCGCTGTACCTCCGGTTCGGGCTGGAGTTTGACGGCTCGCTCGATCTGAGCCAGCCTGATGAATACTGGCAACGCTATCTGTATTTCAACGCGGGTTGGTTCTTTTATCGCAGCCCGGCAGAGTTCGGGGCGCGGTTTCTGGACTATGCCGTCGAGGTGATGGACAATTGCCCCGCCGAGCTGGCCTGTCAGCAGATGGACCCATGGCTCGATCAGGTCGTCCTACCTTTGGTGGTGCATTCCTTCGGGGGTGGCAGGCCGGGTGTGGCGCTGGAGGGGCTGGATGGTGGGGTGACTTGTCATTACCGGGCCTTGCCGCTGCTTTATGCCCGCGAAAGCGATCAGACCGTCAAGGTTCTGGAGGCAGTGGCGGCACCGCAGGCGATCAAGAAGGTCATCAAAGAGTATGAGCCGTTCCGCAGGATGATCTATCAGGGCAAGGGGGCGGTGGTGCGGGGCTTGTTTGACCGGGATGACCTGCCGCGGCGTGAGCAGATGATCAGGAATGCGATCAAGCGGGCGGGGTTGTGGTATCGCTAGGCTCTCACGCGTGAGAGCCTAGGTAAGCCACTGTTATCCATTCATTAAAAGGTTAACGCGATTCAGAATTGCAAAACCGGCCACAGCGACAGGACCAGCAACCCGGCCATGGTCCAGTTGAAGGCGGCCAGCCGGTTGGGGTTGGTCAGCAGGCGGCGCATCGCCTCGCCCGCCAGAACCCAGGTGCTGATCGAGGGCAGGTTGACCAGACAGAACACCAAGGCCACCAAGGCAATCGACGCCAGATCGCCGCCCTTGGCATAGGCGCTGACCGCCCCCAGCGCCATGGCCCAGGCCTTGGGATTGACCCATTGGAAGGCGGCGGCCTGCATCAGGGTCATCGGCTGGCCGCCGCTGGCGTGGGCCTCGGCCGGGGCGGCGGCATGGGCGATCTTCCATGCCAGCCAAAGCATATAGGCGGCGGCGGCCAGTTTCAGCGCGGTCTTGGCCGCAGGCAAGGCGAGCAGCAGCGCCGCCAGACCAAAGCCTGCGGCCAGCACCAGCGACACGAAGCCCAGATTGATGCCCAGAATATGCCAGACACTGCGGCGAAAGCCGAAATTCACCCCGGAGGCCATCAGCATCAGATTGTTCGGACCCGGCGTGATCGAGGTCACGAAGGCGAAGGAGATCAGGCCGATCAGCAGGTTCATATCCAAGGTCGGTTCTTTCGCATAAGTTGGCCGCACAGTGGCAATGTTCCTGACCCACAGCAACCGACTGCAACAAAAGGTGAGGTCCGCCGTCCGCTCAAGCGGCGAAAACGCTGACGAGGTCGGGAAGGCCCTTGATATGGCAACCTCGGGGGGATCAAAAAGGGATTGCCTGACTGCGCGTCAACGCCTAGCTTTGCGCCACAGCATAGGGAGATTTCAGATGACTCACGGCTTCGACACTTTGGCCATTCATGCCGGAACTGCCCCCGACACCGCAACCGGGGCACGGCAGGTGCCGATCTATCAGACCACGGCCTATGTGTTCCGCGACAGCGAACATGCGGCGAGATTGTTCAATCTGCAGGAGGTCGGCTATATCTATTCGCGGCTGACCAACCCGACGGTCAGCGCGCTGGCCAACCGGGTGGCGGCGCTGGAGGGCGGTGCGGGGGCGGTGTGCTGCTCGTCTGGCCATGCCGCGCAGTTGCTGGCGCTGTTTCCGCTGATGAGCCCCGGCTGCAACCTGGTCGCCTCGACCCGGCTATACGGCGGCTCGGTGCAGCAGTTCACCAACACCATCCGCAAATTCGGCTGGTCGGCTAGGCTGGTCGATTTCGACGACCCCAAGGCGATTGCGGCGGCGATCGACGACAAGACCCGCGCGCTGTTCTGCGAGACGATCTGCAATCCGGGCGGTGCTATTTCCGACCTTGACGCGATTGCGCTGGTGGCCAACCAGGCCGGATTGCCGCTGATCGTGGACAACACCACGGCGAGCCCTTACCTGTGCCGCCCGATCGAGCATGGCGCTACGCTGGTGGTGCATTCGGCGACCAAATACCTGACCGGCAACGGCACCGTCACCGGCGGCGTGGTGGTGGACAGCGGCAAGTTCGACTGGTCGGCGTCAGGCAAGTTCCCCTCGTTGTCCGAGCCGGAGCCCGCCTATCATGGCTTGCAGTTTCATGCGGCCTTGGGGGCGATGGCCTTCACTTTCTATTCAATCGCCGTCGGCCTGCGCGACCTTGGCATGACGATGAACCCGCAGGGCGCGCATTACACGCTGATGGGGATTGAAACCCTGTCCCTGCGGATGCAGCGCCATGTCGAGAACGCCCAGATCGTGGCGGAATGGCTGGAGCAGGACCCGCGGGTGGAATATGTCACCTATCCGGGGCTGAAGTCGAACGCCTATCATATGCTGGCCAAGAGGATCGTGCCCAAAGGTGCCGGGGCGTTGTTCACCTTTGCCATGAAGGGCGGCTACGGCGCCTGCGTCAAACTCGTCGATAACCTGAAGCTGTTCAGCCATGTCGCCAATCTGGGCGATACCCGCAGCCTGGTGATCCACTCGGCCTCGACCACCCACAGCCAGTTGACCGAGGCGCAGAAGATCGCCGCAGGGGCCTTGCCGAATGTGGTGCGGCTGTCGATCGGGATCGAGGATGTCAAGGATATCATCGCCGATCTGGATCAGGCGCTGGCGCTGGCGGTGGGGTGATGTCGTTTTGCGCGACATCGGGCTTTGCGCTGGGTTCAGGATGAAAGGTCTTGGGGCGGTGCTTTGCTGCATTGGGGTTGGTGGGGGTTTCCCACCCCTCGCCAGTGGTTCTCGAACCAATGGCAAACCACTGGCTCGACCCCTGGGGAGTATTTGAGAAAGGGTAAGGGACAAGGTCAGCGCGCGGTTTGGCGTGGTATCGGCCCCGCCAAACCGGCTGTTTCACAGGCCGATCCGGCGGTCTCCGCCTGCCTGATGACGGCAAGCGACAGGGTGGCGGCGAAAAGCGGGCGGGACAAAGGCGCGGGGGACAGGATAGGCATGGCAACTTGCGGGGGTTTGCGGGACTGACTTCAGCTTTTGTGACGCTTGCCGTAAGCTCGTCCTTGGTTAGACCGGGTGTTTTTCTTTCATTCGGCAAAAAGCTGCTGTAGGAAGGCGCCAAAGGCGGAAACGGCGTTCCCGTTGCCATGAATCTGCGTGTAAGACCCTAGACATGAAACCTTCCTTTGCCCTGGACTTCCGCGACGGCGTGATCGCGCTGTTGCACCGCACCTCGCGTGGCTGGCAGCAGGTCGGGGCGACGCCGCTTGATGCGCCCGATCTGGCCGAAGCGCTGAGCTATCTGCGCGCGACCGCCCTTGGCCTGTCGCCGCGCGGCCTGTCGAGCAAACTGGTCATCCCGGAAGAGCAGATCCTCTACACCAAGGTCCACGCGCCGGGGCTAGATGCCGCCAAGCGCCGCAGACAGATCAAGGCGGCGCTGGACGGGCTGACGCCCTACAAGGCCGAGGATCTGGTGTTCGACTGGTGGGGCAGCGGGCCGCAGGTGCATGTCGCCGTGGTCGCCCGCGAAACTCTGGCCGAGGCTGAGGCCTTTGCCACCGAGCATCGCTTCAACCCGGTGTCCTTTGTCGCGGCGCCGATCAGTGGCGCCTTTCGCGGCGAGCCGTTCTTCGGCCCCTCGACCCTGGCCGCCAGCCTTTTGGCAGCGGGCGAGAAGGTCGAGCGCGATCAAGAGCCGATTGTCGTCATGGGGCGGGACTATGCGCGCCGCGAGAGCGTGGTGGCGGAACCCGCACCCGTGGCCGCAGCGCCCGCCCCGGTGGTGGAACCTGAGGTTCTGGCCGTTGACGTGGCAGCGGCTGAGGTTGTGCCTGAGGTTGCGGCTGAGGTTGCGGCTGAACCCGTGGTTGCGGCTGAGGTTGCGCCTGAACCGGTGATCGGGCCGGAACCCGTGATCGCGGTTGCGGCGCCCGTGGCCGAGCAAGCCGCCGAGCAAGCCGCGCAAGATCCTGACGCGCTGCCCGATTTCAGCGCGGTCCGCGCCCCGCAGGCGGGGGTGAACTCGTTTGATCCCAAAGAACTGGCGGTTGATCTGGTGGACGAAGCGCCGATGGCGCTGGACGTCACCGACGAGCCGAAAGAGCCGCCGGTTGCCAGAACTGCGGCACTTGGGGCTGCGGCCCCGGCGGTGGCGGACGATGACATGGTGCCAAGCCCGGCGGCCGCGCCTGACGCCCGGTCGGGTGCCACGGCGGATTTCGCGGCGGCGCAGGAAGCCAAGGCCCGAAAGACCCCCGCAGTTGGTCCGGCACCGATGCCGCGCCCATCAGGTTCAGGCTCAGGGTCAGGTTCTGTGCCGCGTCCGGCGCTGGCACGGCCCGCAGCATTGCTGCCCAGCGCCTCACGTGCCCTGCCCTTCCCCGGCAGATCACCAAGCGCCAGGCTTGCCCCGGCCAAGGCCAAGGCCGGGGTGACGGCCCCCGGCCTTGCGGGGCTGAAACGCGACCGCAATGTCGTGCCGCTGACCAAGCCCGCCGCAGCCCCGTCCGAGGCGGTTGGCGGGGCGGCTGGCGCGGCCAAGTCCGGCACCCGCGGGCTGACCGGGCTGGACGGCAGGCTGCTGCCGGTGGGTGGCAAGCCGCGCTATCTGGGGCTGATCCTGACCGGCCTGCTTTTGCTGGTCCTGGCCGTGGTGGCGGCATGGTCCAGCTTCTACCTCAGTTCGAACGAGGCGGACCCCAAATCTGCCCCCCCCGCCAATGCCGTGGCAAGTGCCTCCGACCCCGCAAGAGATCGGACGGCAGGTCCGAGCGACCCGGCAACCGAGGCCCTGCCCAGTGTCGCGGACGAGGCACTGGCCGATGGTCAGGACCCTGACCTGGCCACCGAAGGCGCCGTGACGACCGGGTCCGCAGCCTTCGCAGAGCTTGCACCGACCGAGCCAGCCCCGGCCGAACCTGTGCCAATGGTCGCCGTTGAGCCTGTGCCCGAGCCGCTGCCGGAACCCGAGCCTCTGCCGGAACCCGCGCCTGAGCCTGCCCCGGACACCAGCGTGGTGACCGAGGCCGCCGTGGCGGCCCCTCCCGGCAATGATCCGCAGGACGAGATATTTCTGGCCGCTGCCGACACCCCGCCGCAAACCTTTGACCCATTGCTGATGCCGCAACTGGCGGTGGGCCGCGATCCACCGCCCGACCTCGCCGCCCCACCGCCGCCATATGGCACGGTCTATACTTTTGATGCCGAGGGACGCATCCAACCGACGCCCGAGGGGATCATGACCCCTGAGGGCGTTCTGCTGATTGCCGGGGCGCCCAGGGTGGTGCCGCCGCTGCGGCCCGCCACCCTGGCCGCAGCCCCGGTCGTGGCACCCGAGGTTGGGGCACCCGAGGTTGGGGCACCCGAGGTTGGGGCACCCGAGGTTGTGGCACCCGAGGTTGTGCCCGCAGTTCCACCCATCGAGGCCGCGGTGCCGGACCCGGCACTGGTCGGCAAAAAGCCGAAACCGCGCCCGGTCAGCCTGGTTGAACCGGCAGCGACCGCAGAGCAGCAGGGCGAGGTGCTGGCCCCGGCCCCCGACAGCCGCTTTGCCGCATCGCGACCGCAAAGACGCCCGGACGCACTGACACAGATCGCAAGCGCCGCGCCGGTGACCGAAGGGGCGAACCAGGCCGCTGCGGCCTCACTGGCGTTGGGGGGGGTTAAGGCCAGCACCTCGGCGCTGGCGGTGGTGGTGTCGAGGAAGCCTGCCGCGCGACCCAGCGGCATGGATCAGGCGGTGGATGCCGCCGTGGCCGCCGCCGTGCAGCAGTCTGAACCGCAAACTCAGACCGCCAGCCTGGCCCCCGAGGAACAACCCGAGCCCGAGGCCGAGGCCCCGGCGCCAACCTTGCCGACCAATGCCTCGGTCGCGAGGCAAGCCACCACCAAGGATGCGCTGAACCTGTCGCGGCTGGCCTTGCTGGGCATTTTCGGCACCACCTCGGGGCGCTATGCCATGGTGCGCCAGCCGGGCGGTGGGGTGAGAAAGATCGTCGTCGGCGATACGATCGACGGTGGCCGGGTCGCAGCCATTACCGCCACGGCGGTGCAGTACCAAAAGGGCGGCCGTATGCTGACCCTGTCGCTGCCGCAGGGCTGAGGCCCCCTTCCCTTTCCCGGTCGCCGGTGTTTGAATGGCCACGGCCCCAGCTAGGCCGGGATCAGTTCAGCCGCTGTCAGAATCGCCTGACCCGATTCGAGTTCTTGATTTTCGCAAATCCGGCGGGAAGGCCGGTAGCCAGTTTTCCCTGATTTGCTTTGGCGAAAGGCCGTGATGGAAAACCTCCTGCTGCAAGCCTCGATCTACCTTGGCGCCGCCGTGCTGGTGGTGCCTTTGTCGGTGCGGCTGGGGCTGGGGTCGGTGCTGGGCTATCTGGCGGCGGGCATCCTGATGGGGCCGGTGCTGGGGCTGGCCGGGGCGGAGGCCAGCGACCTGCAAGAGTTTGCCGAGTTCGGCGTCGTGCTGATGCTGTTCCTGATCGGGCTGGAACTGCGGCCGCAGGCGCTGTGGGACATGCGGCAGAGGCTGATCGGCATGGGTGGCTTGCAGATCGGGCTGACCATGGCGGTGGTGGCGGGTGGCGCCATGCTGTTCGGCATGGCCTGGCAGGTCGCGGTGATCATCGGCATGCTGGGGGCGATGTCATCAACCGCCATCGTGCTGCAAACCCTGGCGGAAAAGGGGCTGATCCGCAGCGCGGGCGGGCGGGCCTCATTCGCGGTGCTGCTGATGCAGGATCTGGCATTGGTGCCCTTCCTGGCCGTCATACCGTTTCTGGCACCGAAGGCCACAGCACCTGGCGAACCCGCGCCCGAGGGGCTGGCCGAGCCGCTGATGTCCTTGGTCGACAACCTGCCGGCCTGGCAAGTGGCGCTTTTGACCATGGTGATCGTCGCCGGGATCGTGCTGGCCGGGCATTTCCTCAGCCGGCCGGTGTTTCGCTTTGTCCATGAAGCGCGGCTGCCGGAAATGTCGACCTTCGTCTCGCTGCTGATGGTGCTGGGCATTGCGTTTATGATGATGCTGGTCGGCCTGTCGCCGGCTCTTGGCACCTTTGTCGCCGGCGTCGTACTGGCCAATTCGGAGTTTCGCCACCAGTTGCAGGCCGATTTGCAACCGTTCAAGGGTCTGCTGCTGGGGCTTTTCTTCATGACGGTGGGGGTGGGGATCAATTTTGCCCTGCTGATCGCCTCACCCGTGCTGATCATCGGGGCGGTGCTGGGATTGATCGTTGTGAAGGTGGCGGTGCTGAACGTGGTGGCGCTGATCTTCCGGCTAAGGCCGCGCGACCGCATGTTGTTCGCGCTGGGACTGGCGCAGGGCGGCGAGTTCGGTTTTCTGATCATCACCGTTGCGCGCGGCGAGGGCGCCCTGCCGGTGCTGACCGGCCAGGTGGCGCAACTGGTGATCAGCCTGTCGATGCTGCTGACGCCGCTGCTGTTTCTGGGCTATGAGGCGATCTCGACCCGGCTGGCGGCGCGCCACACCGACCACCCCGCCGATGTGATCGACGAGCGCGGCGCGGTGATCATTGCCGGGCTCGGACGCTTTGGCCAGGTCGTCAACCGGCTGGTGCGCCATTCCGGGCTGAAAACCGTGGTGCTGGACAACGACATGGCGACAATCGAGACCCAGCGCCGCTTTGGCGTCAAGGGCTATTTCGGCGACCCGACGCGGCCCGAGCTACTGGAAGCGGCCGGGTTGATGGAAGCACAGGCGCTGGTGGTGACGATCGACGATATGGCCAAGGCCACTGAGCTGGTGCGCTTTGCCCGGCTGCGGCGGCCCGACATCCAGATCATCGCCCGCGCCCGCGACCGTATCCATGTCTATGAGCTATATCAGGCCGGGGCCGACAAGATCGTGCGCGAAACCTTTGACAGCTCGGTCCGGGCCGGGCGCTATGTGCTGGAAAGCATGGGCTTTACCGACTATGAAGCCGCGACCCTTTCGCAGGCTTTCTCGCATCTGGACCGTGCCGCAATGCAGGACCTCGCCGAATTGTGGGTGCCGGGTGAACGGATGGACCTGAACGCCGCATTCGTCGCCCGCGTCAAGGACCTCGACCGTGACATGCAGCTTTCCCTGAGCGAAGAACTGGAAAGCGCCCGTCTGACGCCTGAGACCCGATTGACGGCGGAGACCTGATCCGCATTCATCTCGGCAAAAATACTCCCCGCGGAGCGTCCGGCATCAGCCAAGGGTGCCTCCGGCGGGAGTATTTCAGAAAGGGTAAATCAGCCCCCGGCCACACCGGCCTCGGCGAAGGTCGCCATGCCGGAATGGCAGTTGGCGGCGGCCTGGATGATGCCGATGGCAAGGGCTGCGCCAGAGCCTTCGCCAAGGCGCAGACCAAGGCTGAGCAGCGGGACCTTGCCAAGCGCGCTCAGCAGGCGGGCGTGGCCGGCCTCGGCGCTGAGGTGGGCGGCGATGCAGTGGTCAAGGGCGGCGGGGTTGGCGGCGTGCAGGACGGCGCAGGCGGAACCGGCGATGAAACCATCCAGCAGGACAGGGATGCGCAGGTGCCGTGCGGCCAGCATGGCGCCAGCCATGGCGGCGATTTCGCGGCCACCGAGGCAGCGCAGCACCTCCAAAGGGTCGCGTGAGGGGTGAAGCGCCACGCCAGCGGCCACGACGCAGGCCTTGCGCGCAAGGCCTGCGTCGTCAACGCCGGTGCCGCGACCGACCCAGTCTTTGGCCGAGCCGCCAAACAGGGCGCAGGCGATGGCGGCGGCGGCGGTGGTATTGCCGATGCCCATTTCGCCAGGCACCAGAAGGTCGGTCTGGGGATCAACCGCGGTCCAGCCGGTTTGCAGGGCGCTCACCAGGTCGGAGTCCGACATGGCGGGGCCTTGGGTAAAGTCGCCGGTCGGGCGGTCAAGCGCCATGGCATGAACCGTCATGCTGGCGCCAAAGGTCTTGGCCAATTGGTTGATCGCCGCCCCGCCGCCCCGGAAGTTGGCGACCATCTGCCCGGTCACCTCGGGCGGAAAGGCCGAGACACCCTGCGCCACAACCCCATGATTTCCGGCAAATATCGCCACTTGGGGCCGCGTGATCCTTGGGCGGTCGGTGCTCTGCCAGCCTGCCAGCCAGATCGCGATATCCTCAAGCTGGCCCAATGCGCCCGGCGGTTTGGTCAACTGGCCGTTGCGCCGGGCAGCGGCGTCTTTGGCAAGCGCATCCGGGGCGGGCAGATTGACAAGGGCCGCGCGAAAGTCGGCGAGGGTCTGGGGTGTCATGCGGTCCATCCGGTTTGGCTGAGACGCAAGCTAGAGCGGGACCGCGAGATTGGCCAGTCGGGGCAGACCATTTGTGGCGCATTTCCGACCAAACGAAAACGGCGGCCCGCCAGACCGCCGTTTGCTGCAATTTCGCACAGATCAGGCGGCGCGGCTGATCAGAACGTCACCGACGCGGCGCTGGGCGCCTGCCTCATCCGAGCCGGCAACGGCGGCCACTTCGCGGGTCAGACGCTCCAGCGCCGCCTCGTAAAGCTGACGCTCGGAATAGCTTTGCTCGCGCTGGTCATTGCTGCGGTGCAGGTCGCGCACCACTTCGGCGATTGCCATCAGGTCGCCCGAGTTGATCTTCTGTTCATATTCCTGGGCGCGGCGCGACCACATCGCCCGCTTGACCCGCGCCTTGCCTTTGAGAGTGTCCAGCGCCTTGGTCACCAGATCGGGGGTGGAGAGCGAGCGCAAGCCGATCTCGGTCGCCTTGTGGGTCGGAACGCGCAGGGTCATCTTGTCCTTTTCGAACGAGATGACAAAAAGCTCCAGCCGCATTCCTGCGATCTCTTGCTCTTCGATCGAGATGACGCGACCCACGCCATGGGCGGGATAGACCACAAACTCGTTGGGCTGGAACTCAGGCTTCTTCATCTTGGTCATTCAGTGGTTCCCCCAGGGGCAAGGCCCGCTTCCGACGACAAGCCCAAGGTCACGGTTCGACACCGTGCGGCTCCGATGGGTCTGGTCGGCAGAAAAACCGCACACCGGCGAGCAGCGCTGAGTGGGTTCAGGCATCCTTCATTGATTGTGCCGATTGTATAACACAAAAAGCGACTGATTCCAACTGCCCCGCAGGGCCAAAGCAGCGCGGAATCAGGCGATTTGGCAAACTTCAGTGAAGAATTCGCTCCGGCAGCGCCCGCAGGACTGGTCTGGCGCGAATCGTTCGGGGTCAGCGGCCACGCCTCAGCCGCCTGCCCCAGCTGCTTCCGAGAAGTAGCGATTGAGCTTGTCCTTCTCGCCGTCACGCGCCGCTGCCTCGGGCTGCGGGTCTTTCTTGCTCACGATCACCGGCCACATATCGGAATATTTGCGGTTGAAGGTGACCCAGACTTCAAGATTCGGCTCGGTATCGGGGCGGATCGCATCGGCGGGACATTCGGGTTCGCAAACGCCGCAGTCGATGCATTCATCGGGATGGATCACCAGCATGTTTTCGCCCTCGTAGAAGCAATCCACCGGGCACACCTCGACACAGTCGGTGTATTTGCAGGCAATGCAGTTGTCGGTGACCACATAAGTCATGGGATTGGCGTCCTGTATTTGGCACGTTGCCACCAAGATAAGGGAGCGCCGCGGCGGATTCAAGGTCGGATGCGGTGCCATCCGGATCAAGATAGAGTGTTTGCGCCGCCAGTGCAGGACCCCGCCAATCAGGGTTTGAACCGCAATGCAGCCAGCACGGCAAACGGATTGTCGGGGTCAATCGGCTTTTCCACGCGGGGCGGGCGGGCCTCGTAGG